>JAYUSF010000348.1:0-31925 GCA_043755815.1 Verrucomicrobiota bacterium
AAACCCAACCCAACCGGTTCCGCCTACCTGAAACCATGACCGCCTCAGGTGTCCACCATGTCCCCGCACACCCGTCCACCATGTCTCCGGTCTTTACAGGGAGAGGGTCGGGGTGAGGGCGGGCACGACACCGAATAGCCGGCTCATTCACGCCACCGCGTCAAAGCTGGCGGCTCACGGATTACGAAGAATTTCGCTCCGTCCGCCTTCTACCTTAACTTCCCGCCGTCACTTCCATGGCCACACGCACCTCCCGTTCCTCCAGTCCGAAGAAACTGATCCGCCCGCTCGTTCACGCGCTGCACGCCTACGTGCCGGGCGAACAGCCCAAGGTGAAGGGCCTCATGAAGCTCAACACCAACGAGAATCCCTACCCGCCGTCGCCCAAGGTGCTCGCGGCGACCCGCGCCGCCGTGGACGGCCGCCTGCGGCTCTATCCGAACCCGACGGCGCAGGCGTTGCGCGAGAAGTTGGCGGCGCTGCACGGCTGCGGTCCGGAGAACATCATCGTGGGCAACGGCTCCGACGAACTGCTGGCGCTGGCAGTGCGGGCGTTCGTGGAGCCGGCCGGACCGTTTGTGCCGGTCCAACTGGATCCTTCCCACCTGCCCGACACCTACTTGGTGCGGCCAGAGGGTTCCAAGTCCCGCGTGCAATACTTCTGGCCCAGCTACTCGCTCTATCCCGTCCTGGCCGAGACGCACGGCGCCGTCACCAACTCCGTGCCGCTCAGGGCCGACTTTGGCCTGCCGTCGGTCGCAGAACTGAGGCGGGGCCAACAATGGGACTTCCGGGCCGCGCTCACGTTCGTCACCACGCCCAACGCCCCCAGCGGACGCGGCTTCAGCACGGCCGAACTTGATGCGCTCTGCGCGGCGATGAAGGGCGTGGTCGTGCTTGATGAGGCCTACGTGGACTTCGCCCCGGAGAATGCCCTCGCCCTCGCGCTCAAGCATCCGCACGTCCTGATCTCGCGGACCTTTTCCAAGGCCTACTCGCTGTGCTTGCAGCGCGTGGGTTATTTCGTCGGGCATCCCGAGCTCATCGCGGCCCTCGACAAGGTGCGCGACAGCTACAACGTCAATGGCCTCGGCCAGGTGGCGGCGCTCGCGACGCTGGGCGACCTCGGTTACTACCGGCGGAACTTCAAGCGCCTCGTCGCCACCCGCGAACGCCTGCGGCGCGAACTGACCGGGCTGGGCTTCGAAGTCCTGCCGTCGGCGACCAACTTCCTCCTTTGCCGGCCGCCAGGCTTGCCCGCGAAGCAATGGCTGGAGGAACTCCGCGCGCGGAAGATCATCGTCCGCTGGTTCAGTGCGCCGGAAGTGAACGCCTATCTGCGAATCACCGTGGGCACGGAGGCCGAAGCGGACGCCTTGCTCAAGGCGGTGCGAGCGGTTCAGCGTCGGGCCAGATAATCCGAACCCGCGGTTGGGCCGGCTTGGTGGTGGCGCAGATTGCCCATCTGCCATCTGCCGTCGGCCGACTCGGAGTGGGTGGCGCCGCTGCCGGCTCCCACCCGGGAAACACGGCAGGTCATGGCAGCGAAACTGTGGGCGGGTTGCCCTGCAACCCGTGCGGCTTGCGGGGCAAGCCGCCCACACTTCAAGGGAGCGCGATGGGTGACACCCAACGCGGCCGGCTCGCGGGAAGCAGACGGCAGCGGTAGCAGGCTTGCTTCACCCAAGTCCGACTTCGCCGACGCTTGCCGTCACCCAGTCCAGGTAACGGGCGCTGCCGGCTTGAATCGGCAACGCGACGAATTCGGCGGTGTCGTAGGGATGGCCGGCGAGGATCAGCTTCTCGAGCGCCTTCAGCCGGGAGCGGGTGGTCTTCATCACGAGGACGACTTCGGAACTGCTCTCCAGCTTGCCCTGCCACCAGTAATGGGATTCGAGCTGGGGCATCAGGTTGGCGCAGGCGATCAGGCGGGCCTCGAGGGCCTCGCGGGCGAGTCGGCGGGCGACTTCGAGGTCCGGCGCCGTGACCAGCACCATGACGTGACGGACGGAGCGTTTCATGGCGGAGACGAAACCAGTTTGTCACGCGCACTGCAAACCTCCGGGTTGCCCCACGGGCTTCCGCGTGCCTTAATCGCGTCCGCAATGTTCGAAATCGCCAACTACGTGCTCCAAGGTGCCGGCCAGGTGACCCCGGCCATGGTGGATAAGGTGCTGCGCAATCTTCCGCTGTGGAAAGTGGAGTTCGCCCAGATCAACGCCCCGCAGTTTCCCCATCTCGTCGACCAGCTCGAATTCTTGGCCGACGCCGTCGAAGACGTCGCGGAAGGCGCCTACAAGGAGATGCCCTACCACGCCATGTCGGCCGCGGTGTTTGCGCTGACGTATGCCCATCGCAAGACGGACATCATCCCCGACTTCATCAGCGGCGGCATGGGGCGCGCCGATGACTCGAGCATCGTCCGCGCGGTGCTGATCCTGCACGAGAAGCCGTTTTCGAAATACGCCGAGGCCCAGGGGTTCGACTGGGAGAAGATCACCGACAAGCCCTGAGCCGGCCGCAGCCAGACTCGCCAGGCAGACTGGGGACTGACCGCACGCCGGTCCCTTTTTGTTGCGGGAAACAGATGGACGGCGGGCTGGACGCAGGCCTGCAGTTCAACGCAGATCCCAGCCGTAAATGAAGCTTAGACACTGGCGGTTTGACCTCGCCCTCAAACACTCTTGGGCCATCGCCACGGACGTGTCCAACGGAGCCGTCGCCGGCAGGTCGTCTTATCCGGTCGTCTTCGTCGAATTGACCGATGCCCAGGGCCGGACCGGAACCGGCGAAGGGTCGCCTTCCAGCCAGTATCACGAATCCCACGCCACCATGGCGGCATTTTTGGGCCGGGTGGATGCGGCGCGGCTTTCGTTCGATGACATTGCGGACAGCATGGCTTACCTCGACGCGCTTTCTCCGGGCGGCTTCCCCGCGAAATGCGCCGTGAACCTCGCCCTGTTGGACGGGGCCGCCAAGGCCGCCGAAAAACCGGTGCATGAATTCCTCGGTCTCGGTTTCACCGGCGGCCGGCACGTCACCTCGTTCACCATCGGGATCGACACGCCGGCGATGATGGCGGCCAAGACTGCCGAAGCGGTGGCGGCGGGAATGCCGATCCTAAAACTGAAGCTCGGCGGTCCGCGAGACCGCGAGAATCTCGCCGCCGTGCGCAGCGCCGCCCCGAAGACCCCGATCCGCGTCGACGCCAATGCCGCTTGGAAATCTCCGGAGGAAGCCTTGCGCCACATCGAGTGGGTTGCAGCCGACGGGAACGTGCAGTTTGTCGAGCAGCCGATGCCGGCCTCGGTGTCCGAGGCCGACTGGGCCTGGCTCAAGGCCCGTTCGCCGCTGCCGCTGATCGGGGACGAATCCTACCAGACCGCCGCCGACGCGGAGGCCTGCGCCCAGCGCTTTCACGGCGTGAACGTGAAGCTCGTGAAGGCCGGCGGCATCACCGCGGCGAAGGCCGCACTGGAAGCCGCCCGGACCCGCGGCCTCAAGACCATGCTGGGCTGCATGATCGAATCCTCGGTCCTGATCAGTGCCGGAGCCCATCTTGCCGAGCTCACCGACTATCTCGACCTCGACGGCAACCTCCTGATCACGAACGACCCGTTTAGCGGGGTTCGGACCGTCGGCGGCGTGATGGAATTCTCCGGACCGAAAGCCTTCGCAGGCCTGCGCTGCGTTGCGCGGGCTCGCTAAAGGGATGCCCGCGGTCAAAGGCGGGAGCCGGTTCAGGGCCTTGAAACTTCTCTCGGTTCAGGGTCGAGAACTCTTTCTTCCGGAATCTTTGGAGCCGGACTCCAGACGCGCATCCAGCTCACCCAACGTGAATCGGACGCTGACAACATAAGGCGGTTGGCCGGCGTCCCAATGCCCGTAGGTGGTCGTGACGACCGTGCCGTCGGGCAACACCTCTACGCCCGGATAGGCGCAATCCCACGCGTGCTGATTGTCTCCCAGTCGGACGCGGTATTGGCCCGGCAGGCCGGAGGTCAGGTCGTCGTAGCGCCCGACCCAGCCAACCCAGTCACCGGCCGTGGGCGAGTCCTTGCCAGTGTCACGAAACGAGATGAAGAGGCGGCCGTCGGGCACGTATTTGGCCGTGTGCCGATCTCCGGTCAGTGACGGCGGCAATTCGCGCGGGCGGGTCCAAGTCTTCCCCTCGTCGTCGGAGAGGATGATGTGGGACTGTTTGCGGCGTGCGTTTTCGCGCAGCAGCAAGGCCAACTGCTTGCCGTCGGGCGAGCGAACCACCCCCGGTTCACACAGGTGAACTTCGCTGGAGGCGAACAGCTCACGCGGCTGACTCCAAATGAGTCCGCCGTCGGTCGAGCTTACCTGGAAAAGCCGGAAGACGACCGGCGTCTCCTGCTTGGAGCCGGCCCGCAAATAGCGACCGTCGTCATGGAACCAGGCGAGGTAGTGCCCAGGTTTTCCCCGCACCGCCTCCACGCTGCCCATCACCACGATTCCACCCCAGTCCCCGGCCGGCCTAAGCGGCGACCAGGTGATGCCGTCGTCTTCCGAGACGGCGAGGCGCGCCGGGAACATACCCGACCAGACGATGAGCCGTTTTCTTCCGGCGGCATCGATCACGCGATGGATCGTTGGCGTCTCCAGTGAGGTGGACCAGTTTTCGGGAACTGGCAGCCGCGGGCTCCAGGTAAGTCCGCCGTCGGTGCTGCGCTTGAGCTGGATGGCGCCCTTGCCGTGACCCTTGGGATAGACGCAGAGAATGGTCCGGCCGTCTTCAAGGAGCACCGTCGAGGGATGCCCGAGGTATTGGGCAGCCTCGCGGTCAACCACCACCCGGCGGGCGGAGTCGGCGGCAAGATCCAGTTGGGGCAACCGGTTCGCTTCACTGCCCAGCGCCACGACCGCGGCGAAGCCAACGAGCAGGAAGCGTAACGGAGCAATCATTGCGGGGATGGAACGGTAGCCGGAGCCGGAAGGGAAACCTGCAATTCACGGAGGAACCGGCGCGACCCGGGCACCGCCTTACCACAGGTTCAACTGGCCCGGCTCGATGCGACGGAAGGCGCGGGTGTCCAGTTGTGGCCAGTGGCCCGCAATGCCGGCCCGGCGACACGCGACGTCCATCAGTTGACCGATGCGCTCCGCGGCCGGGCCGGTGCCGGTCATCCGGGCGCCGAAGCTGGCGTCGTTGAGCTTCCCTTCGCGCAGGCCGCGAATCTGGTTCAACACCTTCTCCTTCCGGTCGGGGAAGTGGCGCGTCAACCAGTCCTCGAACAGCGGCGCCACGGCGAACGGCAAACGCAGCACAACGCGGCCGGCAAACTGCGCGCCGGCTTCCACCGCCGCGGCGATGAGCCGGGGAATCTCATGGTCGTTCAACGCCGGGATGATCGGGGCGATCATGACGCCCACGGGAATGCCCGCGGCGCGCAGCTTCCGGATGGCGGCCAGGCGGGCTGCCGGCGGCGAGGTCCGGGGTTCGAGGAGGGAACGGAGTTCGGGATCCAGGGTCGTGAGCGAGATGAACACGGCGGCGCAGTTGTGCCGCGCCAGTTCGCCCAGCACGTCCACGTCCCGGGTGACGAGGGCGTTCTTGGTGACGATGCCGACGGGGTTGCGAAATTCGGCGAGGACTTCAAGGCATCGGCGCGTGATCTGGAGGCGGCGTTCCACCGGCTGGTAGCAGTCGGTCACCCCGCTCAGCGCGATGCCGTCGGGTTGCCAGCGCGGCGCCGCCAGTTCGCGGCGGAGGAGTTCCGGCAGGGCCGGTTTGACGACGATCTTGGTTTCGAAATCCAGCCCGGCGCTGAAGCCGAGGTATTCGTGGAACGGCCGCGCATAGCAGTAGATGCAGCCGTGTTCGCAGCCGCGGTAGGGATTGAGCGACCAGGTGAAGCCAACGTCGGGACTGTCGTTCTTCGTCAGCGCCGTCTGGGTATTGTCCTCGATGAACTCCGTGCGCGGCGACGGTTCCTCGGCGGGATCCAAGTCGCTGAGATCGGGGTCTGTTTCGCGATGCGTCGCAACGAAGCGGTTGGCCGGATTGAAACCGGCGCCGCGGTGCGGATCGGGAGGGGGGCCGGCATTCATGACGCGAACCTGGCAGACGGGGTCGGTCAACCGCCGATGCAGCTCATCGTGCGGGCAGGCTGCACAAAATCAGGCTGGCCGATCCGATGGCCGGCCTCCTTGTGGGTGACGAGTTCCACCAGCCGCGCAGCGATCTCGTTGTCGCTGCCGCCGCCACGCAGGAGCGGCTTGAAGTCATGCTCTTCCAGGCTGAAGAGGCAGGTGCGGAGTTTGCCATCGGCGGTCAGCCGGAGCCGGTTGCAGTGGCCGCAGAAGGGTTCGCTCACCGGCGCGATGATCCCGATTTCGCCGCGGCCATCGGCGAACGACCAGCGGCGGGCGGTCTCCGCCGGATTGCCGGCCTGGTCGACCGGGATTAGGTCGAAGCGGGCTTGCAGGCGCGCGAGGATTTCGCGGCCGGGAACGACCAACCCCTTCTGCCAGGCCCGGCTGGAATCGAGCGGCATGAACTCGATGAAGCGGAAGCTCAGGTCGTGCCCGTGGGCAAATTCCGCGAGGGCTTCCAGCTCGTGGTCGTTGAGGTCCCGGATGATGACGGCGTTCACCTTGACCGGTCCGAACCCCAGCCGGCGGGCCGTTTCGATGCCGGCGAGGACTTCGGCCAGACCGTCCCGGCCGGTGAGTTTTTGAAAGTTTGCCGGATCGAGGGAATCCATGCTGAAGCTGACCCGCTTCAGTCCGGCGGCGCGGAGCGCTTCCGCCTTTGCCGTGAAAAGCTGGCCGTTGGTCGTCATCGCCAGGTCGCGCACGCCGGGGATCGCCGCGAGTTTGCCGACCAGCGTTTCGACGCCTTTTCGCAGCATGGGCTCGCCGCCGGTGACGCGAACCTTCTCGACTCCAAGCTCCACGGCGATGCGGACAAACCGTTCGATCTCCTCAAACGACAGCAGCTCGGCGCGCGGCTTCCAGTCGTAGCGGATCGGCGTCAGCGCGAACGGTTTTGGATTCCGCAGCGCATCGAACTTGGTGCGGTAGAAATTGGCCGCCTCCTCGGTCTCGGGCAGGCAGTAGAGGCAGCGGAAATTGCACCGGTCCGTGATGCTGACCCGGAGGTCCCGCATCACGCGTCCGTGAGAATCTCGAAGCTCGCCGCGCACGTCGGCGCCACGGTAGTCGAACCGACTGGCAACGCCAGCGGGGGCTCAGGCGACGACCGGCTTGGATTTCTTGTGCTGTCCGCACGCCCCCCGGCCGGTGCAGTCACCGCACGCGCAGTGGCCGCCGGAAGGCCGGTGTCCGTGGTCGTGCTCCGCTTCGGGCGGATGGAGGCGTTCCGGGGCCCGGTCTTGCCCAGTGGCGCTGCGGGCCGAAGCCGGCGGGTTTGGAATTGGTTTCACGGCGGTGATGGAAGCCGTGAAGCGGACCGATGTGCCCAACGGCGATTGGCCGGATTGGCCCATCGGTTGGCGAAACGCTTCTTCGCCATCAGCCAGCTTGCCCTTGTTTGGTCAGACCGGAGACGCTGGCCGGCGCCCAATGAAAGCTGTCATTCTCGCCGCCGGCAAAGGCACCCGCATGAAGGATCTCACCCAGGAGCTGCCCAAGCCGATGCTGCGGGTCCAGGGCCGGCCAATCTTGGAACACATCCTCGACGGACTGCTGGCCGCGGGCATCTGCGACGTCTGCCTCATCACGGGCTGGCGGGCGGACGTCATCGAGTCGCACTTTGGCGACGGCTCACGCTTCGGGGCCCGGATCAGTTACGCGCGGCAGGTCGTGCAAGATGGCACCGGCAAGGCTCCCGAATACGCCAAGGACTTCGTGGGTGATTCCGACTTCCTGCTGACTTACGGGGACATTCTGGTGAAGCCGGAGACCTACCAGCGCATGCTGACCCGGTGGCGGGAAGCGGACTTCGGCGGCCTGCTGACGGTGACGGAAGGCCAGGACGTCACCCAGGGAGGGCTCAATTTTTTCGACACGCAGTTCTGTCTGACCCGCCTGGTGGAAAAACCCAGCCCGGCCCAGCTCGAAGAATTGCGGGCCACCGGCTGGCTGCAGGCCGGTCAACCCGTCTGGTATAACGCCGGCATCTACATTTTCCGGCCCAATCTCTTTGAGTTCACCGCCCGGCTCCAGAAATCACCCCGCGGCGAATACGAACTGACGGACGCCATCACCGCACTCAGGGAAGCCGGTCACCGGCTGGCCGGGCTGAAGATCGAAGGCCGCTGGGTAGATGTGCGCGATCCGGAAGTCCTCGCGGCGTTGCAGGGTTGAGCGGCCGGCGGCTCAGTCTTCGCCAAACTTGCCGTTCACGAGGGCGACCAGTTCGGCGAGCGCCTCGTCCGCCTTTTCGCCGGCGCAGACGATGGTGAGCCGGCTGCCCGGACCGGCGGCCAGCATCAGCAGGCCCATGATGCTCTTGCCGTTGATCGTTTCATCGTCCTTTTCGAGGAAGACGTCGCAGCCATATTTGCTGGCCAGCTTCACGAATTGGGAGGAGGGCCGGGCGTGGATGCCCTGCTTGTTGGTAATGACCACCTCCTGCCGGTGAACCGGGGCCTTGGTTGGCGCAACTAAACTCACGTCCCGCGGACACTGCGCGAAATTGGGACGGCTTGCCAACCGCGAACCCGCCCTGAATTTCCGGCCGCGGGGCGGGCGGATCGGGTTCTCCGGGCTGGCCCGGCGCCGGGAAAAGCCTTGGAAAGCGGAGCTCCACGCCTACCTTTGCCCCATCGGCATGAAACACGATTCCAACCTGCGGCTGCTGGCGAGCCTGCAGATCATCTTGGCGCTGTTGCTCGCCGCGCTCTGTGCCTGGCATATCTACGCCACCCGCGTGATGAACCGGCAGGCCAATGCGCTGGCAATGTCGGTCCACAACCGCCGGGCCTACGACCTCCTGCTGGCGGCGAGCATCGAATACGCCGGCCGGAATGCCGCGATCCACCCCACCCTGCGCGCCGTGGGCGTCACGATCACCACCAATGCACCCGCGACCCCTGCGAAACGCTGAGCCATGGACGATCCCCTCCTGAATTCCCCGGCGGACCCGGCTGTCGCGGAGTTGGACCAACAGGTCCGCAGCCTCCGGCAACTGCTCAAGCTGGTGCTGATCTCCGCCTTCATCGTCACGGCCGGACTGAGCCTGTTCCTTTACCGCCAGACGACCCTGATGAAGCGTCAGATTGACGGCCAGCAGCGGGCGCTCGCGGATTCCCACAAGGCCGAACGGGAGATTGTGCGCAAGGGGATCGAAAAATTTCGCCAATACGGCGCGCGTGATCCGGTCTATGCCTCCAACGTCCTCACCCGGTTCGACCTGAGCCCATTGGTGCCAACGAACGCGCCCGCGCCGGTCCCGGCCAAGCGCTGAGCGGCGTCCACCTCTCGCTCACGCCGCGGCGGGCTTTCCCAGTCCATCCCCGCTCTCTACCGGCAGCAGCGTGCCACAGTGCATGCAGTAGCGCGCCGCCGGCGGGTTGACGTGCCGGCAGGTGCCGCAGGTCATGTGCGCCTTCAGGTGACGCCGGTGAATCGCCAGGTTTCGCAGGTAGGGAATCCAGTTGAAGGCGTTGGCGAAGATGAAGACCGAGTCCTTCTGGTAAAAGAGCGCGTAGGACAGCAGGAGCCAGGATCCGACCAGGCTCAGCCACCAAAAGATCGGCGGCACGACCACTTCCTTCTTTTTTTCGGTCGCATACCACTGGACGAGGAACCGCGAGAAGAAAGCGGTGTTCCCGCACCAGCCGATCACCTTCCACACGTGCCACTCGATTCCGAGGAAGTGACCGTTGTGCCAGACCAGGTTTTGCAGCGAGTCCATGACGATGCCCGCAGCGTCGGCGAGAGGCTGTGACGGGGGCAAGGCCGGAAGCAGGCGTCACGCAGACGCGGCGCGGATCGCCTCCAATTCCTCCCAGCGCGCGTAGAGGCGGGTGACGTCGGTCTTGGCCGATTCAAGTTGGGCCAGCAGCTCGTTGGTCCGGCTGCCGTGGGTGCGCGCGAAATCAGGCGAGACAAACAGCGCTTCGAGGCGCGCCACCTCGGCTTCGGCCGTGTGGATCACAGCTTCGATGCCCTCCAGCTCGCGCAGTTCCTTGAAGCTCAGTTTGCGCGCCTTGGCCGTCGCCGGGGTCGGCGTCGCGGTGGCCGGTTTCGAACTCGGGACCTTGAATCTGGCGCCATCTTCCCGCTTCGCCGCCGCGCGCTGCCGCTTCTCGACGTAGTAGTCGTAGTTCCCCTCGCTGAACGCCACCCGCCCGTCGCCCTCGAAGGCCAGGATGCCCGTGCAGACCCGGTTGAGGAAATACCGGTCGTGGCTCACCACCAGCACGCAGCCCTGGAACTCCACCAGCGCCTCTTCCAGCACCCGCATGGTCTGGAGGTCCAGGTCATTGGTCGGCTCGTCGAGGATGAGGAAATTGCCGCCGCGCTTGAGCACCTTGGCCAGCAGCAGGCGGCTGCGCTCGCCGCCGCTGAGATGCCGGATCTGCGTGACGATCCGATCATCGGTGAAGAGGAAGCGCTTGAGGTAGGCCCGCACGGACATGCGGGATTCCCCCCACGTGACCCACTCGGAACCGTCGCTCATCTCGTCGATCACGGTGCGGTCCTCGGTCAGGCGCAGGCGGCCCTGATCGACATAGTTGAACTTGGTGAGCTGGCCCGTTCGGACTTCGCCCTCGGTGGGCGCGAGCGTGCCCAGGATGAGCTTGAGCAATGTGGTTTTGCCCAGGCCGTTGCGCCCGGTGATGCCGATGCGCGTGCCCCCGGCGAACGAGAGGCTCAGGCCGGAGAACAGCCGCCGGCCGCCGAGGGTCATGCCCACATCGCTGAGATCGACCACGCGGTTGCCCAGTTGCGGGGGCGGCGGAACGACCAGTTCCATGTCCGACTCGGTGGCCGGGGGCCCCACGTCGTCGACCGCGAAGAACTGATCCAGGCGCGCCTTGGACTTGCTGGTCTGCGCCTTGGGCTGGCGGCGGACCCATTCGAGTTCCTTGCGGAGGAACATCTGGCGCTTGTGCTCCACGAGTTCCTCCGTGGCCAGCTTCACCGCCCGCGCCCCGAGGTAATCGGTGTAGTTGCCCTCGTAGCGCTCAAACACGCCGTTGCGCAGCTCGACGATGCTGTTCGCCACCTCGTCGAGAAAGTGGCGGTCGTGCGTGACCACCAGAAGGGCTCCGGGATAGCCGCGGAGGAATTCGGTGATCCAGCCCACGGACTCGATGTCGAGATGGTTGGTCGGCTCGTCGAGCATGAGCACATCGGGCTGGCTTACCAGGGCCCGGGCGAGCGCCACGCGGCGATGTTCGCCGCCGGACAGCCCCTCGATCAGGCGGTCGTCGGGCGGACAGCCGAGCTGGTTCAGGGCGCTGCGAATGCGTGTGTCCAGCGTCCAGCCGCCGAGGCGTTCGATGTGCTGTTCCAATTCCTCGTGTCGGCGCGTGTGCCCGGGCAGGGTTTCGAACTCGTGGATGAAATCGAGCACTTGGCGCGCGCCCTCGCGGACGCTGTCGAAGACGGTCCTGGCCGGGTCGAGCTCGAACGTCTGCGGCAGGTAGCCGACGACCGCCTCGCGCCGGCGGATGACCTCGCCCGAGTCCGGCTGCAGCTCGCCGCAAAGGATGCGCAACAGGGTGGATTTGCCGGCGCCGTTCCGGCCGACCAGGCCCACGCGGTCGCCGGCGGCAAGGCCCAGCGACGCCCCTCCCAGCAGCACACGGTCATTGTGGTGCAGTTCAAGGTCGCGGGCCGCCAACAGCATTTCGGAACTCACAGGACGGCGATCCTAGCTGAAAGCAGACCGCCGGGTCGAGCGGGGGAATGATTCAGGGCGGCAGAGCGTTCAGGCTGGGTGTAGTGACGTGGATCGCCTACCGCAGTCCGTCCGTGCTCACGTGGGTCACGGTCATGCCGTAACCGAGGGCGGCGATCAGGCCGAAGTAAGCGAGCGACATGCCGAGGCGTTGGCCGGGCGTGACGGTGAAATAACGGCGTTCCTCCTCCGACTTGGTGCGGAACAGGGACAGCAAACGCGGAAAGCCGCTGACGAGGATCAACCCCATCAGAAAGACACCGGAACCAAGTTGCCCCGCGCCTTGGAATGCCTGGTAAATCCTCAGCCCCAACCAGCCGCCCAGAATCGCGTAACCGATGATCCACAGCCACGGCGAGATCGCGGCCGTGATCCGCCCGCCGTCGAGGGGACTGACCGGCGCCATGTTGAAGAGGTTCAGGAAATAGCCGGTGTAAGCCAACGCCGCCCAAAACGGATTGCCCGTTTCCAACCACACCCAATGACACAGGGCCGAAGCCCAAGTGCCCGCCAACGGCCCGCCATAGCCGATCTTCGCCTCAACCCACGCGCCGGGCATGGCCTGCTTGAGCAGGATGTGGGCGCCGATGAACGGGATGAACGTGGGGGCGGAAACGGCGATGCCGGCCTGTCGGGCCGCGAAGACGTGGCCCATCTCGTGCACGAAGATCAGCAGCACGAAACCGACGGCGAACTTCCAACCGAACGCCAGCGCGTAGACGCCGATCGACAGCAGCATCGTGCTGCCGGTCTTGAGCGCCGGGCCGAGGAATTTTAGGACCGGCAACAGGAACTTCAGCTTGCCCCCAACGGAGAGCAGCAACATGCCCACGAAACCGAACGAACCCAGCCAGGCCGCCAGCCGCGATTTCGGACGGGGCGGCGGGACCAACGGGGAGACCGGGGCCGGTTTCCAGAGTGGCGGGGTGGCACCCAGCCGGGGGGGCACGCGCAACGGGGGCGGCGGTTTGGTGGAATCATCCATCCGGAACCTTGGATTGCCTACGCCCGCTGGCCGCTGGGTTTGGCCTGCTCGATGAGTTCCCAGAACTTGGGATTGTCCTGCAGCCGCTCGTCTTCGTCGGCGTCGAGGTTCGAGCGGAACATGAAATCCTTGAGCGAGTGTTTGTTCAGGATCCGGTGGACGACGATGCCCAGCGGGTGCCGCTCGAAATAGACCCGGTAATCGCCGAGCCGGTAGCGCGTGAGCGAGCGGCCCTGGCGGGTGAGGTGGCCGAAGTGGGAATCGTCCCGCTGGAGTTCGCGCGGCAGCCCGCGGAACTGGCCGAGGATCTGGAGCTGGAGATCCTTCGGCATCTTGGCCAGCTCGGCGGCACTGGTTGGATTGAAGATGATCTGGAACGGCGGCACGGGGTTGAAACTGGCGGAAGCAGGGGGACCGGGCAAGCCGGGTTCCAGGTGGCACGACCGTGAACATAGCCTGCACAAACACGTTCCGCGGCCCATCTGGGGATTGGGCCTGCATCGCAAAACGCCCCGACGGGAAGAGCAGCGGCGATGGGAGGCGGGTGCGATTAACCGTTCCGGCGCCGGAACAGACCGAAAGCCAGCAGGGCTGCGCCCGCGGCGGCGGCGTATTCGGCCGGTTCGGGCACGGCGGTTATCGAGACGTTGTCCACCGAGATCAGCCCCGTGCCGACCGGTGAGGTGTTCTCGAAGCGGACGGTCATCGTCGGGGCGGTGGCTTCAAAGACGACCCCGCGGTTCAACCAGTCGATGACGCCGGTCGGGGCCGCGACGAACGGCGTTTCCGTCGTTCCCGCGAGCACCTTCAGCGAGGGACTGCCGCTCGGGGCCAGCCAGTTCACGCTGACACCGATCGCAAAATCCAGCCGGTATTGCAGGCCCGGCGTCAGGTCGGTCACGTCGGTTTGAATCCAGCCCCCGGTCAGGTTGTCCGGACCGCTGAGATCCACCTGCCAAGTTCCGAAAGGGGTCTTGTAGGCGTAACTTTCGTCGGCCGTGCCAATCAGGACCGGATAGGAGGAAGGACTGAACTGCCAGCCCGGCAGGCCGGTGTAACCGACGTAGAGCGTCTGATAGGTCGTGCCGCCGTCGGTTGTGTTGGTTTCAAAGGAGCCGTTGGGAACCGTCGCCGCCTGGGCAAAGGGCGCAATCAGCGCGAGGGTTAACAGGAGGTTTGAATTCATCGAGGGTGGGCGATACTGGTGTTGGCCAAAGGGAGGCGTCGAACATAATCTCGCTTCCCCAGGCAACGGAACCGTCCGGCGCATCCGGGATGCCTCCCGGCAATGAAAACGCCGCCCCCCGCGCTGGGCCGGGGTCGGCGCTAATCTCGCCAATGGAATCCGCGTTCAGCTGGAACAATGCAGTTGAAAGGGGCGCGGACGGTCACGTCCGCGCGTCCACCCCGGCCGAGCGCCAGTGGTCGGACCGGAGCGGCACTCTCACCGTTCCGTTCGCCCTTCCAATGTTGGGGTCCGCTGCTCGCGGACGAAGACGGTCCGCGCCCCTGCTGCATCGTTCCGGCTCAGGGAATCACATTGCGGTAGTAGCGTTCACTCCGCGCGCCCGGATTATCCAGCACGGTCACAGGCTGACCGTCACCGACCACGGTCGCGAGCGGCCGCCACGGCCCAGCGGGACCATCCGCCAACTCGACGCGGTAGGTGATGCCCGCCACGGTGTCCCAACGCAGCGCCAAGATGCCGTCGGCGCGGACTTGCGGCTTCGGGGTCGGCGCGGATGAGAGGTCCGCCACCGTCAGCGTCAGGCTGTGTTCCGCGGTGCCCGGGGGGGTTGCGCCGTCGGAAACCCGCACTGTGACGGGATAGGTTCCCGGACTTTGAATCGCCTGCGGGGTCCACTTCACCTCGCCGGTGACCGCGTTGATGGTCATGCCGCCGGGTGAATTCGCGAGGGCATACGTCAGGGGGGTGGCCGGCAGGTCGGAATCGGCGCCGGTGAACTGGCCGAGCCACTGCTGGAGCGGCGGAATGGTTGCCGAGGCCGGGCCGGCTAGGGTGGGCGCGACGTTCACTTCCGTGACCGTCAGCTCGAACGACCGTTCCACGCTGGCAGCCGGCGAACCGTTGTCGATGACCCGGACGGTGATGGTGTAGGCGGCCGGGCCCTGGGCTTCGTCCGGAGTCCACTTCACTTCGCCGGTCGCCGGATTGATGGTCAAGCCCGTCGGCGCGGACACCAGGGCATACGTCAGGGTGTTAACCGGAAGGTCGGAATCCGTCGCGGTGAACTGGGCATTCAAGGCCTGCCCTTCGGCCAGCACCTTGTCGGCGGTCACGCCCAGGATCGGGGCGGCGTTGGTTTCGGCGATGGTGAGCTGCACTGTCTGCCGGGCGCTGAGCGCCGGGCTGCCGTTGTCGGTGACCACCACGGTGACCGGGTAGATTCCCGGGGCTTGCACTTCGGTCGGAGTCCACCGGAACACGCCCGCGGCGGTCAGGGTCGCCCCGGTCGGCACCCCGCCTTCCAGCGAGAAGACCAGCGCCTGGCCCGCGTCCGGATCATTGGCCGTTGCGGTGAAGGTGAGTTCCACGCCTTCCGGTCCGCCCTGGGCCGCAATCGGGTTGAGCAACGGCGCGCGGTTTGGCGTCGCGCCGGTGTTGAAGGTGCCCGGAGTAGGCGCAACGGTGACCGTCCGGGCGAAAGATTGACCGTCGGGCAAGGACGCCAGCGAGGCGTTGGCCACCACCGTGGCGTAGTCCACGTAGTCCACCACCGCCAGCGCGGCGCCTTGCGGGCGGACCAGCGCCAAGGAGCCATTGGCCGCCACGGCGCGGAATCCGGTGTGCAGTTCGGTCGCGGTCGCATCGCCGGTTTCTCCGTCGAGGAAGACCAGCAGGAACTGGTCGGGCCCGAGTCGGGTGCCGGCCGGAAAGGTCCACTTGGCGAGGTTGGTGTAGCTGTCGGAGAGCCCCCAGCCCGTGAGGTCCGCCTCGGCGGGGCCCGCGTTGTAAACCTCCGCCCAGGGTTCGCGCTCGCCCTTGCTGTCCGCCAGGCCGGCGGAGTTGTTGGGCAGGATCTCGTTGAGGTGGAGCGCCGGAAACTCGGCCAGATTGGCGCTGACATTGTTGGTCGCGCCCGGGGTCTGGCCCGGAACGGAGCCGCCCTCGAGGTTCAGCGAAGCCCCGAAGACGATGTCGGAACTGCCCGCGTTGGCCTGATGCACTTCAACGGCGAGCACGTTCTCACCGACCTGCAGGAGGTCGGCTGGCAGCGTGATCGGCCCGATCAGGGCGGCGTCGCCCACCAGCGTGCAGGGAGTGTCGTGTTGCACGACCACGTCGGGACCGAACCCGAACCGGTGAAGTTCGCGCCCGTTGAGGTAAAACACGGCACCGTCGTCGATCACATAGTTCAGGCGAAGGGTCGCGCCGGCGGGCACCGACGGCAGCGTGAACTTCGCGCGGAAATAGTAGGCCGACTGCCCGAGGGTCAGCGGCGTTGTCTTCGGCGCCGGCAGTTCCGCCGTCTCCACAAAAAGCAGCCCGCGCCCCTTGGCCCAGGTGGTATCGTTGAACAGGTTGGTCTTCCACAGCGGGTCCGGTGCCCCGGCCTGGAAGTAACGCCATTCGTTGGTCATGACCGCGAGCTGACGGGGGCCATTGTAGGCGGGCGCCGCGGCCCAGTTGGCCACCCGGGAGTTGTCCCGGCGATTGTCGATCACCTGAAGCGCCGCCCCGGTGGCCGCGGCCACCGGCCACGGGAGCGTGGAGCGGAACTGCACCTGGTCGACGGGGTTGGCGACGATGTCCGCGGGCGCGAGCCGGAGCGTGTCGCCGGTGTTCCCAAGGATGCCGGTCCAAACGCCGCCAACCGGCAGCGTGGCTCCGTAGGTGGACCGGAAGACCGTGAGGTTGCGCACGACACAAAGGTGCGCACCGGGAGCGAGCACCGTGTTGGCGGGGAAGGTGAACGTGAGTTCGTCGCCCAGCAGGCGATAGCCGGAGATGTCCCAGGCCGTGGTGGCCGAGGCGTTGGCCAGCTCGATGTATTCGGCGGTGTTGGTGAGCGGCCGATACATGATCTCGTTGATCGCCACCTTGAAACGCGGGTGGATGATGACTTGAAACGTCTTCGTGTCGGCCAGGTTTCCCGGACCGTTGTCGGTAACCCGGACGCTGATGACGTTGGTGGTGGCTCCGGCGTCCTCGCCGATGGTCCAGGCGAAGGCTCCGGTATTGGCATCAATCGTGGCGCCCGCGGGGACGTTGCCCGTCAGCGAATAGGTCAGTGTCTGGGCCGGCAGGTCGGGGTCGGTCGCCGTCGCGACGAAGCCGACCGCGCCGCCCTCCGAGACCGTAAAATCCCCCAAGGCGCTGAGGACCGGCGGCTGGTTAACCTCGTGCACCGTCACCGAGAAGGTGCGTTGCACGGTAAGTTGCTGGGCCGTCTGTTCGGTCACCTTGACGACGAGCGGATAGGAGCCGGGTCCCTGCGATTCGGTCGGCGTCCACGTCAGGACCCCGGTGGTGGCATCCAGGTTGAGTCCTGCGGGGGGATTGCCCCCGAGGCTATAACTCACCGGCATTCCCTCGGGATCGGAGCCGACCAGGGTCAACGTAAGCGCGGCCCCTTCGTCCACCGACTGCGGCGATGGCTGCTGGAGCGTGGGCGGATTGTTCACCTCGTTGACCGTCAGGTTCACCGTCTTGAAAGAGGTCAACGCCGGCGAGCCGTTGTCAAAGACGCGGAAGGTCACGGCAAAAACCTGGCCGCCCTGCGACTCACCGGGATGAAACACAAACTCACCGGTCTGCGGGTCGAGCGTCGCCCCGGCGGGGTAGCCCGGGTCCAGAGTGAAGGTCAGGGAGTTGGCCGGCTGGTCCGGATCCGAGGCCGGCACCGTAAACGCCAGTTGCCCGTCCTCATCCACCGAAGCATCCGGGATCGTGCCAATGACCGGCGGCACGTTTACCTCAGTCACCGCGACATTGACGCGCGTCACGCCAGTCCGGGGCGGTGTCCCGTTGTCGGTGGCGCGGATCGTGAACGCGTAGCTGCCCGGCCCCTGAGTTTCGGCGGGCGTCCAAGTGAACTGGCCGCTGGTTTCGTCAATCGAGGCGCCGCTGGGTGCATCCGCGCCGAGGCTGAACTTCAGGGTCTGGCCTGAATCCGGATCGGTCGCGACGACTTTGAATCCGAGCGCCGCGCCTTCGGGGGCAGACTGGTTGGCGATCGGGGTAATCACCGGCGGCAGGTTTCCGCCGGCGATGAAGTTCGCGGAACGCGGACTGGGTTCCTCAAAGACGACCAGCGGGTTCTCCGAGGCGTCGGGATAGCGGCCCATGGAGAGGTCGTTCGTCTGCGCGCCGAAGGTCAATCCGTCAATCAGCGCCCCGGTGGGCGAGTAGAGGCCGATCTGTTCGCCGCCCTTGGCGAGCGAAAAGTTGGCGTGCAGGTCCACGTTCGTGGCCCGGTTCTGGCCGGTCTCACCGTCGGCCCAGACCAGCAGGAAGCCGTTCGGCGGAATCGGGTAGCCGGCCGGAATCGCGAACATCGTCTTGTTGGTGAGGTTGTCCGTGAGGAAGAAGCCGGTGAGGTCCACCGCGCTGGAGCCGGCGTTGTAGAGTTCGATCCAGTCGTCGAAATCCTGGTCCGCCGGGTCGCGCAGCGTCGCGGTGTTCTGCGCCATGAACTCATTGATGACGACGTTCACGACCGGCACGGCCGGATTGTTGGACGCACCCGTGGTCGGGAAATAGACGAGGCGCCGGCTGCGCACGTCGCCGTCCGGGACGAGCCCGATGCTCCGGTTGGGGAACAGGTTCGCGTAATCCGCGTAGTCCATGACCGCGGGCGAGTTGCCCGGACCCTGAAGGCGGACGAACGCGACCGAACCGTTGGTCGGGTTCAGTCGGAAGCTCGTGTGCAGGTCGGCGGCCGTGGATTCCCCGGCCTCCCCATCGGCCCAAACGGTCAGGAACTGGCTGGGCGCAATCGTGGTTCCGGCCGGGAACTGCCACTTCGTAAGGTTGGTGTAGGTGTCGGTCAGGTGGAACGCCGAGAGGTCAACGGTGGCGGCGCCGCTGTTGTAGAGTTCGATGTAGGGTTCGCGGTCGCCGGCGTTATCGAGGCCCCCGTCGATGCTGTTGGGCAAAACTTCGTTGAGCCACACCAGCGGGAACGGTGCGAGCGTGGCCCGCGTCGCGTTGGCCGCGCCGGGCGTGGCGCGGTTGACCGCATTGGTCGGCATGGCGGCCCAGTTGCCCGCCCGCCAAACATCCTGGGCGGCATCCACAAGCTGCAGGGATGAGCCTCCTCCGTCGGCCTCGGTGGGCCATGGCAGCCGGTCGAGGTAACGCACGTCGCTGATGCGCAGGTCGGCGGCCGGGGGCACGCCCGGCTTCACGAGCCGCAGGGTTTCGCCGTCGTTGTCGAGGCGGCCGCTGAACTGATCGAAAACCACCACGCCGGCGCCAAACGCCGCGGCAAAGGCGGCCCGGTCGCCGACGAGCAGCAGGTAGCTGTTGGGAGCTATGATCGAGCCGGCCGGGAACGAATAGCCGACGCCTTCCAGCACGAAGCCGGAGAGGTCGAACGGCGTCGCGGTGTTGCGATTGAACAGCTCGATGAACGACGTCTGCGGCACGGCGGGGTTGTAGTGGACCTCGTTGATCACGACGAAGTCCTGCGGCTGCGGCACCGCGCCGTTGTAGGTCACGGTGACCGAGTCCGTGATGCCCGGCAGCGGGTTCCCCTTCCGGTCCAGGCCGACCAGCGCGAGCGGGTTGGTCGGCTTCGTCAGCGGCACGGAAATGCTGAACGTCGTGAACCCGGTCCAGGTGACCGGATAGCTGACGCCGTTCACGGCGATGCTCGCCACCGCAAAGGGCGCGGTGCCGGTCAGCGTCGCGGTGGGAGTCGTCGCGGTGAAGTTGTTGCCCCCGTTGGAGGTGATCGCAAAGGCAGCCGCGTTGGCGCCGTTGATCTGGCTCTGGATGTTGGCGCGGCGGGCATTGAGGTAGCTGGTGATGCCCGAGGTGGTGTTCAGGCCCTGGATGTTGTTGGCCAGCTGGGCTGCCCGGTAGGCGTCGATCACCGGCTGGAACCGCTCCGGCCGCATTGGCCCGTTGACGCCGTCAAGGTAGGCGCGCCAGATCATCCGGCGAAAGGTCGGGTTGTCGAAGAGCTTGGAATTGGCGATCGGGTCCTGTCCGCCCCAAAGGCCGCCCGTGGCACCTTCACCGAGCCCGAAGATGAAGTCGATGTCCCAGGGCATGATGATGGCGGGGCGTCCCGGCTGCCGATAGAGATACATGTTCTGGCCGACGCTGAAGGTCCACGAGTCCCAGTTGCCGGTCATGCGGTGGAACGCGAAGACCCGCATCCATTCGTCGATGTCCCCGTGGGTCTGCATGCGCTGAACGAAGTCAGCGCCGGTGTTGTTGGCGGCGTTCACCAGGTCAAAGATCGTGGTGTAGTCGCTCTCCGGCACCTGCTGGGCCCGGCGTTCCCAGTTCCAGCGGTAGCGCGGGAGCTTGAACTGGTTCCCGGTGGTCAGGAACTTCTCGAGCGTGGCCTGAACCGAGTTGAATCCGCGGTTGTCGTCGTTGAACTCGAACCAGATCGAGATCTTGTAGAGGTCGCCGGAACCACCCTCCAGATTGTGCTGTTCGGCGTAGCGATGATCCGGCTCCTCCTGATCCTCGACGATGTTGGCGAAGCGGCCACCGTTGAAGAAGAAGTGCAGGGGGTTGCCATTGAGGTAGGGAATTCCCAGGTCGTGACTGAGCCAGGCCGCGAGCCGGCCGCGGAGGCCCGTGTCTTCGCTGCCGCCGTTTCCAGTCAGGGAAAACAGCCGCTCGCGGACGCCGTGCAACAGGTCATCCTCCGGCGTCACGGCGGTCAGGTCCCCGCCGCCGCCGTGGTAGGGGCTGCCCTTGTCGCGGAAGCCCACGTTGTAGATCACCCGCTGGTTGCCGTAGACGATCGTGCCGTTGCGATAGCGGTTGTTCAGCGGGTTGCCATCGGGAGCACCCTGATTGGCCTGGGTGGACCAAAGGTGCACGTGCGGGAAGCTGCCGAACGGCACCTCATCACCCCAGCGGATCAGCGCTTCCTCAGTCGGCACGTTCCTGGGAAACACCGAACTGGCCCCGGCGCCGTCCGTGGATTCAATGCGATAGGCCGCCAGCGTTCCTGCCGAGCGGCCGCTGACGCGGGCCGAGTAGATTCCGTCGCCGGCCAACACATCGCCCAAAGTGCCGTCGTCGCGCATCGCCACCGTGGTAAAGGTCGTGGCCGGGTCGAGACGGAAACGGAGGTTCAGCGCGCCGATGCCATCAGGGTCGGAAATCCGCGCGGTGACCAGCACGGCTTCGTTGTTGCGGGGCACGGCCGGTGAATGGGTCACCGCGTAGATGGCAGGTCCGGCGTTGGCGACCGCGCGGCTGTTGGGCTGGCCGGGGGTGCCGAGATTGGCCGGCACGGGCAGCGCGGCGGCGAAGTCCACATAGTTGCCGTGCAGGCGGAACAGCAGTTCCGGCCAGCCGCGCAGCCAGCGCACCCGGGCGCGGATGGTGACCGTATCGTTGTTGGCCAGGCCGGCGGCGAGGGGCGTCCGGATGGAGTTGGGGCCGGTATCGACCCCGCCACCCGCCCGGACGTGCAGGCACCGTGTGCCCGCGAAGGCGCCCACCGAATCGACGCCCGAGGGGGCATGATTGCCGAAAAAGCTCCAGCCGGCGGCGCCGGATTCAAAACCGGGATTGGACACGAGATTCGCCCCGGCGCCTTCGACGACCTCGATGTCGTCCACTAGGCATTCGCCGTCGTTCAACAGCCCGAGGAACAGACGATCGGCAGAATAGGCCGTGTTGCCGTTGTCGAGGCGGCCGGTAAACGTCACGGGGCTCCAAACCGCCTTCTGCGTTTCGTCGGAGTCCGCCCAGTTCGCGCCCCGCAGCGGATCGGCCTTCGGGTCGGCAAGCTCAAGGCTCGATCCTCCTCCGTCCGCCCAGCGGCCCCAGGCACCGCCGGTCGCATAGGAGACCTCGGTGACGACGATGTGGATCTTGTTGGTCACCAGGTTGCCAAATTCGTTGGTCGAGACGACGCCGTCGGGCTTGGAGAGGGAAAGCTGTTCCCCGCTGTTGCCCAGCGCTCCCGAGTAATCGCCCAACGTGTTGTTGGCGTTGAGCTGGGGGTAGTTGGTGCGGAGGCGGGCCGCGTTGCGGGCGATGACGAGGAAGCCGCCGGGGCCCAGGCTCGTGCCGCCGGGAATGGTGAAATTGATGCCCGATTCAAAGCGCCAGCCGCCGAGGTTAACGGTCGTCGCGCCGCGGTTGTGCAGTTCCACGAACTCGTCGTCACTGTTGCCCGAGATCGGATTATACATGAGTTCGTTGATGATGATGGCTTCGTTGCGCCATTCCGCATTCGCCGCACCGGGCGTCGGGGCGGCAAGCCGCCGGATCGTTTCCGAACCGTTGGGCAGGCGGCCGGACGAGACTCCATTCTCCTGGCCGCCAAACCGGATCGCATCAATCACCCGCAGCCCGTTCGAGCTGACCAGGTAAATCGTTTCGCCGGCGGCACTCAGTCGGAAGCCGAGTTCGTTCTGGTCAAACGAGCGGAAGCCGCGCGGGGGCAGGCTGGTGCCGTTGGCGATGCGGAACTTGTTGGTCGCGGGATCGTCGGTCAGGAAGCAGCCCGACAGGTCGGCGGGGTTGTTGGAGCGGTTGAACAGCTCGATGAAGTCGAGTTGGGGATCATCCGTGTGGGCGAGGAATTCATTGATCAGCACGGAGTCACCCGGCACCGCCAACGCCGGATCGGGGCCACCGGGCGAACCGCCGACGAGACTGCTGGCCGACCACGCCTTGGGGCTCGCTTCGCCATAGCTCGGGGCCGTGAGCACCAGTGAAGGACCGGCGCCGTCCGCGGCGACCGGCCACGGGGCGTCGGGCGAGAATTCGACGTCGAGTTTCACCGCACCAATGCCGTCGCGGAGCTGCACGCGATCGCCGGCGTTGTTGAGCGAACCGGTGAAGGGCCCCAGCACTCCGCTGATTCCGTAGGTGGACTGAAGGGTGGCCGGATCGGCGGCGATCACGGCGAATTGTCCGGCTTCCAGTTTGTAACCCGCAGGGAAGCTGAACTCGACGCCACCGGTGAGTTTCCAGCCGGTCATCTCCTGAAAGATGGCTCCGGCGTTGAACAGTTCGATGAACTCGAGGTTGTTCGTGTTTCCGGCGGCCGTCTTCGGGCGATACATGATCTCCGAGAGGGTCAGGCCGGTCCGGCGCGACGACGGCGTGGGCGACTCGCGATCGTTCACGAAGGCCGCCACCGCGGTGCTGGCCGTCGGGCCGTATTCGCGGAATTTCACCGTGCTGGCGACGGCCGCGTTCTGGCTGGCGACCGCGAGCCCCACGAAGGTCTGCGCGGGCAGGGCGAGGGTCGCCGAGCCGAGTTGGGTCCAGCCCAGCCCGTCGCGGCTGCCAAACCCGGTAAACACGTTGCCCGCCCGCCGGAGCCGCAGCCATTGGTAGGGATAATTGGCCGGATATCCGCCCACGACCGACTGCTGGCCCGGGTTGGCGCCAGCGGAGGCGCGCGACTCGAAGATCACGCCGAGCTGGGCAGAGGAGGCAAACACGGCGGCGAAGGCGCTGTTGGTATCCAGCGTCGGCCGCACCATCAGGCCGGCGCGGAGAAAGGCGCTGGAAATTCCGAGGTCCATCACCCGCACCTGGAGGTCGAAGTCGCCAGTGCGGCGTTCCCATGACAATTGGAACTGGTCGTTGCCGCCGCTCACGCCGCGCCCCTGCCCCGTCAGGTCGAACGCGCCGGGCCCGATCCGTTGGATGCCGCCGGTGCCCCCGCCAATGTTCTGGGCGGTCAGTTCCAGCGCCAGGAAGCTGACCGTGCTGTTGGCCGTGATGGTGTTGGGGGTGCGGGCGCGGTCCTGCAGGTTGCTGATGGAGACCGTGTAATTCTGGGCAAAATTCATCCCCGTCACCGTCAGGAGAATGGCGCTCGCCTCGGAGTCCAGCACCGCACCGGTCACGGTGACCCCGCCATTCACCTGGAAATTGCCGGTCACGGCGGCCGAGGCGGCATCCATCGGCTCGCTGAATAGCAGCCGGATGCGGTCGGCCCCGAGGCTGATGGCGGAAACGACCGTGGGGCGAGTGGTGTCGGGCAGAACGGTCAGCGTGCCGAACGATGAGTTGGTCGCCCCGATGCGATTGGTCAGGACGGCACTGAACTGGGCGCCTTGGTCGTCCACCGTCACCGGGCCATAACTCAGGATCCCCGAGTTCGAATTGGGCAGGTCGGCGCCGTTCCGCTGCCACTTGAAGGTCACCGGATCCACGTTGGTGACCTTGACCACAAAGGTCGCCATCTGTCCCTCAACGACGGACGTGTTGGTCGGCTGCTGGGAAATGTTGGGTGGGGTGAAGGCGGTGCCCCAGGGCAGCAGGTAGGTCGCCGGGATCGGCGCCTCATCAATGTTGCCCGGACGCAACCAACGGACCGCGAGGTTGTCGCCGCCGCCGCCCTCCTTCATCAGGGCCGAGATGTAGTAGGCCTTGTTCGCCTGCAGCGTAATTGGAGCCGACTGCTGCTGGGCATATTTCCCCCATTCGCGCGAACCGGTCCATTCCGGGACGCCGGCAATCTGTCGGGCCTTTGCGGGAAACTCGTCCGTGCTCAGGAACAGGGCACCCTGGTCATCCGACGAGATCCAGAAGGTGTAACTTCCCGTCGTGGGCGGCACGACGTAGCCGTGCATCTGCTGGCCGTAGTTATCCTCCACGTCGGTCGGTGCCTCAAAAAAGTCGCTGATGAAGCTCTTGGACGTTGGCGAATTGGGGAAGGCCGGGTTGTTGGTCAGGTCGCTCAGCGCGCTGCCGCCGATGCCCGAAAAGACCTCCCGCAGGATTGAGCCGCCCCAAACGGGGCTCACCGCCAGTTGCAATGCCAGCACCAGCCCGGCAAACGAAGGTCCGCTTTTCGCCCAACGGCCGGCCCAAGCCCGCCGAAAACCTCGCTGAGTAAGTAGTTGGTTCATGCTTAGCGCCGCCAAACTGAGCATTACTCAAGCCGTTCGCTAAGTATTTTTGGTCGGGAAAACCGTCTTCCGACTGGGTGTCGATCCGGAAAAACGCCCCCGGTGACACTGCCGTGACACGGGCCAGTGCCGTCTTGGGCATGCTTTCCCTAAGATGATCTCCGCTCTCACCGTCTTTCACTTCGCCAAAGAGGCTGGTCGGCCACTTCCGGTCGAGGGTTGGGAGCGGTGTCTCCCGCCCGCTGGGACGACCCGGATCTGGTGTTTGGATACCTGCCAGCGGTGGCTGCTGGTGGTTGTGCGTTCGGGCGCTGGTGCCACCCGCGATCTGGGGCCGCTGCCGACCGGAATGGAAGTGTTTCACGGCGTCGAGGCCTATGGCTTCCTCCTGCAGGTTGCCACCGGTTTGGCGAGCCGACTCACGGGAGAGACCAACATTCTGGGACAGATGAAAGCCGCCTGGAACCAGCACGCCGCGGAGGCTTCCTGGGTGCAATGGCTGTTTGCCGACGCCAAGGAGATCCGCACCCGGTTTCTTTGCGGCGTCGGCGGCGCCTCTTACGGAAGCCTCGTCCGTCACCTGCTCCGGCAGAGCGGCGGTCCCGCCGGCGGGGCGGTGCTCGTGGTCGGCGCCGGGGACATGGCGGCAACCGTCACTCCGTGGCTGCGCACCTGGCCCCTGCAACTGCTGAACCGCACGTCGGGCCGGGCGGAGGAGCTCGCCGAAAGCCTTCGCGCCCAGCCTGGCGAACCGGTTTCGGTGGTGCCGCCAGAGCTTGCGGAAGTGGCGTGGCGCGCGGCCGGAGCGGTGGTCGTTTGCGTTCCCGCCAACGCGGAAGCCGATCGGGAGCGCCTCCACTGGCTGGCAGGCTCGTTGCACGCCCAGTTCATCCCCGTCATCCACCTCGGCCTGCACCGGCAGGAAGCCCGAGACTGGTCGTGCCTTCCCCAACTGCTGTGCCTCGACGATCTTTACAGCCTGCAGGACCAGGCCGACGAACAGCGACGGCGCCAACTGCTGCTGGCCCTTGATGCCTGCGTGGAAAGGTCCCGTCACCGTGCCCTCGGCACCTCTTTGAGCCATCCCCATGGGTGGGAGGATCTGCCGAGCTTTCGCTCACTCGGAGCGCACCATTTTGAAGATCCGGACAAACATCATTTCCCGGAAAGCCTCAGCATTGCTCTGACGGTGGACCGCCAGTTGGCCCCTCCGCCGCCCGGCGCCCGGGGGATTCCGATTCGACGGCAGCCGGTCGGCGACTGCACGGTGCCCGCCGCATGAATCCCACGGGCCAGCTCAATCCCCGTCCCCCCATCCGCGTCCGCACGTTGGTGGCGCTCAGCTTTGCCTGGCTCGCCTTTCTTTTCGCCCTCGGCGGCTGGTGGGTTTACCATATGGAGCAGCAGGCCGGGCGGATCGCCGTGCTGGAGGAGCAGGCCGGCCTCACGTCGCTCAAGGCCAGCCAGCAATGGGCGCGCACCCAGCGCATGCTGCACTGGGAGGGTGCGACCTTCTTCGGTGCCCTGACGGTGAGCCTTTTGCTCCTAGGCTGGCTTTACTGGCGGGATTCGCGCCGGGCGCGCTCGCTCCATGGATTCTTCGCCTCGGTCACCCATGAACTGCGGACACCGCTCACGGGCATACGGCTCCAGGCCGAATCGCTCGCCGAACTGACCTCCCCGGAATCGCCGTCCCGTGTTCTGGTCGAACGCCTCCTGGACGACACCACCCGGATCGAGTCGCAGGTCGAGCGCGCGCTGGAACTGGCCCGAGTCGAAGGGGCCGGCCCGGTGCCCACCCAGCCGCTGAATCTCCGCAGCGTGGTCGGCCAGTTTCTCCGCCACTGGCGCACCCCGGTCTCGCCGGCCGTCACCTTGGAAAACCGTGTCACCGAGGCCGCGATCCTGGCCGACCCGGCGGCGTTTCAGATCATCCTCCGCAACCTGCTGGAAAACTCCGTCCGTCACAGCGGCCGCGACCGCGTGACGGTAACCTTGGCCAACTCCGTTGGCGCGGACCGAGTCACACTGACCGTTACCGACGATGGCAAACCCGCCGCCGGCCTGCCCCAGCAACTCGGCCGGCTCTTCGAAAAGGGCTCCGCCTCCACCGGCGCCGGCGTCGGCCTCTATCTCGTCCGCTCGCTCATGCAGCGCATGGGTGGTCGGGCCGAATTCCACGCCGCTCAGGGTGGCCCGACGCCACGCGGCTTCAACGTCCGGCTCCATTTCCGCACGGAGGCGAGCGATGTCTGAGCGCTCGTCAGCCCGGCTTCTGATCGTCGAGGATGAACACAACCTTGGCAGCACGCTGGTGGAACGCCTCACGCGTTCCGGCTTCGAGGTCACGTGGGCCCGGTCCGTTGCCGGCGCGCAGGCGGAGTTGGCCAAGCACACCTTCGACCTCGCGCTGCTCGACGTCGGCCTCGGCGATGGCTCGGGGTTCCTGCTGGCGGAAAACCTCCGGAAGAAAACCGCCGGCACCGCGATCATCTTCCTCACCGCGATGGGCGATCCTCAGCACCGCATCTTGGGGCTCGAACTCGGCGCCGAGGACTATGTGGTGAAGCCCTTCAACTACCAGGAACTCGTCCTGCGCATTGAAAACGGCCTGCGCCGCGCGCGCTTCTGCGGCGCCGGACCGGAGCGCGTGCAGGTCGGCCGTGCCCGGGTGAATTTCCCCGCCTTCTCCGCCGAGGTGAACGGTGAGGTCACTTCGCTCAGCCAGCGGGAAACCGCGCTGCTCAAACTGCTGGTCGAACGGCGCGGTTCGGTCGTCAGCCGGGACCAGATTCTTGACGAAGTGTGGTCCCGCGACGACTACCCCACCCCGCGGACGGTGGACAATTTCATCCTCAAGCTCCGCCGCCTCGTGGAGACGGACCCGGAGACGCCGACCGTGATCCGCAGCGTCCGCGGAGTCGGTTACCAGCTGAATTCAGACGCCTGCCGCGAATCATGAACCGCTTCAACCAGGCCATCCGCCGCCGCAACCCGGGCCGTCCGCCCGTGTGGTTCATGCGCCAGGCTGGCCGCTATCACTCGCACTATCAGGCCCTGAAGCGCGACCACGATTTCATGGCGCTGTGCAAGGTTCCGTCGCTCGCCTGCGAAGTCACCCTGGGGCCGATCCGCGATTTCGACTTCGACGCCGCCATCCTGTTCTCCGACCTGCTTTTCCCGCTCGAAGCGATGGGCATGGGCCTGCGCTACTCACCCGGCCCCCAGCTCGACTGGCACCTCCGCTCCCGGGCCGACCTTGGCCGCCTCAAGGGTGGCGCCGACCGGGCCGGGAAACTTGAATTTCAGGCGGAGGCCATGCGGTTGATCCGGGCGACGCTCCCGTCGGAAAAAGGCCTGCTGGGATTCGTCGGCGGTCCCCTCACGCTGTTTTTCTACGCCGCCGTCGGCTCGCACAAGGGCGACGTCAGCGATGCCGTGGCTGGGCTTGAGGACGGCCGCTACGAAGGATTCTGCGACCAGTTGATGGAACTGCTCGCGGCCAACATGGTCATGCAGTTCCGGTCCGGCGCCGACACCGTCGCGGTGATGGACACGGCCGCCGGGGAGATTCCTCTGGCGGCCTTTGAACGCCATGTCGTGCCGCGCCTTGCCCAGCTTTTCGCCGCCGTCCGAGCGCAGGTGCCGGAAGCCGCGTTCACCTACTACTCGCGCCAGACCGGCCCGGCCCATTGGCGCGCTTTGGCGGGACTGCCCATTGGATGCCTCGGCGTGGACTGGGAGCATCCACTCTCAACGGCGCTGGCCGAAGTCGGTGACCGTTGGGCCGTGCAGGGCAATTTTGATCCCAGCCTGATGCTCCTGCCCGCCGCCGAACTCCGGCCGCTGCTGCTCCGCTTCTTCGCCGATGCCCAGACCGTCAGCGCCGGCCGCCGCGCGGGCTGGATCTGCGGCCTCGGCCACGGCGTGCTGCCGGGCACACCCGAAGCGAACGTCCGGCTTTTCCTCGAACTCCAACGCGAACTCCTCACCGCATGACCGCGCATCCCCGCCAGCTGCTCCTCCGCAAATACGACGTGCCGGGCCCCCGCTACACGAGTTATCCGACCGTGCCCTACTGGACCGGCCAGCCCACGGCCGATGAATGGTTGACCAGCCTCACGCTGCCCAGTTCCACCCGGCGCGGGGCGCCGGCCGGGGCGGCGATCTACGTCCACGTCCCCTTCTGCGAATCGCTCTGCACCTACTGCGGCTGCAACACGCGCATCACCCGCAACCACGAGCTCGGCCACCGCTACGTGGACGTGGTGCTGCAGGAATGGGAGCTCTACCGTCGCCGGCTCAGTCCCGGGAACCGGCTTCCGCTCGCGGAACTCCACTTCGGAGGGGGCACCCCCACCTTCCTCGAACCGCCCCACCTGCGTCGGCTTGCCGCCGGCATCCTGGCGGGCGCGAGCGTCACCGCCGAGGCGGAGCTTTCGCTGGAGGCGGACCCGCGCGTCACATCCCGGGAACACCTCGCTGCGCTGGCCGAACTCGGTTTCAACCGCCTGAGCCTCGGCATCCAGGACTTCGACCCCAAGGTTCAGGAGATCGTCCACCGGGTGCAGACCGAGGAGCAGGTCGGCACCATCGTCCAGCATGCGCGGAACCTCGGCTTCCGGAGCATCAACTTCGACCTCATCTACGGCCTGCCGTTCCAGACCGAGACCAGCATCCGCGACACCATCGAGGCGGTGAAACGGCTCAACCCCGACCGGATCGCCTTTTACGCCTACGCGCACGTGCCGTGGATCAAGCCGGCCCAGCGGAAGTTCACCGAGGCCGACCTGCCCGTGGGCGAGGCCAAGCGCCACCTTTACGAGGTCGGCCGCGAACTGCTCGAAGAGGCCGGCTTCCGCGAGATCGGCATGGATCATTTCGCGAAGGAATCGGACTCGCTGTGGACCGCGGCGCAGGAAAACCGGCTGCACCGGAACTTCATGGGCTACACCGCCCGCCCCGTCTGGCCGCAGATCGGCCTCGGCGTCTCCGCCATCGGCGACTCGTGGCGCCTCTTCGCGCAGAACGAAAAGGTGCTCGAGCCCTACATGCAGCGCGTGCTGGCCGGGGAACTGCCCATCGCGCGTGGCCACACGCTCACCGACGAGGACCTCGTGCTCCGGCAGCACATCCTGAACGTGATGACGTCGTTCGAGACGAGCTGGGCCGACCCCGAGCTGCACATCCCGTTCCTCGACGGCGCCCAGGAGCGGCTGCACGCGCTGGAACAGGACGGGCTGGTCGAACTCCAGCCGGAAGGCTGCTCCGTGACGCAGCTCGGCCGGACCTTCCTGCGCAACATCTGCATGGTGCTCGACGCCCGCCTCGCCCGGCAGACGCCGCCCGAAAAGCTCTTCAGCCGCGCCGTATGAGAAGGGCTGTCCAACTCCAGACGGCTCCGCACGTAGGGCAGGCTGCCAGCCTGCCCGCTGCGCCGGCAGGCGCGAAATTGGATGTGTTTGTCGCAATCACTGCGGGCAGGCTGGCAGCCTGCCCTACGTTGGTCCGCCTTCATTGACCTCCAATGTCGTCCGAAGTCTCCAGCCGCCTTGCTCCCGTCGCCATCGTCGGTGGCGGCGTCACGGGGCTTACCGCGGCGTTCCGCTTGCGGCAGCGGGGCATTCCCAGCGTCGTCTACGAGAGCGGTTCGCGTCCGGGCGGACCGGTCCACACCACCGAGCGCGATGGCTACCTGGCCGAGGACGGCCCGAATACGCTCCTCGAAACCTCGCCCAAGCTCCGTCAGCTCATTGACGATGTCGGGCTTGCGGGCCAGTGCCTGACCTCGGATCCCGCCGCCAACCAGCGCTACATCGTCCGCGGCGGCCGGCTGCTGGCCGTGCCCGATTCGCTGTCCAGCTGGGTGACCACTCCGCTCTTCAGCTTCGGCGCCAAGCTCAACGTGCTCGGTGAACTGCTGCGCCCGCGCTGCCGGGCTGACGTGGAGGAGAGTGTCGCCGACTTCGTGCGGCGGCGGCTGGGACAGGAGTTTCTCGACTACGCGATCAACCCCTTCGTCGGCGGCGTGTATGCCGGCAACCCGGAGCGGCTGTCGCTCCGCGAGGCGTTTCCCAAGCTGCACCAGGTCGAGACGCGTTACCGCTCGCTCTTCCTCGGCCAGTTGCTCGGCGCGCGCGAACGGCGCCGCTCCGGCGAAACGCCCAAGGACCGCGCCCCGAAGCTTTCCTTCCGCCACGGACTCGGCTCGCTGGTGACCGCGCTGGCGACCCAGCTCGGTGCCGCACTGCAGCTCAACACGCCGGTGGAAGCCATCCGGCGTCAGGCGAACGGCTGGCAGGTGACCGTCCAGCGCCAGGGTCGGCGCGAAACCGCCGACCATTCCGCCGTCCTGCTCGCGGCGCCCGCGCACCGGCTCGCTGGCATCCGGCTCGACGCCGGCAACGACGCCTCGTTGGCGTGGCTGGGTGACATCCACTACGCCGCGGTCACCGTGCTCGTGCTGGGTTTCCGGCGCGAAGACGTGGCGCATCCGCTCGACGGTTTCGGCGCGCTGATTCCCGAGGTGGAGAAGCAGGCCATCCTCGGCGTGATTTTCAGTTCGTCGCTGTTCCCCGGCCGCGCTCCGGTGGGCCATGTCACGCTGACCTGTTACCTCGGTGGGTCGCGTTCGCCGGAGATGGCGCTGGCTTCGGAGGAAGTCCAGTTGGCCGCGACCCGCGAGGCGCTGGGCCGATTGCTCGGCGTCCGTGGCGAACCAATCTTCCTCCACCGCACCGTCCACCGCCTGGCGATCCCGCAATACGTTCTCGGCTTCGGCGACTTCCGCGCGCGCATGACGAAGCTGGAGCAGCAGGCGCCCGGCGTGCGTCTCGCCGGCCATTTCCGGCACGGCATCGCGCTGACCGACTGCCTGATGGCTGCCCTGAATGTCGCCGAAGAAATGGCGGACGCAGCCGGGAAAGGAGCCCACGCGTGAGCGACCCCAACGTAGGGCAGGCTGCCAGCCTGCCCGCTGCGCCGGCCGGCGCGAAACGATCGGCAGTATCAACCGACAGGGTGGGCAGGCTGCCAGCCTGCCCTACGTTGACCCAT
>JAYUSF010000349.1:0-9915 GCA_043755815.1 Verrucomicrobiota bacterium
GCGCTCGGCTCGCTCCGCTCGCCTCCGCTCCACCTCCCCCTCTGGGGTTGGGTGGAAACACAAGGAAAGCAAATTACAGAAAGCTTCTTACACCGGCTCGCGGTTCACCGGAATGCCGGTTTCTCCGGCTGCGGGTGAAGTCGAGGGCACGTCCAAGAAGCCCCGATCGCCGACCAGGTGGTAGAAGCTTGCCTCGCCTGTCACGGCGACCTCCAGCGTCCGGAGCGAACTCGGCACGGCTGGCAAACCGGAATTCCTGATCTGTCGGGGGGATTTCAAAGGCGAACAAAACCGTGCGCGAAAAGGCGGGCAGGTTCACGACGCGTGGATTTGGTGGCGGAGCGGGACCGTTTCCGTCCACGGATTGCCACCGCAAACCCATCCGTGACCGGCTGAATCTGTCGAATGGCCTTTGCTCCCCGAGAGGCGCTCCATCAGCATTCATCTGAGGTCAGGCCGCGCTGCCAGATGGGTGTGGTGTCTTTGCTGGGGGGGATGCAAGGCCGCCGGACAGTTTTACAATTCGCGAGGAAATCTTCTAAGAAACCGTCAACGCGTGTGTCGTAGTCCGTGAGTGGTGCCTCTGCACCGCCCGGAAATGATGAAACACCGCCAACGATGACCGCCGACTGATGCCCGTGGTCTGCCCCGCACCCGCCAACGCCGAGCCGACGATGCTTGAGACAATCGAGGAGCTGTTCGCCGCCCTTGAGTCTCCGCTGCTCGCCTACGCGCTGCGGTTGGTGGGCGAACGCGGTCCGGCCGAGGACATCACCCAGGAAGCCTTCATGAGATTGCACGCCCAGTTTGCCGAAGTCCGTGAGCCGCGCCGCTGGCTTTACCGCACCGTGCACAACCTCGCCCTCAACCACCGCCGCGATGCCGAGAAGATCGTTCCCTTCCAGCCGCTGGACGACGACACGCCGAACCCCGCCACCGACGGCCCGGACCCCTCGCCGCTGCCCGACGAACAGATTGTCCGCTGGGAAGGAATCGGCCTGGTCCGCCTGAGCCTCGCCGCCTTGGACGACCGCAGCCGCGAAGTCGTCCGGCTCAAGTTCAACGACGAACTCTCCTATCGCGAAATCGGCGAACGCACCGGGCTGGAACCCGGCCACGTCGGCTACCTACTGCATCACGCGTTGAAAACCATTGCCGCCGAACTCGCCCGCACCGGGCTCGTGCCATGAACATTTCAACCGTCAATCAGCGCCGAAAGACGCCCACGGAACCGGAAGTCCGCCAAAAATGTGCTGCCGGCATCTTGCCGGCAGGGGACGTGCCTGGCCGAGAACCGGTCTGTGAAATGTTTCCCGTCCGGTGGCAGCCCCCAGGCGCAGCCCTGCCGGGCGGAGCCCGGCACTCGGTGTGTGCCGGTGGCCGCGCGGCGGCCAAGCCTGCGGCAGGGCGGGGCCACGTTGTCGGAAACGTTCCAAGCCTCAACTGCGCGAGCCGCCGGGGACTGCCGGCAAGATGCCGGCAGCACGTTGCTTCGCCGAATCTGCGTCATCCGCGAAATCTGCGGACCAACGTCTTTTCCTCCGATGAAACCTGACGCTCCCCAACTGCCGCCGGGCGACCGCGAGGCGCGTCTGACCGCGCTCCTGCTGGGCCAACTTCCCGCCGCCAAAGCCGTAACCCTGCGCACCGAGATCGCCGCCGACGCCGAGATGGCCAAGGTGTTCCGTCGCCTGAGCCTGGCCCATGAACTCACCCGGGAAACCGTTCGATCGCCGGAACCCAAGGAACTGAGCAAACCGGAACCGCTCCAACTGTCCGCCGAACGCCGCGCGGCGTTGCTCGCCAAATTCAAGACGCCGCCGTCGAAAGTGGTGCCGCTGCTCGAACGGGGGCGCCCGCCGCGGTTTGACTGGCGGGAGCTGATCGCGGTCGCGGCGATGCTGGTCGCCGTCGTCGGGGCGGCGGGAATGCTGATGCCGTCACTGGCCAAGGCAAAATCCAAGGGGCAGCCGGCTTCCGCACGGCACGATGCGCTCCGCGATTTTGCGGCCAAGAAGAATGAGCTTCAACCCAGCGCACCGCTCACCGCGGACCTTTTTTCGGCGGCGCCAGCGGAGAACTTCGGTTCGGTTTTGCCGAATTTCTCCCAAGCGCCCGAACCGACTGCTGCCCGCCGTTACGCTGTTGTCGCGCCGGTTCAGAATCCCGCCACGGCCGTCTCCGACACTCGCGGTGAATCCCTGAATGGGCGGGCCGACGGGGTCGAACAGCCGAACGGCCGGAAGGCCCCCGCTGGGGACAAATCGGCATTCGCTGCCATGGGCGGCCGGCGCTCCGTCTTTGTGAGCCAAGTGGTCCTGCCGGAAGTCGGCGGTGACCGGCTGAACGGGCAGGGCCAAGACTCCTCCGGCGAGGCGGCAAACCAGTTCTTCGGCGAGGTTCCCGTGTCATGGGGGCGGGGAATCGGTGCCGGTGCCGGGCAATGGGAGGAAGACCGTTTTTCCTCTCCGGGCACCCAGGCAGTCGAGGACACTGTCCGGCTGTCCGTGGCCGCAGCGGGCAACACCGCCGGCGGGTTCGGTGGCGCCCGCGGATTTTATTTGGAGGGTCTTGGTGCGAACGAATCCGTGGTTGCAGAAGTGGACAAACTCGCCCTCGACGGGACGCCGGCTTCCGTGCGCTTCCGGGTTCCGGTCGCAGGAGGTGCGCGGCCGACGCTGAGCCCTTTGGCTGCGGTGGCCCAAAGGGAGATGCTTTCAGCCGGGGAGTCAGCCCCAGCGACCGCAACCGCGACGGATTTTCTGGAACGCAAGGCGGACAGCCCGCTACCCGACGTGGCGGCCGTTCAGCTCTTTGATGCCGCGCCTCCGGCCGGGCAGATTGTGGCGGCGGGGACAACCATTTTCCCGAGTGTGATCAATGGACCGGTCTTGGGCTCCTCCCCTCGCGGTTGGAGTGACGGAGAGGTTGCCCGGGGGCGCGAAGCCCTGCTGGAACAGCGCGTGAACCTGCGCAGAGAGCTAACGGAAGGTTCGGTGAAGTTGGCCGAGGGGGAGGGCCTTCGCGATCAGCCGTCGGTGGTGGAAGCCCAGCCTGAAATGCTCGCGTTCGTCGCGCCGCCGCCCGCCCTGCCGGCGCTTACGGTGCCACCCTCTGACCAGGCCAGTTTTGATCGCAAGCAGGTTGCCCAGGAAAGCCGGGGAGGGACGGTTGCGGTGGATGGCTTCGCCAAAGCTCAGCCTGATGACGTGCCCCAAAACCGTTTGGACCTGGGACGGGTCGAGCCGTTGGCCGACCTCAAAGCGGGCCAAGCGGCGGCCGTCGCCGGGAAGCCGGTCAGCACCACGCGCTACTTCTTGGACATTGCGACCAATGCCGCACAGCCCGCGCTGGGCAATCTGCCGGCGCTGGGGGTGATGTTTAAGCGTAGCGCCGGTGACGGGACCACGGCCGCGGTTGCTGAGAAAGCGCCCGCCGCAGTAACTGAAGGCAAGGAAAACAAGTTGGCCGACTTCGTTCAGGATCCGACTAAGCCGCTTCGGGCGGCTGCACAAAATGCGGTGGCTTCGGCCAGCACGAAGAAAGGCGCCGTTGAAGAGGTTGGCGAAGTCCAAGCAGACAAAAAGCCGACGCTGTTGAGCAAACTCAAACAGGTATTCGGCGGCGAAACGACACGGACAGTTCGCCTGAAAGTAGAGAAAGACACTCCGGACATTCAACTGTTGGGCTACGCCGGAGGTAACCAGACCTATGATCCCTATTTCCTTCAGAATGAGTTCGAGGTGATCAAGTCCAGAAAGATTCTAGACAGGGCGATCAAGGAGCTGAATGCCCAGCGGGGGCAAGCTGACACGGCAGTCAGTCCCGAAGCCTACAAGCAATTGGCGGACAAGGTGACGGTCACTCAAGAGGGAAAGTCGTCGGTCCTCAGCATCCAAGTCGCCGACAAAGATCCCGCACAAGCAGCTCGAATCGCCAACGCCATTGCAAAGGCCTATTCCGATTACCGGAATTCTACACGTGTCGCGCAAAACGAGCGCGGGGTGGCGGTGCTCAAGGAGAGGCTGAAAGAACTCGACCTGCAGATCGCTGCCAAGAAGGTCAAAGTTGAGGAATTGGCGCGCGAACTTGGCATTGATGACACCTTCTCGCCGCCCAATGACACGGTGCAGGGCAAGGTCGATCAAACCGTGTCGAAGTCCGCCGACGCCCCGCTCCCAAAGCTCGCCCCCGGCGCGCCCGAGCCGCAGCCCGAAGTCGCCACCGCCGACAACGCCTTCTCCACCTTCTCGCTCAATGTCAGCGACGTTTCGTTCAAGCTAGCCGCCGCCGCGTTGGACAAGGGCCAGATGCCCGAGCCGGCGACCGTCCGCACCGAGGAGTTCATCAACGCCTTCGACTACCGTGATCCCGAGCCGGCCGGGGCCGCGCCCGTCGCCTTCGCCTGGGAGCGCGCCCGTTATCCCTTTGCGCACGACCGCGACCTCGTCCGCTTCTCGGTGAAGACCGCCGCGAGCGGACGTCAGCCCGGCCGCCCGCTGAACCTCGTGCTGCTGCTCGACAACTCCGGTTCGATGGAACGCGCGGACCGCGTCCGCATCCGCCAGGAATGCCTGCGCGTGCTCGCCGGGCAGCTTCAGCCGCCGGACCGCGTGAGCGTGGTGGCGTTTGCCCGCACGCCGCGCCTGTGGGTGGACGGCCTCGGCGGTGCCCAGGCCGCGGAACTGCCCGGCCGCGTGGGCGAACTCACGCCCGACGGCGGCACGAATCTGGAGGAGGCGCTCCGCACCGCCTACCAGACGGCTGCCCGGCACTTCGTCGCGAACGGTGTGAACCGCGTGGTGCTGCTCACCGACGGTGCGGCGAACCTCGGCGACGTTCAGCCCGATTCACTTCGCCGACAGGTGGAGACGAACCGCCAGCAGGGCATCGCGCTCGACTGCTTCGGCATCGGCTGGGAAGGGCTGAACGACGAGCTGCTCGAAAGCCTCTCGCGCAATGGCGACGGCCGCTACGGCTTCGTGAACACGCCCGAGGCCGCGCAGAGCGAGTTCGCCGCGCAACTGGTCGGTGCGCTCCAGATCGCTGCGTCCGACGTGAAGGTGCAAGTCGAATGGAATCCGCGCCGTGTCACAGCCTACCGGCAGCTCGGCTACGCGAAACACCAGCTCAAGAAGGAGCAGTTCCGCGACAACACGGTGGACGCCGCCGAGCTCGGCGCCGCCGAGGCGGGCAACGCGCTCTACACCGTGCAGGTGAACCCGGCCGGCGACGGCCCGCTCGGCACGGTGCGCGTGCGCTTCAAGGTGCCGGGCACCGGCGACTACCGTGAACACGAGTGGCCGCTGCACTACGACGGCACGGCACGTCCGTTGGAACAGTCCGGTCCGGCCGTGCGGCTCGCGGGCAGTGCGTCGGCCTTCAGCGAATGGCTCGTGTCGAGCCCATGGGCCGCTGAAGTCACGCCCGACCGTCTGCTCGGGTTGCTGAACGGCGTGACGGACACCTTTTCAGCCGACCCGCGCCCGAAGCAGCTCGAACAGATGCTTCGCCAGGCCAAGGGCGTGAGCGGGAAGTGACGGATTACCGGGAGTGATTTTCAGAAGGAGTATTGAGTTATGCGAACTGAACATGGGTGGTGCGGGTGGGTAAATTCCATTGTCCGTGGCCCGGCGACGCCAGCTAGCGCCGACGCGAAGCATAGTGGGACGGCCGCCTTGGCTGTCTCAGTCCTGCGGGCGCCGTCGCCCGCAGGGTGTTCGGGCGGGGGCGCCCGGACCACCGGCACAGGCGAGGGCGCCTGTGCCACTAGGTTGCGGCCAGCGATGCGGGCCTTGCTTCTCGGGTTGGCGCTGCTGGAAGGCCTGTTTTCGTCCCGCGCCGCCACGGCGGAACTCAAGGACCTGTCGCTCAACGGGGGCATCCAAGATGGCAAGGCGCGGCTCGTGATCGAGGCGTTGCTGGCCGGGGCCGGGCTGGGAGCGGGCAAGGCGATGTTCTCCACCGCCATCGAGCAGGCCATCACCGTCGGACGCGACAAGGTCAGCCATGTCATCCGTGCGAAGGTGGAGGTGCTCCAGGGCGAGCCGGCGGAGCTGCCCTTCACGCTCGGCGGTGACGGCGAAATCCGCAGCGTGACCGGCGAGGGCATTCTCGACTGGGCCGTGCGGCAGGGAACGAACGGCGTCCGCACGCTAGTCGTTCGGCCCCGCAAAGCCGACAAGCCGCCGGCCGGCTTCAACCTCACCATCACCGCCGAGCACGAAGTCCGCGACTGGAGTCAGCCGCTTCAGCCACTCACGCTGACCGCAATGCCGGCCGCCTTGTCGTCCGGCTACGTGCGCATCGACGCGGGGCCGGGACTCGACCTTCAGCCGACCCACTCCGTGGGACTTGCTCCCGTGCCCTTGAAATTCCTGCCGGAAGGGCTCCGCGCCGAACCCAAACCCGACGCGCCCGAGCCGCTGGGCTTCCGCTTCCAGGGCAGTGCCTATGCCCTGCCGCTGGTCGTCACGGTGGGCGATCCCGACAGCACGCGGGTCGTGCTGCGTGACTTCCAGTTGAGTGGCCAGTTCAGTGCCGAGGAAGCCGCGTTCACCTTCAACGCGGTGGCACAGGTGAAAAATCCCCGCGGCGGCACGCTGGCATTGCTGTCCGGCGCCGTGGCGTTGGCCGACCTGGAACGCAGCGCCGACGCGCGCCTCCGGTTCCGCGAGGGCCGGTTTGAACTCGTCTTCGACCGTGCCGGGAGCTTTCCGCTGCGCCTAAAGTTCAACGCCGCCGTGCGGCCTAACGGCGGCTGGAACGCGGTGGACTTCCGCCTCGCGCCGGGCGTGCTGTCACCCGTGACGCTGCGAGGGCTGGCGGCGGACACCCAGTTTGAGTTCGCCGGTGCCGCGAAGCCTGAGCGGGCCGGCGAGGAGTTCCGCAGCTTTCTGCCGCCCGATGGCACGGTGAAGCAGGCCTGGAAGGAAGCGCGGCCGGAGGCCGAAGCCCGCCTCTTCAACGCGGCGGAAATGCGCGCGCAGATCAGCGTGAGTCCGGGCCTCATGCGGCAGGTCGCGCTGGTCGAGGGCCGGGTGATGCAGGGCGAGCTCAGCCGCCTGGTTCTGGCCTTGCGCGGTGCGGGCAACGTGACGGCGGTGCAGGGGACAAACCTGCTCTCGTGGCAGGTCGACCCGGGAACGGCCGGCGCAGATCGCCGACTGGTGGTGCAGTTCAATCAGCCTCAGAAGGACGCCTTCGCCATCCAGGTCCAGATGCAGTCCGAGTTGGGTGTCTTCCCGCAGGCCGCTGACGCGATGCAGCTACGGCCGGAGGGCGCGACGCGGTTCGCGGGTCATTTCCGTGTGGTCAACGAGGGTGCGGTTCGGCTTGAAGTCGTGCAGGCAACGGGCCTGTCGCAGATTTCGCCGGAGCAGTTCCCGGAAAGCGACGCGACCAAAGCGCTGTTCGGCGCGCCGACGGGGCAGCGCTTCGCCTTCCGCTTCTCCAGCGCCGACTTCGCCCTGCGGATCAACGCCGACAATGTGCTGCCCGAAGTCGGTGTGTCGGAGTTGCTCGCGTATCACCTCGGTGAAACCGAGTTGGCGGTGGATGCGGAGTTCGAACTGGACATCCGCGAGGCGCCGCTGCGCGAGGTGCTGCTGCGGGTGCCGCGGGGCTTCGTTGTGGCGCGGCTCAACGCGGCGGGCATGAACGACTACTTCCTGCGGGACGTGGCGGAGTCGGGCGACGCCGAACTGCGCCTGGTCTATGGCCAGCCCGTGGCCGGCCGCCAGGTCATCCAGCTCCGGCTCGAGCGCAACGCTGCCCTAGGCGATACGAATTGGAACCTCCCGCGCCTTGAAGTGCTCCGGGCGAAATCTACCCGTGGTCATGTCGCCGTCTCGTCGGATGCCGGCTTCCGCGTCACGCCCGAACGGACGCAGGCGCTCACCGACATCGCCACGGCGTTCTTTCCGCGCAAGGTCGCGGGCATCCAGGCCGCCTTCAGGCTGACCGATCCGGCGTGGTCGGCGGCCTTGCGGGTGGAGCGCCTCCCGCAGTCGCTCCAGGCCGACGTGTTCCACCTATTTTCCATCGGCGAGGGCATCGCCTACGGCAGCAGCACGATGAACTTCTTCGTCGCGGGGGCGCCGGTGTCGTCGTTCCTCGTCGCGCTGTCGGACGAGTATTTCAACGTCGAGTTCACCGGCAGGGACGTGCGCAACAACTGGCAGCGCACCACCAACGGCTACCTGGTCACGCTGAACACGCCGGTCGCCGGCGCCTACACGCTGCTGGCGACCTACGAGCGGCCGTTCAAGCCGCAGGGCGACACGCTGGCCTTCACCGGCGCGCGGCCCGTGGAGGCGCAGTCGGAACAGGGGCACACGCTGGTGGTGAGCGCCTATCAGTTCCAGGTCACGCCCGCGAACGTTTCCCCCGGCCTGCTGGAGTTGGAGACCGCCGAGGTGCCCGCAGAATACCGCCTCTTCTTCGACGCGCCGATTCTCAAGGCCTACCGCTACACCGCGCGGCCGTTCAACCTTCAGCTCGCGCTCAGTCCGCTCGCCCAGGCGGAGACGCTCAGCCTCGTGGTGGACCGCGCGGCGCTGACCACGCGCATTTCGAAGGACGGCGAAGTCATCACCGATGCCCAGTATTTTGTGAAGAACCGTGGCAACCCCCATCTGCGGCTCTCCTTGCCGGCGGGCACCAAGCTGTGGTCCGCCACGGTGAACGGCACGACGGTTGTGCCAGTGCAGGACGGCGGGACGAACCTGATTCCGCTGCCGCAGAAGGCCGACCCCAACATGGTGCAGCAGCTCGACCTGAAGCTTGCCTCCAAATCGGCGGACGCTGGCCGAGTCCTGGCCGCCGCGCCGATTGTCGCCGCCCCCGTGATGTTGGCGGAATGGCGCCTCGAACCCGACACCGGCCGCCGGCTCACGTATCGGCGTGGATCGCTCGCTCCGGCCGGCGGCTTGCCGGACATCTCGGGCTTCGCCGGCTTGGCGCGGCGGCTCCGTAACCAGGGCGACACCTTGTTCTCGCTGGTTTTGGCCATGGCCCTGACGGCCGGCGCGGTCGGGGCCTGGCGTTGGGCGGCGAAGGAAGGCGCCCACCGGTTTGGGGTCCGTCACGCCGGGGGAACCCTTGTCGGGTGCCTGGCTCTGGGCTTGGCGGTGGTGTTCTGGCTCCAATTCGCGGAACGGGTCACCGATCGGTTGGAGCTGCCACGGGGCCTGCATTTTCTCGCCCCCGTGCAACAGAGCGGCAGCGCGCTGACGGTCGAGGTGGCCAACGCCCCGGAGTCCGCGGGCGTAGGACTCTCCGTGCTGGCGGCTTGGCCGGCGGTGGTGGCCTTGGCGGTATGGGGTTGGGCCTGGTTGCGTGAGCCGGGATTCGTCCGGAACGCCGCGTCCGCCTTCGCCTGGACGCTGCTCACGTGGGCCGCGCTCCGCCAGCCAAACGGAGCGCCACTCGGTTTGGCCGTGCTGCTCCTGTTTCTGTTGCTCAAGGCGATTGTGCCAGCCCTGCGCGCGGTGCTCCGGGTGCCGCCCCGGACGCCCTCGCCGCCTTCCGCCGTCCCGGTGGCGGGGGCGCTGCTGGTGGGAGCGTTGGTCTGGCTCAGCGGGGCCGGAACCGGGCGGGTGGTCGCGCAGTCCGTCGAGCCGTCGGCGAAGGAGTCCGCCCGGGCGGAATCCGTGACGCAGGACATCCGGGTCGAGCAACGCTTCGCCTTCGCCACGGCGAAGCTCCGCTGGCACGCGCTCAAGGACCAGATGCTGCCGGTGCTGTCCGAGCCGGCGGTGCTCACCCGCATCCAATATCCGACCAACGCGCTGAAGCTGGTGCCGGCCGGTGCGGGCGGGAAACGCGGCCAGCAGTTGATCGCACTGCAGGCCGGCTCCTTCGACGTGGAACTCTCCTATCAGCTCCCGGTGGCGAAGCGGGACGCGGAGTCGG
>JAYUSF010000350.1:0-9899 GCA_043755815.1 Verrucomicrobiota bacterium
CCTGGCTGAGCGTTTTGTAGATGCTGAGCGGGTCATTGCCGTTCTTGAACGGCTCCTTCCAGAACGGCCGCGAAGTCGGCAACGAACCGGCCTGGGTCAAGTTGCCATGGCAGGTGATGCAGATGCCGTTGTAGAGCTTCTCGCCGCGCTTGAGGCTCTCCGAATCCCAACTGCGGATGATGCCCGCGTGATCGATCGATTCCGCAGTAGGCGAAGTCTCGGCGGCGCTCACGGTGAATCGAACCATCAAGCCAATGGCGAGGCCAGAGATCAGGCGGACAATCCGACGCGGCGCTGGTGTGGACATGCGAAACTGAATAGCCGCTCACAAAACCCGATGCACCCCCTAAAACGAAACGGCGGCTGACGTTTCCGCAAGCCGCCGATCTGTGAAGTCAGATCAGTTCAGCTGAACTTGTTCTTCCGATACGCGCCCATCGCCGGGGCGTCGGGGTTCACTTCGGGGCCGAAGTAGTCGTGATCATCGCGGATGACGACTGCGGGCGGTTGAGTCTGCCAGCTGCTCACCGTTTGGCTTTCCCCTTAGTGCCGGGTTCTCCGGGTTCTTTCACATGAAATCCCAACTCACGCTTGGGCGGCTCCGGCTGGGGCGGCGGATCAAGGATGGCCATGACGCGCTGGAGGACTTCCACGATGGCGATCTCATGCACATCGAGCCGGCTCTTCAGCTCGGTCTCCAAGTCGGCGAGCTTCTTGGCCAAGGCCTTGGTGTCCGTGAGCGCGGCCCGCATCTTCAGGAACGCCCGCACAACGAACACGCTCATCTGCACGGCCTGCGGACTGTTCAGGACGTTGGCCGCCATGATCGCGCCGTGCTCGGTGAACGCCCACGGCAGTTTGCGGCGTCCTCCGTGACCTGAACTTGATATCGCAATCTGCGATATCAAGTGGTCGGACTCGACCTGTGTCAGTTGGAAGCGGAAGTCGGATGGGAACCTTTCCTGATTGCGCTTCACCGCCTCGTTGAACCTGAACGTCGGAACCCCGTAAACACGGGCCAGGTCCGAGTCGAGGATCACGCGCTCGCCGCGAACCTCACGGAGCAACGGCTCGACGGGTTCGAGTATCGCCGCGGCCTGTTTCTTCTTTGGCATGTCGCAGGTGGTCGCAATTCGCGACCTCAACTGCCTCAAAATTTGTTCTTCCGATACGCGCCCATCGCCGGAGCATCCGGGTTCACCTCGGGGCCGAAGTAGCGGAGGGTGACGAGGGGTTCGGTCTCGCTGGTGTTCTCGAAGGTCACGCCGTTCTTCGCGCCGTCTTCGGTGCAGAAGTATTCGTCCTCTGTCAGTTCATTGAAGCGGATCAGCTTGGGCGAATTGAGCGGCAGTCCATTGATCTTGCCGGATCCCTGCACGCAGATCAGGCCGTAGGCGCCGGTGTCCTTGATGGTGACCTTGGTGCCGGGATCGACGGTGAGCTCCTTCGCGGTGAAGAGCTGTTCGCCATCAACCTTGCCGTAGACGATCCAGCGGTCGACGAAGCCTTCCTTGCGCGTGTCGGCGACGGGCACGGGTTCGAGGTAGTGGTTGTCCTTGAAGTTCGGATCCACGTTCTTCTCCCAGTCGAGCTGGTCGACGATGAAGTCGATGTCTTTGTGCTTGGACTTGGGCATGTCCTTCACGAGGAGCGACCAAGGAACCTCACGGCCTTCGACGAGGTTCTGATACATGCCGAAGACGTCGCTGCCCCACTGCGGCTCGTAGGTGCACAGCGAACCGGGCGCGTGGAGGATGCACGGGTCGATGAGCCAACCGGTGCCGGGCTTCAGGCGATAGGCCTTGGAGAGATCGAGGATGCCGTTGTCGCCCTTGTTCCAATTGCGGATGCACTGCTTGACCTGCTCCTTCGTCGTGCCGGGCTCGAAACCCATGAACGTGTAGGGGAAGTTGTTGCCGACGTTGTTGTGCTGCGGCGGGAAGTAATAGGACTCCGGCTTGCCTTCCTGGCCGACGAGCGCGGCCTGCTTCTTCGACTGGTGCATGTGGTGGGGAATCGGCCCCATGTTGTCGAAGAACTTCGAGTAGACCGGCCACTTGCCATACTTCTTCCAGATGGCCTTGCCGACCAGCGTCGCGCCGGTGTCCTCAACGGCCTGGGCCAGTGTGAAGCGTTCCTTGCCCACGACGCAGTAGTTCAAACCTTCGTCGGCCGCGCGGCCTTCGTTGGCGGTGACTGTCGTCGAGGCGAACCAGCGTTCGTCGATGCCGCCGCGGTTCAGACCGTAGGCGTAGGTGTCGTCCGGGTGGAGCTTGATGCGCAGGCCGGGCTGGAGGAACGAGCGCGGCACCCAGGCGGGCGCGAGGCGGAGGAGGCCGCCGGTGCGGGAGAGTTCAGCGCCGACCTTCGCGGCGGTGTTCTTCTTGATGGTCTTGAGTTGCTGGACGGTGTTCATGGAAATGCTCGATCAATTGCTAAACCGGAAAGCGTCTTCGGCTGTGCGGGTGAGCCTAACGAGAGGCGCACGCCCGCTGCCAACGGAAAAGGAACCGTTCTGCGCGCCCGAAAAAAATCAAAGGCGGAGCGTATCGACCGGCATCCATCCCGACCAACACCCGGTCCCGGCAGGGCTACTGCGGCCGACGACGCGGTTGGAAAGCGAACGGGCCGGCGGCAAACTCTGTCCATGAGCTACGTGATGGTGGATGTGGAATCCGACGGACCGATTCCCGGCGATTACTCGATGATCTGCCTCGGGGCCGTCGTGGTGCGGGACGATCTGAGGGACACGTTTTACGGCCGGCTGCGGCCAATCTCGGATCGGTGGATTCCCGAAGCGCTCGCCGTCTCCGGTTTCAACCGCGACGAAACGCTGGCCTTCGACGGACCGACGCAGGTCATGGGCGACTTCGCCGCGTGGGTGGGGGAAAAGTCAGTCGGCCGGCCGATCTTCGTGTCGGACAACAACGGCTACGATTGGAGCTTCGTGAACTGGTATTTCCACCACTGCACCGGTGCGAATCCATTTGGTTTCTCGTCAATGAACCTCGGATCCCTCTACAAGGGCGCGGTGCGGGACGTGTTCCAGAACTTTAAGCACCTGCGTCGGACCAAGCACACGCATCATCCGGTGGATGACGCGCGGGGCAATGCGGAGGCCATGCTGGAGTTCTGCCGGACGCTTGGGCTGAAGATCCGCTTCGAGTGAAACGGGCTATTGGTTCACCGGCACGGACCCGCGGGCCTGGATCCAGGGCACGTCCCGCGGCGCCTTCCGGTCCCCGCCCACGCCGGGCTTGAGCGTGCCGGGATCCACCCAGCGGTGAATCTCGGAATGGCCGTCCGCGAAGCTGAGTCCGCCGGCGCCGTTGTGGTAGATCGCGGGCAGGTTGCCCCAGAGGTTGTTGGGTTCCATCGAAACGAGGATGTAGCCGTCGTCCACGCTCTCCTCGCGCTCGTCGATGAACACGAACATCTGGCTCGTCGAAGCGATGTCGGTGAGTTTCCGGAACGTGCGCCAGGTCTTGGCCATCAGGTCCGTGTGCCAGCTCTGGCCGTTCATGAAGCCGTTCATCGAGACGCTCCGGGTGCGTTGCTGCTTCTTGCCCCCGAGCGTTACCGTGCTCCGGTCGGCCGGGCAGCGGTAAATGGTCGCCGACTTGTTATAGGGCCACAACAGACCATGGGGCGGCTTGAGCAGGTTGACGTTTGTCGCGTCGGGTGTGGTGCCCATGATCCAGCCCGCCACCCAGCCCTTCTGGTCCCCGGTGCCGTTCAGCACGAGCCGCTGCTGGTAATCATCGGCATACATCTGCCAAGCTAGCTGAAGCTGCTTGGTGTGGTTAAGGCACTGCACGCCCTGCGCCTTGGTCTTGGCCTTGCCCAGCGCGGGCAGCAACATGCCGGCAAGGATGGCGATGATGGCGATCACCACGAGCAACTCGATGAGCGTGAAGGCCGAACGGGACCGGCCGGAATGGGAAGAATTCGGTTTCATGCGTCGGACTGGTTTTCAGGGAGCGTGCGGAGCAAAGCCTGCCCGCCCGGGGGCGACAAGCCGGTTCTCCGCTATTTGCCAGGCAGCTCCGCCAGCACCGGTTCCATCGCTTCGGCCCAGGTCGCGTAGCCCTTTTCCGAAAGATGCAGGTAGTCCGGCATGATCTCCTTGGCGAGCGTGCCGTCGGGGCTCAGGAACTTGCCGCCGAGATCGAGGAAACGGACCGCCCGCCCGTCGGCGAGCTTCGTCAGACGGGCGTTGATGTCGGCGATGTTCCGGCGGTGCTTGGTGTCGGGCTGCTGATCGCGCGGGAACAGGCCCAGCAGCAGCACGCGCGCCTGCGGTTGGCGGCGATGCAGCGTTTGCAGGATCGCCTCCACGCCTTTCGTGACGCTCTCGGGCGTGTCGTTGTGCAGGCCGAGGTTGTTGGTGCCGATCATCACGACGATGACCTTGGGTGCGATCCCGACCAGCGCGCCGTTCTCGATCCGCCAGAGCACGTTCTGCGTGGTGTCACCGCCGAGGCCGAAGTTCGCCGCATTTCGCGGGGCGTAATGCTTCTGCCAGAGGGCGTTGTTGCCCCAGCCTTCGGTGATTTAGTCGCCCAGGAAGAGCAGGTCCACTCGGCCGTCCAGCGCGCGTTTCAGCATCGCGTCGTGCCGGGCGTTCCACGCGGACAGCGACATCCACGGATAGGCGCGGGCCCGGGGTTTGGGAACCCAGGCGATCTCCGGACTCTGGGCGGTGGCGGCGAAGAGACCGAGCAGCAGGCTGGCGAGGAGTCTGTTCATGGTGGCCACGTTGCGCAGGTCAGTGGGTGGCGAGGCACGAGATGCCGGCGAAAGTCCGCAGATAGATGCGCCCGTCGCTCAACGCGGGCGTCGAAAGGGTTTCCTCGTTCCACTCATTGCGGGCCAGCACCTCGAACTTCGCGGCCGCTTTGACGACCGCGCAGTTGGCCTGACCGCTGGTGAAGTAGATCCGGCCGGCCGCGGCGACGGGTGACACCTTCACGTTCTCGGTGAACAGGCGCTCCTGCCAGTGCGCCTCGCCGGTCTTCAGGTCCACGCACGAGGCCATGCCGTCGTCGCGGATGGTGAAGAGCAGTCCTTGGTGAATGACGGGCGTCGGACAGTCCGGCGAGAACTTGCTGAGCGCCCAGGCGCGGTGGCTGGCGGTGACGTCGCCTTCGCCGCCCGCCTTCACGGCGATGGTCTGGCCGCGGTTCTGGAATCCGGACGTCACGGAGATCACCAAACCCTCCCCGGCCGTGGCGCTGGCAATGGTGCGGCCGTAGGGATGCGGGGCTTCGAGTCCCTTCAAGATCCACCGCTGGTTGCCGGTGACCGGATCGTAGCCGTTCAACGCCTCGGCACCGGCCAGCACCACGTCGGTGCGGTTGCCCGCCCGGACGAACAGCGGGCTCGTGTAGGAATCCTTGCCCTCCTCGCGAGCCTCGAAGTTGCGATCCTGCTTCCACACGTTTTTGCCGGTCGCGGCGTCCACGGCCAGGAGATAGGACGGCCCCTGGTGCATAAACGGCACAAAGACGCGGCCGTCGAGGAGCATGGGCGACGAGCCGTAGCCGTGGTTGGCGTTGTAGGCGACGTATTCCTTCGCGAGGTTGCGCTGCCAGACCATCTTGCCGGCGGAATCCACACAGGCGAAGTCACCCGTGCCGAACAATACCCAGATGTGCTTTCCGTCGGTGGCCGGCGTGGGCGTGGCCATGTTGTGCAACTGGTGGGCGCGCGCCTTGCCCTTGGCCACTTCGACGTCCCAGAGCGTGCCGCCGGTCTTGCGGTCGAGCGCGAGGAGATGCAACCCGGTGTCGGCGGTCTGCGTTGTGACGTAGAGCCGTTCGCCCGCGGTTACCGGCGACGAAGCGCCCTTTCCCGGAAGTTCACGGGTCCAGGCAACGTGTTTGGTCTTGGACCATTGCAGCGGGAACTCCTTCTCCTCGCTCACGCCGAGGCCGTCCGGCCCGCGCCAGTTCGACCAGTCGGCGGCGAAGGCGGTCAAGGTCAGGGCAGCGGCAATCGCGCCGGCGAACGAGGTGGAGTGCATGGGGCTGAGCCTAAGCCGAACGCCGTCGCCAATGCCAACCCTGAAGCCGCAGCTCACTTTGAGAATTTCGAACCGGGCTACGAACCGGGCAGCGCGCTCGATCCGCAGTCACGGACGGGAAACCCGTGGCTAACCGAAGTGTGGGTCGAGCCAAGCGTCGGGCCGAGTTTTCCCAGATCGGGCCGCAGCGAAGTGTGAGCCCGAACTCTTCTTGGGGAACGCCATCACCCGGCAGGGTTACACCCCATGGAGGCGCGCAGGTCGGCCGCCTAAACTGCCCCATGAAGCTCAAGAACTTCGCCCTTGGCGAACGGGAGTCCCACGGATTGACCGGCACAAAACGACGGCTCGTCGGGCTCGGCTTGGTGACGGCGTTGCTGACCTGGCCGTTGGCGTTGGCAGCAGCAGGGCCGGCACCGATTGACCTGAGGTCACTCGCCCATTTCACGATCTTGGCGACTGCCACCACCACCACGACCGGCGGCGGAATCATTAACGGCGATGTCGGGCTGTCCCCGGAAGGCTCACAGGGAATCCCTCCGGAGCGGATCAACGGCACGATCTACAACGGCGGCCCGATCGCCGCCCAGGCCCAGCTTGATCTGAACGCCGCCATCATCGCTGCCAGCCCGGCGCAGCTGCCCGGAGGCATCAATGCCGGGGCCGAGCTCGGCGGAAAAACCCTGGTCGCGGGCGTCTACGTCTCCCCGTCGGGCGCGTATGACCTAACCTCGGTGGATCTGACGCTGCAAGGGGGGGCGGACGATGTCTGGGTGTTCCAGATGGCGAGCACGCTCACGGTAGGCGTCGGTCGCAAGGTCATCCTGACCGGCGGCGCCCAAGCCCGGAACATCTTCTGGCAGGTCGGCAGTTCAGCGACCTTGGGCACCTCCTCGGCCTTCAAGGGAACGATCATGGCGTATGCGTCGATCACGATGAATGCCAGTTCAACGCTGGACGGCCGGGCGCTCGTCCAAACCGGGGCGGTTACGTTCAACGGTGACAGCGGGAGCCTGCCCGCGCCTAGCGTCCCCATTTTCACGAGCATCTCCCGGACGGCTGCCTCCGCAACCGTCGTGCTCCGCACCACCCCGTTTCTCACCGTGACGCTGCAGACCAGCCCAAGCCTGTCGCCCCCGGACTGGAAGACGATCACGACGGCCACGCCCGTCGCAAGTCCTTGGACGTTCACCGACACCACGGCAACGCCTTCGGAGCGGTTCTACCGGGCGCTCGTCACGAATCCGAACTGACCGACGGCGGAAGTTGCCGCCGGGCGACGCCGGACAGTCGTCCTTGAAGCCGGTCAGGGCCGCTACCGCGTCGCGGGTTCCTGAAACGCCGCGAGGTGCCCGGCGGTCCGCACCCACAGCCGGTCGCCCAATGGCACCGGTGAGGCCTGCGTGACTTCGCCGAGATCATTGCGCGCCAGCATTTCAAACGTGTCACCGGCCTTCACGACCGACACGACCCCGCGTTGCGACGTGACGTAGATGCGCCCATCAGCGCCCACGAGGCTGGAATAGTAGGGGCCGATGGGGCCGAGCCGTTCCTCCTGATAGATCGCCCTGCCGGTCTGCGGATTCAGGCAGGTGAGCATCCCGCCGTCCTTCACCATGTAGAAGCGCCCACGGTAGAACAGCGGTGATCCGACGTAGGGCAGACCCTTTTTGAAACGCCACCGCACGCCGGCATCGGAAAGCTGCCCCTTCGAATCCGGCTTCACGGCGAAGGCCTGATTTTCCACCCGGGCGAAGATGTCCGCCATCGTCTCCCACTCGGCCCGCTCGACGAACCCGTTGCGGTTTCCGTCGAGGTGTTTGTAACGCTGCTTCACTGGTCCCGGCGGCAGTTCCTCGAAACTGAACCGGCCGTCCTTGTCCACATCGCGCTCAGCCAGGACGTCGTCGAACTTCGGCATCAGGATGTGATCCGCGCCGTGGTCGCCGCCGGTGGTCCAGCTCGCGGCGAACAGCATGCCGTCGCCGACGATCGGCGAAGTGCAGGTGATGCGCGCGAGGCCGCTCACCCGCCAACGTTCGGTGCCCGTCGCGGGGTCAAGGCCCTGGAGCCAGATCGTGCCCGGCACCACCAGGTCGCTCGCACCGTCGTGGGTCCAGACCAACGGAGTGCCAAAGCCGCGCCGCATCTCGGGCCGGTCGACCCGCCACGCGACTTCACCGGTCCGCCGATGGAGGGCGACCAGGTGCGAACCGCCGTCCTGATCGAGCAGTTGGATGACGTTTTCGCCCGCCACGATCGGGGAGGAGCTCGCGCCGTATTCGGTCTGCGTGAGCTTCATGGGTCGCCGCCAGAGCTCTTTGCCGTCGAGGTCGTAGGCGAGCGCACCGAACGAGCCGAAGTGGACATAGAGCCGTTCCCCGTCCGTCGCCGGCGTCGCGGAGGCCGGGTTGCCAAGCGCGGGGTGGACTTCCTCCAGCCTGTCCACGGCGAGCTCGCGGCGCCACAGCTCACGGCCGGAATCGCGGTCATGGGCGAGGGTCAGCAGCTTGCCCTCCGCGAAGCCCGTAAGGAACACCCGCCGGCCCCAGACGACCGGTGAGGAATTGCCGGATGGCGTCGCGATCCGCCAGGCGACGTTGGTCTCCGGACCAAAGTGAACCGGCGGCCGGGCTTCGGCCGGCGCCACACCGAGACCGCCCGGTCCGCGAAACTGGGGCCAGTTGGCTTCCTCGCCGTGGGCCGCAGGGTTCAGGCAAACGACGACCGCGACTGCGCCGACGAAAAAGGAACGGAAGGGGTGCACCGCCGCATCAACGCAGTTGGGCCGCGCGCCCGCAAGTCCCGGTCCGGCCGGGGCTCGGCCATGGGTGTGAGACCAAATTCTTCCTTGTGGGTATGCACTTTACTCAAGTGACCGCAATGGATAGTGGTCGGCCCCGATGGCCGAAGAATATCCGCGCACGCTGCTGGAACTGGAACGGCGCTTTGCCACGGACGCGGCGTGCGCGGACTACCTTGCCGCGCTGCGCTGGCCGGAGGGCTTTCGCTGTCCCCGCTGTGCGGCGGCGCAGGCGTGGCGAACCGCCCGTGGGCTGTGGGTCTGCCGGGCCTGTGGCCGGCACACGTCGGTCACGGCGGGCACGGTCTTCGGCGACAGCAACCTGCCGTTGCGGCTGTGGTTCCGGGCCATCTGGCAGGTGGTCACGCAGAAGGACGGTGCCAGCGCGATGGGCCTCCAGCGGGTGCTGGGCCTGGGCAGCTATCGCACCGCCTGGAGTCTGCTGCACAAGCTGCGGCGGGCCATGGTGCGGCCCGGGCGGGAGCAACTCTCCGGCACGGTGGAGGTCGATGAGAGCTACCTGGGCGCGCCGGAAGCCGGACTGCGCGGGCGTCAGCCGGGCCGCAAGACGCTGATCGTGGCCGCCGTCGAATGCGTCGGACCACGTCAACCCGGGCGGATCCGCCTGCGGCAGGTGCGGGCGGCGGGTGCCCGGGAACTGGAGTCGTTTGTCGGCGACAGCGTCGTTCCGGGCGCCACGGTGCGGACCGATGACTGGTCGGGCTACCGTGGCCTCGCGGCCCGCGGCTACGTGCATCAGCCAACCCCCATGCGCACCACGTCCGAAACCGGGGCGGCGGTGCTGCCCCGGGTGCATCTGGTGTTCTCGCTGCTGAAGCGGTGGCTGATGAGCACCCACCAAGGCGCGGTGCGGCCCAGCCATCTGGACTACTACCTCGACGAATTCACCTTCCGCTTCAACCGGCGCACCTCCGCCTCGCGCGGCAAGCTTTTCTACCGGCTCATCGCCCAGGCCGCCGTGATTGAACCCCATCCGTATCGGGTGTTGCGCGGCGCTCCGCCCGCCAAACCACCGCCGGTGGGGGCAACTTGAGTAACGTGCATACCCAC
>JAYUSF010000351.1:0-9899 GCA_043755815.1 Verrucomicrobiota bacterium
GCAAAACCCATTGCTACACCAAAAAGCTGGCCAACCTCGCCGCCAGCATCCTCCTGTATCTGCTCAAAAAGACCTAATCAATACCTATTGAGCAATCCCCCCGAGCCATCCTGCGCGACGACGCAGCCGGCGCGTTTGTGGATGGCGTGGCGTTCCATCACTACGAGGGCAAGCCCGACGGCATGACCCAATTCCATCACGAGTTTCCGGCCAAGCCCATCCACTTCACCGAAGGCTCGGTCTTTTCCATCTGGGGCGCCTACGATCTGGTCGAGCGGCTCCGCAACTGGGCCACCAGCTACAACGCCTGGGTCGCCATCCTCGACGAACAAGGCCGGCCCAACAACGGCCCCTTCCCCGCCACCAAGGCCATCCTGCGCTTCAATTCGGAAACCGGCCGTGTGGAGGAGATCTTCGAGTATTACAACTACGGCCACTTCATGAAGTTCATCCGCCGTGGCGCCGTGCGGATCGAGAGCACGCCCAGCACCCAGGACCTCAGCCACGTCGCCTTCCGCAACCCCAATGGCGAATTCGTGCTGGTCCTTGCCAACACCACTGGCGAAGCGAAACCAATCTCGGTCAAAGCCGGCGGGCAGGCGTTCGCTACCGTTGTTCCGGGAAAAGCCGTGATGACGTGTATCTGGAAGCCGTGACCCGCCCCGAACCGGCATATCCGCCATCTTGATCGGAAAGAGTGAGACAGGCCGTCGGACCAAACGACTCCACAGTCACCGACCCAGCGGACGGCGCATCACGATTTCGTCGGAACTCATTCCAGCGAACTCCCAGCCTTCCTTCACCAGCCCGTTCATGGCCGCGTTCATGTAGAAGGCGCGGTCGTCGCAACGGTCGGGACGGGAGAGCTTCCGCAATTCCGGACCGATGAACTCGACCTGCCCGCCGGGGCGGACGACGTGGGTGTTTTCTCGGCCGGCCCAGCGGATCGTGGCATACTCCCCGCCGGTCGGAGCGGCCTGCGCGTAGGCCGGAAGGCGGGGCCAGAAACAGGCGGCGACAAGGACGGACGCGAACGCTAGGGCGACGATGAATCGGGATGGCTTCATGGCGGGACGGGGATTGGGATGGGTGAATCAGTAACGGGGTTTGCCGGGTTCAACGGTGAAGCCGCCCTGGTTCTTTTGGTTAAGATCGAAGAAGAGGTTCTTGGGGACGCGGTCTTCCTGGGAGAACCAGCCGCCGGTGCGGAAGACCTTCGTCTGGGTGCCCTGCCCTTCGCGCATCGGAAAGACGCGGATGACGAAATCGGAACTGCCGAAGTTGTGGAAGGTGCCGTCCTTGTCGCCCCAGACGCGGACCTCAATGGGCGTCACGCCCACGTGGTCATCGTTCACTTCCACACGGGCACCGGGTTCGCTGGATTCGATCTTCACGTAGTAGGCGACGGTGCCGTCGGGGCCGCGCTCGGGCTTGCTGCCGGTGTCGGTCGCACACCCGCCGAGCAACGCGACGAGCCAAAGGCCGAAGCAGAATTGGAATTTTATGCGGAGGAAAGCTAACCGCCGATGCGAGACAAGGCGAGGCTGGGAGAAACGGGGCTGGGGCGGCTACTGGAATGTTGCTGGGATGTGCATAACGCCCGCGTTTACCAAGTGGCTGGGATCGGCCGGTTCGAGGGCACCGTGATCGACACCTTCTAGACCCGATCGCGGGCGGTAGCGATCAGGTTGTGCGCACAAGGCGCGCGGTGAACTTGCCTCGCGATCAGGACATGCTCGCTGGCCCGTCGTAGTCGGGAACGAAATGCTTCGTGAAGGCCGAGAGACACCACTGGACAAGGCCGCGTTTGTGTAGTAGTCGCGGGCGTGCTGAAACGTCTGGTTGAAAAAGCTGAAAAGCATCCACTAGGAGCTATTGGAGCGTTTCTGATTGCTGTTCTGGTTGGCGGTTTCGCCTTTCTCAACTTCCTAGATTGGCGAGTTGAGAGACAGCTTCTCGATGAGTCAAACGTGAGGAAGTTGACTCAGTTGATTCGGCCGTCCTGCATCTTCAATGAAAGAAAGTCGGTTCTTTACGACTCGGGGGTGATGGACAGCGTGGCGGACATTCAGCTTGAACCCGGAGTTAAGCAGAAGGGGGAGATCGGCTACGGTCTACCCGGAAGGATTGTCGTGAAGCTGAAAAAGCATACGCCATATGCGCCACTGTTGACGTTGCTTGATCCTTACTATGCTGGAGTGACGGTTGAGCGTGGCCCGATGTTTGATTGGATATTCATCATTAGCTACGAAGGGCAAGCTGGGACGGTTGTTGAGGGCAAGTGTAGGTATCGTTTGGAGTTGCTTTGAGGGATACGCGGACGATGCCAGACTCCCGAAAACGTGGACGGGTTGAAAAGGGGCACCTCGTAGTCGCCCACCCAATCAATCTGGCACTCCTACTTTTCGTCGCCCGGCAGCTTGGAGCGGATCGCCTCGGTGGTGCCATCGACCAGTTCCTCGCCCAAGTCGCCGATGGCCTTGACCTGACAGCGAACCATGCGTAGCGGGCGCCGCGTCTGGGCACGCGCTTCCCACCCGTTATCCACCTGCCGCCAGCACGGCCCGCAGGCTCCGCAATTCCTCGTCGATAGCCCCTTCGTCGGTTCGTGCAGGGCGGGGCGAAAGCGGTCCCGCAGCCGGCAGACCGCCTGGCGCAGCACGACACCGCTCAGGCCGAGCAACGCCGCGAGTTGGTTGGAACCCGCAATCCCGTCGCCGGGAAGCCGCCGATGCTTCTTCGTCCGCCCTTCGCTACGCTTGATGCCAGACTTTGCAGGTTCGCGGCCAAACTCAGGCGGTTAGACCGAAGCGGAACCGTTCTTCGTCGGCACTCAGGTCAAGCGAGGTGCAGATGCGTTTGGCGGCCAACATTCGGGCCGCGTCGCCGATCAACCGGTCGGACTCCTTCGGCGGCAGATCCACCCCTTCGTGATGGACCGCTCGGATCTTCAGGCCCCGGTCGAGGGCTTCCTCCAGGAATTCCTTCGCGGCAACCGGATCATCGGTGTGGTAGTGGTTGACCGGGGCGTGCCGGCGGGATGGCAGGGCATATTCAATGGTGTATTTGGCAAGCATGGCGTGGGGAGGTCAGGTGTTGAAGGAAAGGACGAGCGACACTTCCGGCGCGTGATGCAAAATCCCGTTAAGCGTGGGAGTGATCACCCATTCCCGCTCATGGATGCGGTCCGAGGTTGCTGGGGGCGGGCGTGTCCCGACCGCTGACCTCGGGAAGATCAGGGCCATCCTACGGTCACCCATTTTGGCCAGCGGCAGCCAAGGCGGATCAGGACCACCCGTCTCTGCAATCGGATATCGGACGATGAACGCGTTCATGCGGTTGTTCCCCGCGCCGCGGTTAACGGTTTGACTCAGGCCGCGGCGCGGCGCTTCGCCGGCGATCTGGGCCGAGGGAATTCTGCTTTGCCCTCGTCCGTAAACTACGGCGTCACCCTGAGGCGGCTTCCCGGATTTTGGCCGATAGTGACCCAAGCTTAGGTAAAGCGCCGGCGCCTGAGTTGACCACGATGCCGCCGGCCCACCGGCGACGAACTTCCGCTTGCCTCGCCGGCCGACTTGCCCAACCTCCGCGCCGTTTCGATATGAACTACAAGATCGCGCAGCGTGCTGCCTCGTTGTCCCCTTCCCTGACCCTGGCCATCGATTCGAAGGCAAAGGCGATGAAGGCGGCGGGCGAAGACGTCGTGGGCTTTGGCGCGGGCGAGCCGGACTTCGACACCCCGCAGCACATCAAGGACGCCGCCTCGGCCGCACTCGCCGCCGGGTTTACCAAATACACCCCGAGCAGCGGCATCCCCGAGCTGCGCCAAGCCATCGCCGACAAGTTCCAGCGGGAAAACGGCCTCACCTACAAGCCGTCCCAGATCGTCGTCAGCAACGGCGGCAAACACTCCTGTTACAACGTCATCCTCGCCACTTGCGAGGAAGGCGACGAGGTCATCATCCCTTCGCCCTATTGGCTCAGCTATCCGGAGATGGTGAAGCTCGCCGGCGCCGAGCCCGTGATCCTGGAGACCACGGACAAGACCGAGTTCAAGGTTACACCCGCCCAGCTCCGCGCCGCGATCACGCCGAACACGCGCCTCTTCATCCTCAATTCCCCGAGCAACCCCACCGGCAGCGTCTACACGCCCGACGAGATCAAGGCCCTCGGCGACATCTGCGTGGAAAAGGGCGTGCTCATCATGAGCGACGAGATCTACGAGCAGCTCACCTACGACGGTGCGGTGGTGAAGAGCGTCGCCAGCTTCAGCCAGGCCCATTACGACCACACCATCATCGTCCACGGCTTCGCCAAGGCCTGGAGCATGACCGGATGGCGCCTGGGCTTCCTCGCCGCGCCCGAACCCATCGCGAAGGCCATCGACGCCGTTCAAAGCCACAGCACCAGCAACCCGTGCTCCTTCGCCCAGAAAGGTGGGGTGGCCGCGTTGACCGGTTCGCAGGCGCACCTGCCCGGCTGGCTCGCCGAATACGCCAAGCGCCGCACCCGGGCTTGGGAGATGCTCAACGCCATGCCCGGCGTGACCTGCGTGAACAGAAAGGGCGCTTTCTACCTCTTCCCGAACATCAGCGGCACCGGCCTGAAATCCGCCGACTTCTGCGCCCGCCTGCTGGAACAGGAAAAGGTCGCGGCCGTCCCCGGCATCGCTTTCGGCGCCGACGACTACATCCGCATCAGCTACGCCACCAGTCTCGCCAACATCGAAAAGGGCCTTGGTCGCATGGACGGCTTTGTCCGTGGGCTGACGAAGTAGCCAAATTGACTGGCTCATGAAACTGGTGCTGCAGGATTCCGATATTGGGCGGGCGGAACTGTGGGGCACGCACCTCGGGGAACTTGGCAAGGCTCTTACTCTCAATTCTGGATCAAATCCGTTCCCTCGTGGCTTTTCAGTCGCCCGATGTTGGGCCGAGGGGTGTTTGGGATGGATTTGGTGTCAGTGGCTGTCTTCGACCTCTGGCGTAGACATTTGCAAAGAAGTGGAATTTGTCGTGGACCGCGGGATGCAGGTGCAGAAGCGATGCACCGATCAGAAGTTCCGGTGTCTTCACGTGCTTTGGTTACTGCATTGCGTGAGGAAGCCATGCGCTTCCGCTACGAGCTGACCGCGCGGGAGAACTTGGCGTGCGCGGTCCGGCAGGTCACGCCGGAGACAAGCCGGTGGTGGGCAGGTGGTGCCGCCCAGGGCCAATCACGTCAGATTCGCCACCGGCGGATTCCAGCTTGCCGGGGCCACGTGCGGGCTGGGCGCGCCCCCTTGGGATTCGTCCGTCCGAGAAGGTGGCTGATCACGAGGCGTTGGATAAAGTTGATGTTCGGGATCGCGCTGTGGAACCCAAGCTGGTGGATCAGCTTGTCCTTGAACCCGAAGAACCCGAAGTCGCCCGGCGTCGCGCACACGACCTGTTCGTCCGGGATGAAGGCGAACCACGCACCGAGGAGCGGAACGGTGTTGTCGCTCGTCCTGGCCCTCACCACTCCCTCAATCCTCGGTCGCCCTTCTCAAGGCTCCGCCTTCCGCTGAACAACCCCTTGAGCCTCCACACCCAGGCAACCAGGAAGGCGAGTTTGAGCAACGCCCACCTGCCCTCCGGAGTCACTCGGGGGTCCTCTGAGAGCGCCACGCGGCCATGCCACCCAAGGCGCCGCCGAGGATGAGGCCGGCGAGGTGGGCCGTGTTCGCCACGCTACCCAGAACGCCGGTAAAGCAGGCCACCAGCCACACGAGGCTGATCACCAGATTGCGCCGGTCGAGGAACACCCCGGAGGCCGCGTTGAACTTGCCGCGAATCCACACGTAACCCACCAGCCCGTAAACGACGCCCGACATGCCGCCGAAGCGGGGTCCGCTGACGGCATATTGGGCGAAGTTGGAGCCAAGCCCGACGACGAGGACCAGCACGGCCAGGGAACGCACGCCGCAGCGCGCCTCCACCATGCAGCCCAGATGATAGATCCAGGACAGGTTGAAGATGAGATGCAGGGCGCCGAAGTGGAGAAAGATCGGGGTCAGGAGACGCCACACTTGACCCTCGCGCACCTGGTTGAGGAAGCCGGGCAGGTTGGAATCGTCCATGAGCAGCCGGGCGACCCATTCGTCCTTGGAGCCCAACATCGTGACAATTCCGACGGCGATGCTGATCGCGATGAGGGTGTAGCTGAGCCAGCCCACGCCGTAACCCCCGACTTTGGCGAACAATTCCTTGCGGGTCCGAACTCGGCCCCGGTAAGCCAGCCGATCTTTTCCTTCCTCCTTGCGGGCCTGCTCGGCACCGCGACCGGCTTGGCGGAACTTCTCCGCGTCGGGCCTCGTTCGATACTCGCTGAGCAGGGCGCTGGCCGAAGCGAGCTGCTCTTCGTCCCTGATCCACACGGTAAACGAACCGTCGGCCTCGCGGTCCAATTGGTTCCCAATTCTTTGGGCAACCAGGAAATCGCCGAATCGGGCGGCGGCCTTGGCGTCGGGCAGAGTTCCGATGGGTCTCATGCGGTCGGCCGGGCTGGGTTCGTATGCAACATGCCTGGCACTCTAGTCGCGCACCGCACCGCACACCAACTCCAACACGCGCCGCAGTCCGTCGTCGCCGCCGAGGCTGCCTTCGTTGAAAGGCGTCCTCGAGATCGGTTTCCAGTTGTCGCGCGAGGTGTCCACGTCCTTGGGCTGCAGCACGTCGGTCAACGTCGGGTCGTATTGGCCGTTGTTGCCTCCCATCTTGTAGATCACGAGATCCAGCGACGGAACGACGAGCAGGCCGAAGCCGCCCGCGCCGGATTTCCAGAAGGCGTCCTTCGGAGCGCCGGCCACGTGGGCGTCGGAGTTGTGCTCGAACTGGAGGCTGAAGGGCGTGTGCGGATTGAAGGGCGACGGCTTGGCACAGAGCGCGATGTAGTCGGCGGGAACGAGCTGTTTGCCGGCCCATTGACCGCCGTGGGCGAGGCAGTAGCCGAACCGCACCGCGTCCGTGGCGTGGACGGCGATGCTGCCCGCGCCGTTGGCGTGCGGCATCCGGAAGCCGCCCCGTTTCAGGCAATAGCCCCACGGTCCCCAGCCCATCGGTTTGGCGAGGCGTTCGTCGATGTAGCGGTCGAGTTCCATGCCGGTGACGCGGCGCAGCACGATGCTGGCGATGTGCGGAGCGGGTGAGGAATAGGAGTAGCCGCCGCCGGCGTTGGTCCACATCGGCACCTTGAGCGACGACTGGTCGAGATCGCGGATGTTCTGGCCCGGAACGCTTTTGAATTGGAGAACTTTCCCGTCCACAACGGCCGTGGGTGCGCCGCCTTCGCCCCAATAACCCGCGGACATGCAGAGCAGGTGGCCGAGCGTGATGTCGGCGCGGCGCGGATCATCGAGCGGCAGCGCTTCCGGCAGGAACTTCTCGGTGAAGACCTTCGTGTTGAGGCCGTCGGGAATCTTGTCGCGGAACTCCTGGAGCATGATGCCGCAGGCGATGCTCGTGTAGGCCTTGCCGGTGGACGCCATGTCCGGATTCACGTTGCGCCCGGCGCGGCCGAAATAGCGCTCGAAGACGAGGTAGCCCTTGCGCACCACGACGAGCCCGCCGTTCTGCGTGCACCGCTGCGTGAAATCATAGGCGCGCTCCAACGCGGCGGCGTCCATGCCCGCGAGCTGCCGCGTCTCGGCGGCGTTCTTCGTCGTGCGCCAACCGCCCGCGCTGTCCGGCGGCGGGAAGTATTCGGCGGCGCCAAGGCCAGAGCCCGACCGAAAAACAACGGCGACGGCAACGGCAAGGGAACGAAGCGTGGTGAACATCACGAAGGGAGACACGAACCGGGACCGGCCGGCAATCGTCTTCCCGCGACGGACCGCCCCCGACCTTGGGCGCATCGGGACAATGTGTGTGGAGGGGTAGCCGTCGCAGGGTAGGCCGTGGTGGCGCGAGGTTCCTACCGAGCCAGCGAGCGGACTGGATTGGCGGGAGCCTTGCACCACCGGAGCCTCGCCGCACTGGGGGGAAAGCGCGCACGGAATCCCACTGCACCCTCGACTGACCCTCCGGCCATACCGTTCCCGGTCCATTGGGTGAAGGTTGCATTCGGTTTCCCGGCCTTCGTTTGGTTTCCGACATTGCCGCGAAGGGGCAAAACCCGCTAATTTCCCGCCGATGCCATCTGTCGGGGACAAATTTCGGGCCGAGCGCGAGCGCCGTGGACTGTCGGTTCACCAGGCGGCCGACGGCACGAACATCAAGACCGACCACATCCGGGCGCTCGAAGCCGGCGAGTGGTCGGTGTTTTCGGCCCCCGTTTACATCCGCGGCTTCGCCCGCACCTACGCCAAGTTCCTGCGACTGGACGAGCAGGTGATCGTGGCCGAGGTCAACGGCGAGATCGGCGGGGTCGACGAATTTGGGATGGGGGCCGGCAGCCCCGGCCGTTCCCGGGGCGCGGTTGATTTCGTCATGCTGCAGCTCTCCCGCGTGAAGTGGACGCTGGTCTTCCCGCTGCTGTTGGGCATCGCGCTCATCGTGGCCGGCTGGCTCGCGTTCAAGGCCTGGCAAGCCACGCCAAAGTCGGATCCGCTCGACGGTCTGGGCAGCGGGCTCGTTCAGCCGCGGACGCGTCCGCCCGGAACCCTGCCGCTGCCGACGAACGCGCCCGCCGTTCGCCCGGTGCGGTAGCCGGCCGTAGGAATCCGCTTTCGGACCGCTTTTCGTCATCCAGCCGACAATCTCCTGATTTGAATTTGGAAGGCAGGAAAGCCGGAAGAAATCTGCCTGTTCCTGTCTTCTTGCCTTCCAGATTAGGACACTACCATCCAGCCGACACCCTTGCCGCCCCGGCCCTCAGCCGTCACCTTGCGGCCAACATGTCCGATTCTCAGGCGATTTTCGACGATGCGATGTTCGATTACTCGACCGGTGACTACGATTCCGCCATCGCCAAGCTTGCGGGAATCCTCGCGGTCGATCCGAAGCACTTCGACGCCCAGCTCGGCATTGCCATGTGTCACTATCGCAAGGGCGACTTCGCGACGGCCATCGCCGAGGGACACAAGGCCCAGACGCTGAAGCCCAACGAGCAACTGGTGCACACCAACCTGTCCCTGTTCTACATGAAGTCCGGCGACAAGAAGACCGCCGAGCACCACGGCCTGCAGGCGCGCATCGCCTCGTGGAAGGAGAACATGGCGCCACCGCCACCGGGCCAGGCGGCCGCCACCGGGACGACGGAAGATGAACTCAAGATGGCGCAACCGAAGGCGCAGGCGTTCAAGCTGCCGGAGAAATTTCCCGAACAGCCCTGGAAGAAGAACAAGCCGGCGGGAAGCCCACCACCATCGCATTGAACCAACCTCAGGTGTTCGGGCGGCGAACCAGGGTTCAAGGTCGTTTTTCAAAACCGTAATGGACTCAACTGACTCGGGATTCCTTCCCATCGCCTCTGTCGACTCGCTCGCCGCCGGGTCCTGCCGGTCCATCGAGGTTCGTGGGCGCCGACTGTTGCTGGCCCACGTCGAGGGACGCTTCCATGTCACCGATGACACGTGTCCGCACCGCGGAGCGGCACTGGGCAGCGGGTTCCTCCAGGGCTGCGAGGTGTTTTGTCCGCTGCACGGCTGGTCCTTCGATGTGACCACGGGCGCCGGCCTGACCCGGCCGGACAAGCCGCTTCGGAGTTACGCCACGCAGGTTCGCGATGGCCAGGTTTGGGTGGCCGTTGAACCTCTGGACCCCACGGCGGGATGAATCCGCAGGGCGGTTGGTGGGCATTCGCCGACTGCCAGCTTGGCTCATCTTTGGCATGAACGCCGCGCGCGAGGGTGTGAGACCAAATTCTTCCGCTGGAGTTTCCGGGCTGGTTTTTTGGGAGACGTATGCCTAGCGTGCTAGGCACACATGAATCAATCCCAG
>JAYUSF010000352.1:0-9885 GCA_043755815.1 Verrucomicrobiota bacterium
GTGTCAGTTCCAAAGGCACCGAAGCATTCTCGCCGGTGCAGGAAAAGCGCCGTCATGCCGGCGCAGTCCAAATCACGGCCGCACACGGTGTGTAGATACGCCCGAGTGTTCGGAGGCGGGGATTTGATGCTTGTGCGCTGGCCCTGAGGAACCACGCTCGTTCCAGTTTCCCAATGCCTATGCCACTCAGTCGGAAAACGGCGCGCGGATTCACCCTCATCGAACTGCTCGTGGTGATCGCCATCATTGCGATCCTTGCCGGGATGCTGCTCCCGGCCCTGTCCAAGGCCAAGGAGCGGGCGCAACGGGCCCGCTGCCTGAACAACCTCCGCCAGATCGGCATCGGGATGACCATTTACGCAAACGACAACCGCGACGTGCTGCTCAAGGCGCGTTTCGACGGCGGGCTCTGGGTCCAGATTTCGATCAACCAACCTGAGGCCGCCGCCGCCCGCCAGTTGGGACTGCCCCTCGACACCAACGCCTCCGTGGCGAAAATGTGGACCTGCCCAAACCGTCCCGATTTCCCAACTTACGAACCGCAATACCCGCAGTTCAACATTGGTTACCAGTATTACGGCGGGATCGAAAAATGGAGCAACCCGGCCGGAACATTTTCCTCCAGGAGCCCGATCAAGACCGCGACTGCCAATCCGGGCTGGGTGCTGGCCGCCGATGCCGTGATGAAAGTCGACGGCAAGTGGGGCGGGGGGCGGGACTCTGCGTTCAAGGGGATGCCACCGCATCGGGTCCCGGGCGGCACTCCGGCGGGCGGAAACCATCTGACCATTGACGGCGCCGCCCGTTGGCTGGGCTTCAAGCAGATGCTGTTCATCCACAGTTGGAACACCGGGGGCTCGCGGGACGCCTATTTCTTTCAGGATGAGCTCGGCGAGGACCTCGAAAAGAAGGTGGCCCAGCTCAAGCCCAAGCTGTGAGCTGAATTCCGACTGAATCTGCCCGCGACCGTCGGTTGACTGGAACGAACCGCGCGCGCGTGTTTCGCCGTATCCCACGCTTGCCATTCAAACGCTCCCCCCTAGTCTTCCGGCTCATTTTTCGACTGGAGAACGCCGATGCTGAACGCATTCATTGATCTGCCGACCGCCGCATTGCCGCTGCTGGCCCAAGCCGCGACCCAACCCGACCCGAGAGCCCAGATGATGTCCACCGTCGGGATGGCGGTGTTGATGATGGTGGTGGTCTGGATGATGATCATCCGGCCCCAGCAAAAGAAAACCAAGGAGCAGGCCGAGTTGCTGAAGACGCTCAAGGCCGGCGACAAGGTGGCGACCTCTGCCGGGATCCTTGGAATCGTTACGAGTGTCCGGGACGATTCCGTCACCCTCCGCTCCGGCGAATCCAAGCTCGAAGTCCAAAAAGGCACCGTAACCCAGATCGTTGAAAAGAGCGCCTGACCGCGCCCGCACACCCTTCCTGTCAGCCCGAAGCCTCCATGAACCGCAGCCACCTTTGGAAATTTCTGTTCGTTGTCTTCCTGATCGTTTGGTCGATCTCGGAGATTTACCCGCCCAAGGCCCGAAATCTCATCGACCAGTTCGACCGGTCGGGAATGAACGTCGACGCAGCCTTCACCAACATCGTCGGCAAGGCCCGCGTGTTGGAGACCAACAATCCGACGGGGTTCGTCACGCGCACCTATTCGAATCTCATCACCGCGGTTGGGACGACCGATATCCGGAAGTATTTTCCAACCAACTACCTCGACAACGCCGAGGATCGTCCCGCGGTCAACGTGATCCTTGCCCGGCTGCAACGGGAGGCGGCCGGCCGGTTCAAGCTGGGTCTGGATTTGAGCGGTGGCACGGCGTGGGTTCTTGAAATGGACCTCAGCAAGGTTGCTCCGGGCACGAACGCGGCAGCGAACGGCACCAATGCCGCGGCCCGCAGTTCTGCCTTTGATGATTTCAACCGCAGCTTTCTGGTCGACCAAGCCGTTGCGGTGTTGCGCCGCCGCGTAGACGCCTTTGGTGTGGCGGAACCGGTGATCCAGCCGGCCGGCGACAACCGGATCGAGGTGCAGTTGCCCGGCCTGTCTGAATCCGACAAGGCGAACGCCCGCGAAAACATCCAGAAAGCCGCCTATTTGGAATTCCGGATGGTTGACCCTGAACTGGCCGATCACCTCCAGACCGGCCTGATTCCGCCGGGCTACGAGTTGAAATTTGAAAAAGTGAAGGGTCCTCAGGGCCGTTCGGCCCGCAGCCCGATCATTGTGAAAACCGAGCCGGAACTGGGATTAACCGGCGATGCGGTGGAAAGCGCCCGGGTATCCCATGATCCCATGACGGGACAGGCGGAGGTGCATTTCACGCTCAATTCCGAAGGGGCCATCAAGTTTGCCCAAATCACCCGGGCCAATGTGGGCCAGCGGTTGGCGATCGTCTTGGATGGGGAGGTCGTTTCCGCGCCGAACATTAACAGCGTCATTCCAAGCGGCCAGGGTTCGATCACCGGCAGTTTCTCCGACAAGGAAGCTTTTGAACTGGCAACCTCGCTGGAAAATCCGCTCAAGACCCCGTTGAAGATCGTCGAGGAACGCGGCGTGGATCCCACTCTGGGTGCTGCGTCCATTCAGAGCGGCATCCGGGCCTCCATCGCCGGCGTCGTCCTCGTGGCGGGTTTCATGTTGGTTTATTACCTCCTGGCAGGTGCGGTGGCCAACGTGGCATTGATCTGCAACCTGCTCATCCTTCTCGGGGTGATGTGCTCGCTCAACGTCACGTTTACGCTGCCTGGCATCGCGGGCATCGTGCTGACCGTCGGCATGGCGGTGGACGCCAACGTGCTGATCTTTGAGCGCATTCGGGAAGAGCAGGCGCACGGCAAGTCGGTTCGCGGATCGCTCGCTGCGGGCTACAGCCGGGCGTTCGCCACGATTTTCGACTCCCACGTCACGACCCTGATTTCCTCGGTGCTCCTCATCATTTTCGGGACGGGAACGGTCAAAGGATTTGGTGTCGCCTTGACGGTGGGTGTCTCGGCGAGCTTGTTCACTGCGCTGGTGATTACCCGCCTGATCTTCGACTTTCTCTTGGCGAAGACGTCGCTCCTCAACGGCGGGGTGAAAATGCTCCACCTCATCCGCAAGCCCAAGATCGATTTCATGGCCTTGGCCAAGCCGGCCTTTGCGGTCTCGTGGCTCATCATCATCGTCGGCCTCGGCTACGGCATTTTCGTGCGGGGATCGAACATGGCCGGTATTGAGTTTGCCGGCGGTGAGAGCGTGACGCTCAAGTTCGCGCAGCGGATTGACCAGACCAAGGTGACCGATGCCCTAAAACCGCTGAACTTTGGCGAATTCCGCGTCGGCTACCAGACCGACGCCGCGACGACCCAGGTGACCCTCCGATTGGACCTGCCCCACGACGAGAAGGCCGCGCTGGGAGGGATCAAGTCGAACAGCGACCGCGCGGAAGAATTGCTGAAGCAGACCTTTCCGGAGGCGAAATACGAGCGCCTGGCAGCCGAGACCTTTGGTCCGGCAGTCGGACGGGAGATCCAGAAGGCGGCGATCATTGCGTCGTTGCTCTCGCTCTTCGGCATTTTGATCTACGTGGCGTTCCGGTATGAATTCAGTTTCGCCATCGGCGCGGTCGTCGCGATCTTGCACGACGTCCTGATGACGATCGGCGTGTATTGCCTCACGGGCGTCTGGAGCGAACATGGCCGGCAGTTCAACGCCACGTTCGTGGCGGCGCTGCTCACCATCATCGGTTTCTCGATCAACGACACGATCGTGATCTTCGACCGCATCCGGGAAGACCTGAAGATTGGCGTTCCGGGCTCCTTCCGCGAACTGATCAACCGCGCGACCAACGAAACGTTGAGCCGCACCATCATCACTTCCGGCACGGTGTTCTTGGCGACAATGTCGCTCTATCTGTTCGGTGGCGGTCCCATTAACGATTTCGCGTTCACCTTCCTCGTCGGCATCATCACCGGCACCTACTCATCGATCTATATTGCCAGTGCCTTGGTGCTTTGGTGGCACAAGGGGCAGCGCCCCGTGTTGAGCACCAGCACGGTTCCGGTGGCGGAGACGGCGGGCGCTCCCACGCGCGCCTGATCGGTTTTGAGCTTTGAACCGGCCGGGAGCTTCCCGGCCGGTTTTGTATTTTAGCCCTGAACTTTTTCAGCAGAACCGCCGGGGAGGCTTCGGAGGAAAATCAGTGCGGGTGACTGCGTCGGTGAATCCGGTTGCACTGACCGTGGAAGACTTGAAAGGAACCGGATTCGCCCGTGGCAAGTGCGCAACGGTTTCCGAGCAAGGATTCTGGGCTCCGCTCCGTCGGGCTGAACGGCTCAACTCACTTTACGCCGGACGGTTCAACGGTTTTCCCGGCACTGAGCTGCATCCAGACATTCGCAACCAGGATCAGACCGCCTCCTACGAGGAGGTTTTGGGAAAGCACTTCATTCGCATACCCGATTCCCGCCCAGGTTGCGATGAGCCCCGGCAAACACAGTGTAACCAGGCTCGTGAAGACGGGTTCGGTGCAGTAGAGCAGGCCGGCTTCGGCCGCGGGCACTTCCGGTTGCCAGCGGTTTGCGAGCAGGAATGTGATCAGCGTGCAAAACACCGTCAGTCCGGCCAGCAACCCAAGGGCAGGGGGCGAAGCGAAGGCGGTCAACATGGCCGAGGGAGTTTTGGCCAGAAACAGGGTCAACGGCAACGAAACCAGCGCCATCGTCCCAAACATCACGAATGAAAAACGGGTAACCTGATTGCCGGTGAACTCGCGCCGCTCCAGCCAGAGGATCTGACCGGCAAAGAAGACCGAGCCGATCAAGTTCTCGATTTCCCCGCGCCCGAGGTGCAGGTGGGCGAGATCGACCCCTGCAAGGACTCCCGCCCCGGCAATGACCAGCGACGTGGCCCCGATCGCCTGCCAACCCGGAAACCGCCGGTGGCGGAGGGCGAACCAGAGGGGAATCCAGACGCAGTAACCCTGTGTGAGAAAGGCGGCGGTCGAGGCATGCGTATACGCCATGCCGTCCATTTGCAGAATCAGTCCGGCGGAGCCGAACAGCCCCAGCACGCTGCCCTGGCGGAATTCACTCCGGGTGATGCCACCGCGACGAAGCCGGGGAAAACAAAGCAACATCAGTCCAGCCGCCAGCCCGAAACGAAGAGTCACGCACAGCGAGGCGAAAAAGAAGGAGCTGTGTCCCGGCACAGCCCGCTCGCCAATCAGGGCAAGGGCCTTCATGGCCGGAAAGCTGAACGCCCAGATGGCGCAGCAATAAACCAGCATCTGTGCTGCGCGGGTGCGATGAGGATAGCGGTCTGCCATCGGGAAAAGAAAACTGCCGCCCTTGGGCGGCAGTTTACAGCGAATCCGAACCCTTTAGCTCGACCTACTTCGCAACCGTGGTGTTCTCGGACATCCACTTGGCGTCGCCCAGGGAATCTCTGGCGGGCACGTTGAGCGCCACGCTGCCGTCGTATTTCACCTTCGGCTTGATCGTTTGGCCGACCCACCGGTGGATCTCCGAATGTCCGTCGGAGAATGCAAAACCGCAGGCTCCGTTGTGGTAGGCCGCCGGCATGTCGACGATATCGCCGCTTTTCGCGTCGGGTAGAACCATCTTCACGGCAAACGCAGCGTCATTGATGCTGTCGGAGTGCTCCTCGACAAAAACGAACGTGTTGGAGGGGCGCACGATGTCTCCGTCTTTGGAGTAAAGGCGGTATCTGTCAGCGGGTAACCAGCTGCCGGTATCGAAGACCTGGCTCATGGACATGCTCCGGATCCGCGGGGTGAATCGGCCATTCGGCCCTCCGATTTTACCCATGGCTGCCCGATCGGCGGGGCATTTGTAAATGGCCAGCGAACTGCCGCCATATTTGAAAAGCGGTCCGTTGGTGACGAATCGATTGTTCGTTTGACTCGCATCGCCCGGAAAGTCGAGCCCACCTTCCATCCAAACCGGCCGGCCAGGCATGGCGAGCGACGCCACCAACCGGTCCCCGTTGTCACCGGCGTAGAGCTTCCAAGCGAGCATCAGTTGCTTGCTGTTGTTCATGCACAGGATGCCTTGCGCCTTCGTCTTGGCCTTGCCCAATGCCGGCAGGAGCATGCCTGCCAGAATCGCGATGATGGCGATGACAACCAGCAACTCAATCAGGGTGAACCCGTCCCGGATGCACCGAATACGAATGGGAATTGGAGTTTTCATGGGTGACCAAATGTTTGCTTCGGCCCATACAGTTGGAGACGTGACGGGTTAAGTCAACGGTGCAATGGCCTCGGGCTATCTTAGAGTCGCGCTTCCAGTTGGCCAAAACGAAAACTGCCGCCCGAAGGCGGCAGCTTCTGAACGGTGGATTGGAAATCAGACTTAGAACCTCTTCAGCTCTTTGCCGTCAATTCGCGCCGTGGTGCGTTCGCTGATCCAATAGCGGTCGTTCTTTCCTTGGGCAGTCCTTGGCGCAGCCTGACCGACGTTGCCGTTCTTGACCTGAGTTTCGCTCGAAATCCACTTGCGGATTTCAGAATGGCCGTCGGCGAAGGCCAGGGCGGCGGTTCCGTTACCGAAGGAGGCCGGCCAATCAATCCATGGGAGCGTTTCGGCGGCGATCGCCAAACCACCGTCATTGATGCTGGCCGGGTCTTCATCCATGAAAACCCAGGTCTTGGCCGCACCCGGAGAGTTGAAGTCCCCCATCTTCCCATAGGTGAAATAGGTTTTTCCACGGGTGTGCCCGTGGCTGCCATCCAGCCAAGGACCGGCCACCGCGAGGCGGCTGTTCGGGGTGCTTGGATCGGTGCCAACCGCCTGACTCATGGCGACTGAACGGGCTCTCTTCTTCAGGACGCGACCGTCCTTCGTCTTGTAGGAGAGCCTCGCCGGCTTTTGGTCGAATGGGCTGACGAAGATCTCGACGGCGTTGCCAATGTAGGGAGCAATCAGGCAGAGTGAGGGGTCCTTCAGGATGTCGGTATTAGCCTCGTCGGCTGAGCCGGGCGCCACGTTGCCGGGACACCAGTTGCGACCCGGGGTCTTGTTCCCGTCATCCGGGTTGGGCGGCAAGAAATCGGCGTAATCGCCGCCGTAGAGGTGCATCGCCAGCATCAGTTGCTTGTTGTTGCTGAGCACCTTCACCGTCATCGCTTTGGCCTTGGCCTTGCCCAACGCCGGCAGGAGCATGCCTGCCAGAATCGCAATGATCGCGATGACAACCAGCAACTCAATCAGGGTGAACCCGGACCGAGGAGATTGGGGACGGACGAGAGATGCGGAGTGCATAATCAAGAATGTGTGTGACTGCCCATACAGTTGGAAGATGGCCCCAGCCAAGTCAAACCCATACTCAGTATCGTGTGCACCTTTTGTGGTGAACGGGTCGTTCGGGGGGCAGAAGTCCGTGGAAGGAGTCGCTGACGCCGATGGCCGAGCCCGCTCAGGGAAAAATCACTTCGCCATCCGTCTTGGTCACTTCGCGGAACGCCGCGAGCAATTTCGCGGTCAGGGGCCCCGGCTTCCCGGAGCCAACGATACGGCCGTCGATTTTGACCACCGGAACGATCTCGGCGGCCGTGCCGGTGACGAACATTTCGTCAGCGATGTAGAGGTCATAGCGGCTTAGATTGGGTTCGGCCGACGGGATGCCCAAGGCGCGGGCGCAATCCAGCACCGTGTTGCGGGTAATGCCGTAAAGCGCGCCGGCGCTCAGGGGAGGCGTCAGCAGCCGGCCCTTTTGCACGATGAAGACATTGTCGGCCGTGCATTCCGCCACGAAGCCGTCGCTGTTCAACATGATGGCTTCCTCGACCCCGGCGTTGTTGGCCTCGATTCGGGCGAGGATGTTGTTCAGGTAGTTGAGCGACTTGATCGCCGGGTTGACGGCGTTCACCAGGTTGCGCGTCGTGGGCACGGTGGCGATGGCCAAGCCCTCGGTGTAGGTCTTGTCGGGATAAAGCTGGATGGTGGTGGCGATGATGATGACCGAAGCCTTGGGACACTTCCGGGGATCCAAGCCCAGGGTTCCCTTGCCGCGCGTCACCACAAGGCGGATGTAACCGTCGCGCAGGCCGTTTTGCCGGCAGGTCTCAACGGTTGCCGCGATCAATTCCTCGGGCGTCATCTGGATGTCGAGGAGGATGGCTTTGGCGGACCAGCACAGGCGTTCGATGTGTTCCCGCAGCTTGAATACGCGGTTGTGATACATGCGGATGCCTTCAAACACGCCGTCACCATACAGCAGGCCGTGGTCGAAGACGCTGATCTTGGCATCCGCCTCGTCGTAGAATTTCCCGTCGATGTATATCTTCATGCGCGAAGTCGGCGGAAGCTACGGGAGCGCCCCGAAATGACGCAAGCCGCGTGGTGACCGGTTCCGGTTGAGCCCGTCCGCTTTCCGGTGCCCGGAGGTCGATCGGCCGGACTTGGCGTCCCCCGAGTTCGGCCGCTGGAGACACCCGGACGGTTGGGCCGCGCGAGGCATTCCCGATGTTTCCCGTAACCGCGAACATCTGGACGGGTCTCCCGCTGGAGAAAGTTGGGTGCGGCAAAGGGCTGTCGGTTGCTATTCCTTTGCCGGGCGTGACATCATTTACGGAGAAATCCTAACCTCATGGCAAGTTCAGGCAATTCCGGCTGGCTGAAGTGGCTGGTCATCATCGCGGTGCTCGGGGGCGGCGGCTACGGTTACTACCGTTGGCGGGGCGCTTCCGGGGCCTCAGGCAGTGGCTCGGCCGAGCTGCGGACCAACGTTGTTTCCCGGGGCGACATCACCCAATCGGTCACCGCCAACGGTGGCGTCACGCCGGTGCGGGTGGTTACCGTCGGCAGTCAGATTTCCGGCATCATCACCGAGCTGAAGGTAGACTTTAACTCCCGGGTGAAGGAAGGCGACGTGCTGGCCAAAATCGATCCGGCGACCTACGAGCGGGCGATGGCGCGGGTGGAGGCCGAGTTGGCCAACTCGCAGGCCGCGCTTGAACTCGCCAAGTTCAACGCCAAACGTTCGCAGGAGCTCTACAGCGCCAAGCTGATTTCGGAGACCGAAAACGAGCAGACCCGGGTGCAACTGCTGCAGGCTGAAGCCAACGTGAAGACCCGCGTCGCCGCGGTGGACAGCGCCAAGGTGGACTTGGACCGAACGACGATTTTGGCGCCCATCAGCGGCATGGTCATTTCCCGGAAAGTCGAAGCCGGCCAGACGGTCGCCGCCAGTTTCAATTCCCCGGAACTCTTCCAGATCGCGAACGATCTGACCAAGATGCAGATCGAGGCGGCGGTTTCTGAAGCCGATGTCGGCGGGGTGCTGGAAGGACAGAACGTCGACTTTACGGTCGATGCGTTCCAGAACCGCAAGTTCAAGGGCAGGGTCCGGCAGGTCCGCTTTGCGCCGGTCACCAACCAGAACGTGGTGACCTACACGTCCGTCGTCGAGGTGGACAACAGCGACCTGAAACTGCGTCCGGGAATGACGGCCAGCGCCTCGATCATTACGGCGCAGCGCACCAATGTCGTGCGCATCCCGACGGCGGCGCTGCGGTTCCGTCCGCCGGAAAGCGTGACCATCGGCTCGACCAACGATGCGGTGGCCAAGGCGGCCGGCGCGAGGGCGCCCGCCGTCACCGGCACCAAGGGCGAGGTCGCCACCAGCGGACCGTTTGCGGGATTGCCCGTGCCCCCTTGGCAGTCCGGGGGCGAGCGGCGGCGGCCGACAGATCAGGAACGGGCCGAGTATGACGCGTCGCTGACTCCGGAACAGAAGGCGAAATACGATCAGGTCGTGGCCGAGATGCGGGCCCGCTTCGCTCAACGCGCCCAAGGCGGCGGCGAAGGCGGCGGTCCCGGCGGAAGTGGTCCCGGCGGCGGAGGTTCTGGTGGCGGAGGTTCTGGTGGCGG
>JAYUSF010000353.1:0-9884 GCA_043755815.1 Verrucomicrobiota bacterium
GATCGAATCGCCGTTCCAGGCGCTGTTCGCGGCGTTTTCGTGGTAGTCGTCGGTGACGACGAAGCCAAAATAGACGTTGTCGGCATCATAAACGACCTGAACGGCCGAGGTCTGATCGTCCGGACCGGACCAAGTCCCGCCGTTGTATTGCTCGAACAGCACGTAGTTGGGGTTCTCGGCCGTCGAACCGGAGCCCTTGGGCACTGCGAACTTGGGGTCGGCCAGGATCGGGACTCCGGACCATTCTCCGAGTTCACCGTCCAAGACGATGGGAGCGGGAGCGTGGACCACCGTGTAGAACTCCTTGGTGGGTTCTATGTCATTCTTGGCGAAAGCGGACATTCCACCGAGGCAGAATGCCAGCGTGGCCAAGGCTGGTTTGAGGGATAGTTTCATGATTTCGTTCGTCGGAAGAGCGGGTTGAGACGATGAGAGGCTCTTGTCGGGCACGTTTTTCGGCGGTGCGGTCAAATTAACAAGACTTTTTTCCGTTTCTGGGCCGAAAGTGTGGGCGGACCGGTGGCTGTCTGGGGTGAGCTGCCGGAATTGCGGGGCCGGCTCGGGACGAATTTGGCTGGCCGATTCCTTGCCCGGTTTGGAATCTAAGACCGACATGAGGGCACGCACCATCGCGAATTTGGCCGGCTTGGTCCTGGGGTTCATGCGCCTCGGCGCTGCCGTCACCCTGACGCCGGAGGGCTATCAGGTGCACCCCGGCGACAGCATCCAGGACGCCGTGCAGCTGGCGGCGGCCAATCCCACCAACAAGGTTGTCCGCGTCCATGCCGGCGAGTATCGCCCGGCCGCGAAGCAACAGGCGTTGGTCTGGTTCAACCGCGCGCATGACGGCGTGCGGCTGGAAGCGATCGGCGGGGTCACCTTGTCGGCAGCGAATCCGCAGTTGGCGCTCCCGTCCGACGCCGGTTTTCCGGCCGTGGTCAACCACGTTGTCTATTTCGGCGACGGCATTTCGACCAACACTTTGCTAAAGGGGTTTCGCATCACCGGGGCCAACAGTTTCCTCACCAGGGCCAAGACCCGGGAATTGGAACCGGACCGGACCATTCCCAAGAACCTGTTCTTCTACTCCGACGGCGGCGCGATCAAGGTGTTTGGCCGGTCGTATCCGACGCTGTTGGACCTGGAGATGGAGGACAACTTCACCAGTCCCTGCGGCGCCGGCCTCTCCATCCAGCACGAAGGCCACAAGCAGGGCGCGGTGGTGATCGAGAATTGCCGGTTCATCAACAACCGGGCGCAGGGCACCGGTTCCGCCCTCGACCTCCTCCCGGGCAGCGCGGCACGGCTGAACAACTGCCTGTTCGTGCGCAACATCTCGAACCTGGGCGATGATCCGGTGGCCAAGGCGTCCGGGGAGCGGCCGTTCGTGAACAACGGGGCGGTCACCACCTTCTGGAAATCCCACGCCGAGTTCCGGAACTGCACCTTCACGGGCAATCGCAACGGGGTGGACGACATGGGCGGGGCCAGCACCTACCTGAACTGCATCTTCGCGGACAACACGCTCGAAGGCGGTCTCAAGGGGCATGCACGCTACGAACTCGCGGTGAACGCCGGTGCGGTCGTCAATGGTTGCGTCTTCACCGGCAGGATCATCGACGTCCAACAGAAGGTGTCGGCGACCGAAAACCTCCTGTCGGCCCCGCCACCGAGATTCGACGCGAACTTCGTCCCGGCGGCCCCGGAATATGCCAAGGCCGGTTACCGGCCGGAGGCCGCGGCCATACCAGGGGCCGGACCGCGGCCCTGATCAACGATCCTCGGTGATCGTGAGCCGCGAATTGGCACCGATGCCGGTTGTGAGGACCTGGGTCCTGCCCGACGGCCAAATCACCTCGATCCGGTCCACCTTCCCCTCATCGGCCAAACCGAAGTAGAGCGGCACCAAGCCTTGCGCGAGGTAGCCCGTCTTGCCGTCGTGGTAGCGGGTGTAGGTTTTCTCCCCGCTCCGGACCTTCACGGTGGCGCCCAGTCCGTCGCGGTTGGAGGCGGTGCCGACGAGTTTGATGGTCAGGTGGTGGACCCGCTTCTTCTCCGACAGGTTGCTGATCAGGACCTGCGGACGGTCGTTCCATTCGTTGGTCACGAGGTCCAGGTCCCCGTCGCCGTCGAGGTCGAAAGCGACCGACGAGCGGGAACTGGTCGTTCCCACCACGCTCAGGATCCCACTCTGGCCGCGGGCCAACGGATGCGCCTTGTCCTCCCCGGAGCAATCGAGCGTGAAGAATTCCTTCTCAATTCGGTTGTCCTTGCGTGGCTCCACGCCCAACACGAACTCACTGTCCACAAACCGCTGGCCGCCCTCGTTCAGCAGCACGGAGTTGATCGCGTAGCGCAGCGGATAGCCCATCCCCGCGGTGACGAAGACGTCTTCGTAACCGTCCGCGTTGAGGTCGGCCACGCTGATGCCCCAGGGCCAGTAGGTTTCCGCGCCCACCCGGCCCGACACTTCGGCGAAACGGCCCTGGCCCTGGTTCAGGTAAAATGCGTTCCCGAGCACTTTGTTCGTGGCGGCCAGCTTGGCGGCGGGCGGCCATTCGGCGGAACACCACACGTCGCTCTTCTGCTTCTCGAACCGCGGGCTGAAGTCCTGGTCACCGGCCTTGATCTGCCCCGAGGTCATGTCCGAGTGCATGTCGGTCACGTAGAGGTCCATCAGGCCGTCCAGGTTGAAGTCGAAGAACTTCACCCCCATCGCGCCCCACGGCGTCTTGGGAAAATAGGCGGCCGTCTGCTCGATGAACCGCTGGCCGCGGTCGTTTTCGTAGAACTTGTCGTCGCCCGACATGCTCAGCACGTAAAGGTCGGGGAACCCGTCCCGGTTCAGGTCGCAGAAGGTGGCGTCGCCGCTCCAGCCGACATGCTCCAGGCCGACCTTGCGGGACACGTCCACAAATTTGCCGCCACCGAGATTCTGGTAGAGCACGCTCGGCTCGTTGCGTGCCGGGAACTGCCAACCTTGGAAAGCGTCCACCCGCCCCAGATAGAACCCGCCGCGACCTTTTTCGTTGCGGGTGTAGTTGCCGACGTTGGTGACGAACAGGTCGAGCAGACCGTCGCGGTTGAAATCGAGGAAGACCGCGCCAGACGAATGAAGCGCCCGTTTCACGGCGAGGCCGGATTCGACGGTGATGTCTTGGAACCGTCCGCCGCCAAGGTTCCTGAACAGCACGTTGCCGGTCCGAACGGTGGTGACGAACAGGTCGGGCAGCCCGTCGTTGTCGATGTCGCCGAACGACGCCGTGACCCCGATCTTGTCGGCCAATCCCACGCCCGCCTTGGCCGTGAGGTCCTCAAACTTCACGCCGCCGAGATTGCGCCACAGCTGGCTGGCTCCGAGCTGGTTCACGAAATAGAGGTCGGTCCGGCCATCGCCATCCACGTCGGCCGCCGCCAATCCGTTGCCGTGATCGTAGTGGACGGCCAGGTAATTTTTCGCCGCGTCCTCGACCGGGTGGTGCTCAAAGCGGATGCCGCTTTCCTCATGGCGGTCCGTGAACTGGAAGCCGTGGAACGCCTTCCATGAACCGGCGGCTTGAAGCTGGGCCTGACGGTTCTTCTGCAGCGCTTGCAGCGTGGCCTCGGTCTGGCCGAAGGGATTGATGACCTGCCTGGCCACGGCGCTGTCGGCTGCGCTCAACGGGCCGAGGAAGCCGAACATTGCCATCCCGGCGCACGCTTGGAGCAATGGGATGGCGGTCGGGAGCGACAGGGATTTCATTGGAGAGCTGGCGGTGGAGTCTGCCCGAGGGCGATGCGGAAACCGACAAAGTGGATCCCGTTGGAAGGCGACATCATGAACCGGCTGGAGGCCCTGGCGTATTGGGCGTCTTGGTTCCAGCCGCCGCCCTTGAAGAGCTTATACTTGCTGGCGGGCGGGCCCGTGGGATCGGTGAGTGGTGCCGCCGGGAAGGGTGCGAACCAGTCCAAGCACCACTCCCAGACGTTTCCGTGCGTGTCGCAAAGGCCCCACGCATTCGGGCGTTTCAGACCGACGGGATGGGTCGTGGCGTCGCTGTTTTCACCCGTCCATGCAAACGGTTCGGCTGCATTGGGGTCGTCGCCGAAATGAAACTGGTTCGTGGAGCCGGCGCGGCACGCGTATTCCCACTCGGATTCGTAGGGCAGCCGGTATTCGAGGCCATCCGGCAGACGCCCGGCGGTGCGTTCGCGCCGCGTAATCGCCGCGCAGTAGTTGCTCGCCTCGAGGAAGGAAACCTTTTCGACCGGCCGATTGGAGTCCCCGGCGAAGTGGCTCGGGTTCCGGCCCATGACCGCCTGGAACTCTCCCTGGGTCACTTCGTATTTTCCGAGCCAGTAGTCGCGCGTGATCGTGACGGGGAATTTGATCCGCATAAACGTGCCCGCACGGATGGGCACCATGTTGGTCAGCGGCACGAGCTCGACTTTCGCCGGCGCGGGCGGCTTTCGGTCGCACGCCGGCACGATAAGCAGGAGCAGGCCGGCCAGAGCGGCCGCAACGACGCGGGGGATTCGCCCGCGATGACGGAGAGTGTTCATGGCTCGAAGACGACGCGGACATTCCCAGCCTGCTCCTTGAGCGCAACGGTTTGTTCCTTGCCGCCGGGCCAGCGAATCCAGAGTGCGACCGGAGTTTCCCGGAGCCCGAGCACCGGGACAGCGCCATCCTGCGACCAGTATCCGGAACCTGCCTGAACGGCCCGAACCGGGCCTTTGCGGTCGGCCGCATAGAGGACGCGCATCTGGGCGCCGATGCCGTCCGGATTGGCGGTGGGACCGACGAGACTGACGCGCAACCCCGGTCTGGCGGCTCGGTTCGCGTAAAGCTTCGTCGCCGCGTTGTTTTGCGCCACGGCCAGGTCCACCCGCCCGTCGTGGTTGAAGTCGACCAGCGCGGCGCCGCGCTGTTCTCCCAGGACCCGCACGCCGCTGACGCTCGCGTCCAACTTCGTGAAGCTGCCGTCGCCTTTGCCCCGCAGCCACAGGCCTCGGCCGCTGTCGTCTCGGGAAAGATCCGTGGCCGTGCCGAAGAAGTTCTGGGCACCGAACAGGTCCTCGATTCCGTCGCCGTCCACGTCGCCGACGTTCAGGGAGAAGATCGGCGTCAATTGCGCCTCGCGCGGCAGCGGGATCGCCTCGAAGCGGTTGCCGCGGTTAAGGAACACCGTGGACTCCAAACGCGTCGCCTCGACGAACGCACACTTCTCATATGCCGGCCCAATGATGTCGTGCAACGTCGCCTGGCTAAACGCCTGGTGCGTGGGGAACTGGTCGGTCAGCTTGGGATAACCGCGTTCCAGCCAGGCGCGGTCATGGATCGGAAACCAGTTGGTTCCCGACTGCCACGCCTCGATCAGTTGCACCGCACCATCGTTGTTCCAGTCGCCGTAGAAGGCCCGGAACGCCGTCGGTTGATTCAGTTCGTAAACGGTGTTGCGGCCCCAGTTGCCACACGCGAGGTCCATCCTGCCATCGCCGTCGAAATCGCCGGCCGTAACGCTCGCCCACCACCCCGTGGCGCCGGCAAGTCCCCAGGCCGCCGTGACATCCTCGAAGCGTCCGCGTTGGTTCTTGAAGATGCGGATCGGCCCCCACTCCATGGCCAGGACGAGTTCGGGCAAACCGTCTCCGTCCAGATCGGCGAAGGTGGCGCCACTGGCCAGGCCGATCGCCTTGAAGGGTTCGCTCAGTGCGCCGCTCGCCGTCAGCTTGCCCGCTTCGTTCAGCCAGATCGTCGACCCGACGGGCTCCGGGTAGCGGCCCGGCCGAAAGCGCCCGGCCACGAACAGATCCAAGTCGCCATCTCCGTCCACGTCCGCGCTGGCCACCGCCCCGATCGCGGCGGCACCGGCCGGCAAAATCTGCGGGCCGGAGAGGTTCGTGGAGGCGTAAAGCGCAAGGCTGGATTCGCCTTCCGGGCTCAGCTCGTAGTTGGAATTCGCCACCACGAGCCGACGATGGCCCAGTCCGTCGGCCCAGCCCAACGCTGCGCCCTGATCCATCGCGGCCGCTTCCACGCTTTCGAGCTTCTCGAAACCACGGCCCTGGTCATTTTGAAATGCAGCCAACCTCCCGCCTTTGCCCGCGCCGACAATCAGGTCCTCCCAGCCGTCGCCGTCGAGGTCATACCAACTGACGCCCGGCCCGAGGCGGCTGAGTCGGCGCGGCAGCATCGGCTGCTTCGATTCGTCGTCGAATGGCTCGTCGACATTCGTGTGGCCGAGCCAGGCGCTGACATCTTCGAACATCGTTGGCGGCAACGCTGCCGGCTCCACCGCCACGGGCGCTGTCGAAGCGGGCTCGTTGATTTCGTAAATGCGATTGGCCAGCACGTTCGTGACGGTGCTCTGCGTTCCATTCCGCCAGCGCACTTCGAGCCGCATCGGCGATTTGGCATCCGGGTCCGCCGCAAATATCCGCGTCGCCTGATCTCCGGAGAGGTAGCGTCCGCCACCGATCATTTCCTGGGCTTGGGTGAGCGCGCCCCCCACCAGCTTGATCCGGGCTCCGATGCCCTGCGTGTTGGGCGCAATGCCCTTCAACCTTACTTCGACCCGTCCGTCCACGGCATCGTTGCGATACAGGCCGGCTTCCTCGTTCAGGTTGTTCACCACCAAGTCCAGGTCGCCGTCGTTGTCCAAGTCACCCTGCGCCATGCCGAACGAAACGCCCGCGTGATCAAAGCCCCACTGCTCGCCCGCAGGCTCGAACATCCCGTCGCCGCGGTTACGGAACGCGGCGTTGCGCGTGCGCCACCGGGGATGGATCTGCATGGAGCGCTTTAGTTGCGCCTCTGTGAACTTGCGGCGCCCGTTCTTGATCTCATCGCTGCTGTCCTGATCCATCACATCGAACTCAAAGCCGTTCGTGACCAGCAGATCCTCGTAACCGTCCAGGTCCACGTCCATGAAGATCGCGGTCCAGGTCCAGTCGGTCGCCGCGACTCCTGCCATGAAGGCCGCCTCGGCGAACGAGCCATCCGGCCGCCCGAAGAAGAGCGTGTTGCGGTTGAACTGCGGCCGCTCGCCGATGCGTTCGCCGTCCAACGGGTTCGGCCGGTCGCGCATCAACTGGTTTAGGCGGCGGGCCGGGTCGCGCGCCAGCATGTCCACCACGAAGAAATCATCGTGCCCGTCACGGTCGAGGTCACCAAAGTCCACGCCCATCGAGGAACGGCTCGTGTGCCGGACCTTCTGCGTGTCCAGGGCGCGAAACGTTCCCTTGCCGGAGTTGATCCAGATGCGGTCCGGCGACGTGTTGTCGTTGCAGACATACAGGTCGGGAATCCCGTCGCCGTTGAGGTCCCGGAACATTACCGCCAAACCCCAGTCGCGGAACGGCGGGATCGGTTTTCCGGTCTCGTCATGGTAGGTGCCCGGTTCCTTCTCAATGGCGGTGAAATGGCCCCGGCCATCGTTGCGATAGAGACCGTGAACTTCCGGCAACTCGCGCACCTTGCCGTCTGGAAGCGCCTCGAAGCGGCCCTTCCACTTCGGCGAGCGGGCAGATTCACCGTTCACCTTCGTCACCTCCCACTGATCACCGCGCCGTGCCACGGCAAAGCGCGTCGTCGGATCGGACAGCATCATCGCGTCGATGAAATGCGTGCAGTAGAGGTCCAGGTCACCGTCCCCGTCGATGTCCGCCAAGGCCAGCGAGGTGGCCGACGCGGTGCGGGACAGACCCGAGTCCTTCTGCTCCGAGAACTGGCCCTTGCCGTCGTTCAGGAAGAGGCGCGTGCCGGCCGCGATTCCGTTCACCAGCAGGTCCAAATCGCTATCGCCGTCCACGTCGGCGAACGTGACGCCGGTCGAAAGCTGGTCCGCGCTGGCCGCGTCGCCCAACGCCAGCTCCTTAAACCGCCAGTCGCCGAGATTGCGGTAGAGCCGGTTCGGCCCCTGCAGGCTGCATAGGTAAACGTCGGCCCAGCCGTCGCCGTCCACGTCGCCGACCGCGACGCCCGCGCCGTTGTGCGCCACCGCGTTGGTCAGATAGGCGTCGCCCAGCAGCGCGTTGGTGAACGACAGCCCGGTCGCCTTGCCCGTCATCAGGGTGAATCCCACCTTGCCCGAAGCCGATGGTTGCACGGCCAAGCTGCGGAAACCGGCGCCTTCAGACCAATTCAAATCCGCCGCCTGACTGGAGATGCTCAGGCACAGCGCCAGCCAAACGTAAGCGATAGCAGCCCAATGCATCGGCGGAGGCAAACAGGCGCTCCCGTATGCGTCAATCGTTGGCCCCCACCGAGCGTGGTTTTGCCCGCGGCGGCCACGGATCGCGACGATGCGCCTTCCACGCATCCCGGTTCTCCGCTACCTAGGCCGACGCGTGACGCTTTACGATCAGCTCGTCAAATTGACCTCCACCAGCAGCGATGCCCTGCTCGGTGGCTTCCTAGATTACGTCACGGCGAAGGGGCTGTCGCTCTATCCGGCCCAAGAGGAGGCGATCCTGGAGCTGTTCGAGGACAAGAACGTCATCCTCAACACGCCGACGGGCTCCGGGAAATCGCTGGTCGCGTCGGCGCTGCATTTCCAGTCGCTCGCGCGGGGGCGCCGCTCGGTTTACACCTGCCCGATCAAGGCCCTGGTGAACGAGAAGTGGCTGGCGTTGTGCCGTGAGTTCGGCCCGGACAACGTGGGCCTTTCGACCGGCGACGCCACGGTGAACCGTGACGCGCCGATCCTGTGCTGCACGGCGGAAATCCTCGCGAACATCGCCCTGCGTGACGGCGAACGGGCGCAGGTCCACGACGTGGTGATGGACGAGTTCCATTACTATTCCGACCGCGAACGCGGCGTGGCCTGGCAGGCACCGTTGCTCACGCTGCCGCAGACGCGCTTCCTGCTGATGTCGGCCACGCTGGGCGAGACGGACTTCTTCGAGCGGGAAATGACGCGCGTGACCGGCCGGTCGAGCGTCACGATCAGGGGCACCACACGGCCGGTGCCGCTGGAGTTTTCCTACGCCGAGACGCCGCTGGCGCAGACGCTCGAAAAGCTCGTCACCGACGGCAAGGGGCCGGTCTATGTCGTCCACTTCACGCAGAACGAGGCGGCGGACAACGCACAGTCGTTCACCAGCATCAACGTGGCGACGCGCGACGAGAAGGCGGCCATCGCCAGCGCGCTCGAGCACTTCAAGTTCACCAGTCCGTATGGGCCGGAACTGAAGAAGTTTCTCCGTCACGGCATCGGGGTGCATCACGCGGGGCTGCTGCCGAAGTATCGCATCCTCGTGGAGCAACTAGCGCAGCGCGGCCTGCTCAAGGTCATCTGCGGCACCGACACGCTCGGCGTCGGCATCAACGTGCCAATCCGCACCGTGCTGTTCACGCGGCTGAGCAAGTATGGCGGCGAGAAGGTCGCCGTGCTCACGTCGCGCGACTTCCACCAGATCGCTGGCCGCGCCGGCCGGAAGGGCTACGACAACGTGGGCTGGGTAGTCGCCCAGGCACCGGAACACGTCGTCGAAAACCTCAAGCTGGACGAGAAGGCCAAGCAGACCGGGAAGAAGGGGGTGAAGAAGTCCGCGCCCGAAGGCTTCGTGGCGTGGGACCAGAAGACTTTCGAGCGGCTTCAGAACGCACCACCGGAGAAGCTCACGTCGCGCTTCCAGGTCACGCACGCGATGTTGCTCAACGTCTTGGGCCGGCCCGGCGACGGCTGCTTCGCGATGCGTGAGCTGATCCGCACCTGCCACGATTCGGAGAAGCAGAAGAGAGCGCACCTGAAGCGCGGCTGGGAGCTGTTCCGCTCGCTGCTCGACCGGAAGATCGTCGAGATTGTGAGCCAGCCGGCAGCCGCAGTGGGACAGGCGCCCCCGCCTGTCTCTGGTCGAACCGGCGCCCTCGCCGGTTCTGCGGGCGAGGCGCCCGCAGG
>JAYUSF010000354.1:0-9856 GCA_043755815.1 Verrucomicrobiota bacterium
GCTCGAACGGGTGAACCAGGAACTCAAACGCCGGACCCGCGTCGCGCGCGTCTTCCCCAACGAGTCCTCCCTCCTCCGCCTCGTCTCCGCGCTCCTCACTGAACTCTCCGAGGATTGGGAAACCGGGAAAATCTACCTCAGCCTCGTCCCCAAAAACCCACTCACCAACTGATGCTCACCGAGTTTACATAAAGAGCATTGCGCGGCCACTCTATAACCACTGATTCCTACTCCTGACAGATTCTCCAGTTGGGGGAAAGGCGGTTTCTAGAACTTGGGCACCAGCCACTCGGCCAGACTGCAAGTTGGCGGAGCCAACCTCTCCTCGCCTGCCTGGTCGCCGTGGGTTCAAACAATAATGAGGACGGCGCAAACCCGTCCGCTACGAAGTTTTATGTCGTGCCAGAATCAGGCTAGCAGTTGGTGTGCCTCCGCACCTTCCGGTAGCGAAGGAACCGGCTCATCCGGAATTTCGACCAACGCTTTGACCCGGATGTTTCGGTGCCCCGAATAGCCCGTCCCAGCCGGGATGATGTGGCCCATGATGACGTTTTCCTTGAAGCCACGGAGCGGATCGCTCTTGCCCATGGTCGCAGCCTCGGTCAGGACCCGGGTTGTGTCTTGGAACGACGCAGCGCTGAGGAACGACTCGGTTTCCAGCGATGCCTTGGTGATGCCCAGGAGAACCGGGGCGCCTTCGGCCGGCTTGCCACCCATCTTCTCGACGCGCTCGTTTTCGTCTTCGAACAGGACCTTGTCGATTTGTTCGCCCCACAGGAAAAGCGTGTCGCCAGGTTCCGTGATGCGGACTTTGCGCAGCATCTGCCGAATGATGATTTCGACGTGTTTGTCGTTAATCGTAACGCCCTGCAGTCGGTAGACTTCCTGAATTTCGTTCACGAGGTGCTCCTGCAGCTCGTGTGGTCCGCACACATCAAGGATTTCGTGGGGAACCACCGGGCCGTCGGTGAGCTGTTGGCCCTTTTTGACGAAGTCGCCCTTGTAAACAATAACGTGTTTCGACATCGGAATGAGGTGTTCCTCCTCCGTCCCAGTCTGGATGTCTTTGACGATGATGCAGCGCTTTCCGCGCACCGACGAACCGAAGTCGATCACGCCATCAATCTTTGCAATTTCAGCGGCATCCTTCGGTCGCCGAGCCTCAAACAGTTCAGCGACACGGGGCAGACCGCCGGTAATGTCTTTGGTCTTGGATGCCTTGCGCGGCGTCTTGGCCAGCAGTGCACCAGCTCCGATGTCATCACCTTCTGCGACCACCAAATGCGCTCCGGCGGGGATCGGATACTGGGCGAGGGCATCGCCCGACTCGTCCTCGATGATAATCTGAGGATGCAGGTCTTCTTTGTGCTCGATAATCACCAGGGCTTCTTGCCCGGTCGCTTCGTCGACCTCTTGCTTCACAGTGACACCTTCGATGATGTCCACAAACCTCACGCCACCCGCCTTTTCTGAAATGATCGGGATATTGTAGGCATCCCATTCGACGAACACGTCATTCTTTTTGACCGTCCCACCGTCCGGCACTGAAATGATGGAACCGACCACAATCGCGTGCGTTTCCAGTTCCTTACCGTCAGCAGTAAACAGGGAAAGCGACCCGTTCTTGTTTAGGACGATGCTGTTCCCGTCTTCCAAACTCACGACGCGGAGGTCTTTATATTTCACCACGGCGTCGTGGCGCGACTTGATTTGCGGTTGTTTATAGGTTTGAGCTGCCGCGCCCCCGATGTGGAACGTGCGCATGGTCAACTGCGTGCCCGGTTCGCCGATGGACTGGGCTGCGATGATCCCGACTGCTTCGCCGTGCTTAACCAGGCGGCCGGTCCCTAGGTTTCGGCCGTAACAGAGCGCGCAGATCCCGCTCTTGGTTTCGCAGGTAAGGGCAGAACGGATCTTCACCCGTTCGATGCCGGCACGATCAATGTCCTTCGACTTGATCTCGTCGAATTCTTCACCGGCACCAATGATCTTGTGTTTCAGGTCAGCCGGATCAAATACGTCCTCGGACGAATATCGGCCGAAGATGCGCTCGCTGATCTTAACAACCTCCTCCTCACCCTCGTAGATCGCAGCGACAAAAATGCCGTTTGTGGTGCCGCAGTCGTCGGCCTTCACGATGACATCCTGTGCCGCGTCGACGAGCTTGCGGGTCATGTAGCCGGAGTCAGCGGTCTTCAATGCCGTGTCCGCAAGCCCCTTGCGCGCGCCGTGGGTCGAGATGAAGTATTCGAGCACCGTCAAACCTTCCCGAAAATTTGAGAGAATCGGCTTTTCGATGATTGAGCCATCGGGTTTTGCCATGAGGCCGCGAAGTCCTGCCAACTGCCGGACCTGCGCCTTGTTACCACGGGCGCCGGAGTCAACCATCAAAGAGACTGGGTTGTATTCCTTCTTGCCGTGGTTGTCGCCGAGCGTCTTCAGCATGACATTCGCGATCTGGTCGGTGCAATGGGTCCAGATATCGATCACCTTGTTGTAACGCTCCTGGCTCGTAATCAGACCCTTCTTATGCTGCTTCTCCACTTCGGCGATCTGCTCATGTGCGCTCTTGATCTCCTTTGATTTCGCCTCGGGGATGATCATGTCATCAATGCCGATCGAGCACCCTGATCGCGTCGCTTCCGCAAAGCCGACCTCCTTCAATCGGTCGAGCGTGACTACGGTTCGCTCCTGACCACAGACCTTGTAGCAATTGAAGATGATGTCTCCCAGCTGGCTCTTGCCACAGCTGCGATTGAAGAAACCGAGCTCCGTAGGCCAGATCTCCGAGAAGATCACTCGACCGACCGTTGTCTCGATGATCTTCATCTCGCTGTTCCCATAGACGGTCTTGCGACCGAAGTCGGGATTCGAAATCCGAATTCGGTCGTGGGTCTTCAAAGCGCCGTCCATGTGCGCGAAGATCACCTCCGGTTTGGTGTCGAACAACATCAGCCTTTCGCCATCCTTGCGCGCTTTGCGAGGTTCCGCCGTCAAGTAGTAGCAGCCGAGCGTGATGTCCTGGGTGGGCGTCATGATCGGTTTGCCACTCGACGGACTAAAGATGTTCAGCGGCGCCATCATCAGCAACCGCGCCTCCAACTGGGCTTCCACCGACAACGGGACGTGAACGGCCATCTGGTCACCGTCGAAGTCCGCGTTATAGGCAGTGCATACGAGTGGGTGAATTCGAATTGCCTCACCTTCGATTAGGGTCGGCTCGAAGGCTTGGACCGAGAGTCGGTGCAGCGTAGGAGCGCGGTTCAGCAGCACCGGGTGGCCCTTGGTGACCTCATCAAGAATGTCCCAGACCTCAGCCGATTGGCGTTCGATCATCTTTTTCGCCGACCGAACGGTATGAACATAGCCGCGCTCCTTGAGCTTGCGGATAATGAACGGCTCGAAAAGCACGAGCGCCATCTTTTTGGGAAGGCCGCACTGGTTGAGCTTCAGTTCCGGACCGATCACAATCACCGACCGACCCGAGTAATCCACCCGCTTACCCAATAAGTTCTGACGGAAGCGACCCGACTTGCCTTTGAGCATGTCAGAGAGGGACTTCAGCGCACGATTGCCTGCCCCAGTGACCGCTCGACCATGGCGGCCATTGTCAAACAACGCATCCACCGCCTCTTGGAGCATCCGCTTCTCGTTTCGGATAATGACCTCCGGCGTTTTGAGCTGGAGCAGATTCTTCAACCGGTTGTTACGGTTGATAACCCGCCGGTAAAGGTCGTTAAGGTCGGACGTGGCGAAACGACCACCCTCCAGCGGAACCAAAGGACGCAGGTCAGGAGGGATAACCGGCAATACGGTCAAAATCATCCATTCAGGACGGCTCTTCGATTTCAGAAAGCCCTGAAACAGCTTGATGCGCTTGGCGATTTTTTTTCGGTTCTGCTTCGACTTCGTCTCCGTCATCTGCACCTGGAGATCCTCGACGGACGGCTCCAGCTGGATTCGGGCCAGCGCATCGCGAACCGCTTCAGCGCCCATTTTCGCGACGAATGCGTCTGCTCCATAAGTGGATCGAGCTTCGCGACACTCGTGTTCGCTGAGCAGTTGCAGCGGCTTCAGCGGCGTGTTCCCGGGATCAATTACGAGGTAATCTTCGTAGTAAATCACCCGCTCCAGATTTCGGGCCGTAACGTCCAGCATCAGGCCAATCCGGGACGGCATGCATTTGAAAAACCAGATGTGGCTGACAGGGACCGCCAATTCAATGTGACCCATACGCTCCCGGCGGACCCGCGCCAGCGTCACCTCAACTCCGCAACGGTCACACACCACCCCGCGGTGTTTGATCCGCTTATATTTGCCGCAGGAGCACTCCCAGTCCTTGACCGGTCCAAAAATGCGCTCGCAGAAGAGGCCACCTTTTTCCGGCTTGAAAGTCCGGTAATTGATCGTTTCCGGGTTTTTGACCTCGCCCTTCGACCATGAACGAACCACTTCCGGGGAAGCGACCGAAATGGCGACGTGATCAACTTGGTTAACCTTTTCCAATCCAAGCAACTCGCGCGCTGTATCTCTGCTGCTAATCATAGCTGGTATCTCAATTCAGTTGGCCGAAAAAAGTAAAACGCCAGAGGACTCATCTCGTTCAAGAGGAGCGACTGGATGCAAACACTGGTATACTGGTGGCTTCGGCCAAGGCCAAGAAGCCACAGAGAGCCACGCAAACGAGTAACTGTCAAAACTCATTTTCCGAAAAGTCCCAACCCTTAGCCGGCCTTCCGGCCAACATCTACATCGCTGGCGTTTGCTGCTTCTGCCCGGAGGCCAAGTCTCAAATTATTTTCACTGGGCCGTTGACACCAAGCTGCAGGTCTGGTCTTTTTGCAGCTCTTTTTTGGAAGATATGTATGCTGTCATGGAAACGGGCGGAAAACAATATCGGGTTGCCGCCGGAGATACTTTGGAAATTGACCGTTTGAACGGGATAGATCCCGGTCAGCCCTTCACCTTTGAGCGTGTCCTGCTCCTCAATGAAGGGGGGAAGGTTTCGCTTGGAAAGCCGACTGTCACGGGGGCGAAAGTCGTTGCCGACATCGTCGAGCACAAGCGCGGCGAGAAGGTGATCATCTTCAAGATGAAGCGCCGCAAGGGGTATCATAAGAAGCGTGGCTTTCGCGCTGAGTTGACTGTGGTAAAGATCAAAGACATTACCGCCTAAGTTTCAAAAATCATAATTTCACGACCATGGCACATAAAAAAGGTGGTGGCAGCACATCAAACGGGCGGGACAGCAACGCCAAGCGACTTGGTGTCAAGCGATTCGGCTCCGAGTTGGTTACCGCCGGAACGATCATCGTTCGGCAGCGCGGTTCCAAATTCCATGCCGGAACAAATGTCGGAATTGGCCGGGATTGGACCCTGTTTGCGTTGACTGACGGTAAAGTCCAATTCGAGAAAACCCGCCGACGGGTGCACATTGTTCCTGTTGTCGGCCCCGCCGCAAACTAGGCCGGATAGTTTTCCCTTAGGCGAGGCCATCAGCCTCGCCTTTTTTATTTCCGACCCAAGATTTCACCATGTTCGTCGACGAGATTCGAGTAACCGCCCGCGCCGGCCACGGCGGAAAGGGCTGTGTGGCTTTTCACCGGGAAGCCTACCGCCCCAAAGGCGGTCCGAGCGGAGGCAACGGCGGTCGTGGCGGTGATGTCATCCTCGAGGCGTCGCATGACCTCAATAACCTGTTGCATCAATTCTACCAGCCACGGCTATTCGCCGAAAACGGTGAGCAAGGGCTTGGCAAGGGTATGGACGGTGTCGCCGGCAAAGATCTGGTCATCCTGGTTCCCTGCGGCACTTTGGTCTGGAAGTTGGACAGACCGGCGCATCCCTCTGGTGTTGAGGCTGGAGATTCCGATGTGGAGGGTGACGAAACCGAAGCAGATTCACCCTTGATCCGGTCGGCTGTTCGCAACCGTTCGGTGATCCAAACGGCAAGCGGCATTCGGGCGATGGAGATTGACCTTGCGGACGGCGAGGAATCACCGGCCCCTGATCCCTCGCTGCCGCCCAGATCACTGGTTTGCGACCTCACCACCCATGGCCAACAATTCGTCCTTTGCAAGGGTGGTCGTGGCGGTCTCGGCAATCGCAATTTTGCCACTTCGGCACGCCAAACTCCACGGTTTGCGCAGCCTGGGGAGTCCGGCGAAGAGGGCGATTACCTCCTCGAACTCCGCATCGTCGCTGACGTCGGCATCGTCGGCTATCCGAACGCCGGGAAATCCACGCTGTTGACCGCCATTTCCAGGGCGAGACCCAAAGTCGCCCCCTATCCCTTCACGACCCTGACGCCCCAGATCGGCATTGTGGAATATGAGGATTACCGCCGGCTCACAGTCTGCGACGTTCCCGGCCTCATTGCCGGTGCCCACGAAAATGTCGGCCTCGGGCACAAGTTCCTCCGTCATATTGCCCGGTGCAAGGGACTGGTCGTCCTGCTCGACATGGCGGGCACCGACGCCCGCTCGCCGGTTGACGACTACAGAAGCCTGCTCGAAGAACTCGAACTCTACGATCCCGCGCTGCTGGATCGCCCACGAATCGTCGTGGCCAACAAGATGGACGAACCTGTTGCGGAGGCCAACCTCAAGGCGTTCAAACGCAAGGTGCGCAAGACCGAAGTCCTTCCAATCTCGGCCGCCTTCGACATTGGGATGAAAAAATTCCTGGACACAATCCGTGAACTTGCTGACGGCCAAAAGACTCAGTGAGCGGAACCGCCGGTTTCGGCGGACTGCAAAAGATCTGAATGAATTGACGGTGAGTGTGAAAGATCATCGGACTCTCCAGCCCTCATCGAAAAAGCCCGCCGCAGCGACCGCCTGATCGCCACCTGCTTTCCGCAGTGTTAAAATCGCCCAGTCGGGTAACCACGGTGTCTGGCGAGCGTTGGTGCCATTCCAAGAGGCAAAAGTGTGGCCGGAATTCACGACCACGTAGCGCTCCGGATTCAGCGGGTTCGGGCAGATGAAAACCGGCACGTTGACCGCCGCCGGCGCCGCCAGCGAACCCATTCGGACGGTCGAACGGCTCCACCCCACGGGCAGCTTCCGCCGGATCCGATCCAGCACGCGATTGCCGCCGGGATCGCCCCACAGGATCAGGTCGCTTTCCGCACAATCCAGATCCGTGACGTCGACGTCGTTCTTCACCCGCGGCTCGCCCCGGAACTGCGCGCGCCAATCCGCGAGAAACTGCGCCAGCGCTGCGTCCGACCAGCTGGCCACTGCCGGCTGCCACGCCTTGCCCGTTGGGCGGACAACCAGGAAGCGGCCCATGAATGCATCGTCGATCGGCCCCTGGAGTCCCGGACGTTTGTGCGGCTCCGGGAAGCCCTCCGCCACCCGCCAACGCTGGCCCCGCAGCTCAAACGCCGGCTTGAAGTTGGCGTTCTTCTCGTCGGCGCGAACCAACCCGCTCACCGTCTGTCCGTTGATCTCCACTGCTACCTTCCCGACCGCCAAACCCGGCGGATCAATGAGCCGGAAGGCAGCCACGTTCGTCGTCCGGACCACAATCCGGTCGGGCGCCGCCACCTCCGCCACCACGCGGGTGGGTTCCCAATGCCGCTGCAACTGCTCGAGGGCAAACCAAGCCATGTGCCCATGGTCGGGATACTGCGTGGTGAAGGTCGTGAACTCGACCCGGCGCGGTTCCAACTCCTTTGGCATCACCATCAGCGTGTCGAACTGCCGCGCCAGTTCCGCCTTCGCGCCGGGTTCGTATTTGTGCTCCACGCCGGGGCCGATCAGGTGACGGAGTTCCATGCCCTCACCTCGCATTGCCGCCGCCATCGTGTCGGCGGCGAGCTTTTGCCGATCCAGTTCGCCGCTATAGGCGATGACCTCAAGCTGGCGAAGATTGGCCGCGTAGCCCGGCACGTCATGGAGCCGCCACAAAGTCTGTTCCCACGGCGGCGGCAAGGGCGGTCTCGCCAGAATTCCCGTGTAACCCGGCGTGTCGACGAAGCCCGCTCCCGGCGCAGCGGCCCGCCAAAAGCCCGGGAAATGGGCCGCTAGGTGCCACGTTCCGCCGCCGCCCATCGAGAAACCGCGGATCGCCCGCCGTCTTGGATCGGTGCCGTAAGTGCGCTCGGCGTGGGCGACCGCCTCGAACACATCGGTTTCGCCGGCGAACTTGTAGGCGTTGCAGTAGCGGCCGTAGGGATGCACGACGACCGTGTCGGCCGGCGCGAAGTCGCCCTTCGAGCGCGACCGTTCGTTGATGAATCGCAGCTCGGTGCGTTTCTCGTCGCGCCCCGCCAGCCAAACGTCGAGCCTCAGCGCCGCCCCGCCGGCCACCCAGTTCGTGGGCACCACCACGCCGTAGGGCTGCACCGAATCATCGATCCGCGACACAAACCCGCGCACCACGAGCCCCGTCCGGCGCGTCCACGGGGCGGTGCCGTTGGCCAGTTGCGCAGCCCGCTCCTGTCCCAGCCGAAGCAGCTCGCGCGCTTGGGTAAACTGGTTCGTCGCATGGAACTCATCGTAACGCAGCGCCCAGTCCACCGTCTTGTGCAGCACGGCGACGTCCGGCCACAGGTCCTGCGCCAGGGGATTCGTCGCCGCCCGGAGCGCCGCGACTTGCCGGCCCAGTTCGGCCGCGCCCGCGGTGAGTTCCTGCCGCACCGGTTCCGGCACCGGAATGCCCGGCGGTGGGACCAGGCCGCGTGGCGCCGGTGCGGCGAACAGTGGGAGCGCGAAGACCTGTAGGGCAAGGCCAGCCAGACGGCGAACGGAGTTCACGGCGCAGTGTGGAACAACGCGAGCCATGGCGACAACGGGAGTTCTTCCCGGCGTTTTGCTTGAAGCCTCCGATCAAGGCTGAAACGGTTAGCACATGCTCAAGGTAAGACTCCATGGTGCCCTTAGCTTAGTGTTGCTTGGGTTAATCGCGCTTGTTGGCCTGCCGCTAACGATTTGGTCTGACAGTGTCTTCACCAATGGGCTGGTGGCCTATTACCCGTTCAATGGCGACGCCAAGGACGCGAGTGGGAGTGGAAACCATGGAACAGCTACCGCCGCAACGCTGACCGTGGACAGGTTTGAAAAAGCCAACTCAGCATACGCCTTCGACGGTGTGTCGTCGTTGATTACAGTTCCCGATGCCCAGTCACTGAGGATCGCAAACGACATCACGGTCACATGCTGGGTCAAACTTTCAAAAACGAACTTAGACGTAAGATTTGTTGGCAAGGGTGGTGATTGCGGTCGCAGTTATGGCTTGTGGGGCATATGGGGCACTGGCTCTTTCTGGATGTTTCAACAGTATCCTCCTCAGGGAGGTTGCGTTGGGTGCCAAGAGAATACAGCCAGCGTGCTTCCCACTGTCGAAGTCGACAGATGGTTTCAAATGATCGGTGTCAGGTCGGGGAATATTTCCCGACTGTATGTGGACGGGATACTAACTGAGGATTCGGACGGGCAGGCGGAAAACTGCTCGCCCAACACCTACACAGGGGCCGAGCCATTGCTCATCGGGGCACCCGGCTATATTGGCAGACCCGGCAATCAACCTGGCTTAATGCAGGGAAGTCTCGACGATATCCGAATCTACAACCGAGCTTTGAGCAGCTCAGAGGTCGTGCAACTTCATGCCAGCGAGAGCCTGCCGCCTCCAGTTGTTTCAAGACCGGCTACCGCGACAGCAACAGTGGTCAACGGTTTCGTGGTAGGTATCGTCGTGACCGATGGCGGAAGCGGCTACGTTGAACCTCCATTGGTCATTATTTCGGGTAACGGGCCGCGCAATGCTCTTTCTGTAAATTCGGTGAGCATCAGTTGGTGAGTGGGGTTTTGGGGACGAGGCTGAGGTAGATTTTCCCGGTTTCCCAATC
>JAYUSF010000355.1:0-9814 GCA_043755815.1 Verrucomicrobiota bacterium
CGTGCCCGCATCGAGCACCTTGGCGATGTTCGGATGATCCATCATCGCCAGCGCCTGCCGCTCCGCCTCGAACCGGGCGACCACCTGCTTGGTGTCCATCCCAAGTTTGACCACCTTGAGCGCGACGCGGCGGCGCACCGGCTCCGTCTGCTCCGCGATGTAGACCACGCTGCAGCCACCCTCGCCGACGCGCTCCAGCAACTGGTTGCGCCCGAGCGTCTGGCCGACGGCTTCGTCGGGCGGCTGGGGTTCCAAGTCGAGCTTGATGGTGGCGTTGGCTATGGGCGCTGCCGCAGTCAACACGTCCTCCGGCTCGTCGAGCAATGCTTCGAGGCGTTGGCGGAAGGCCGCAACGCCATGGCAGGGGGCTTTGAGAAAGGCGGCGCATCTACCCGAAGCAGCGCAAACGGGCGCTAAAAAGTATGCCCGGACCGGAAGATTTCTTTCCGGGGAGACGGCTCGCCCCCCAGGACAATTGCCTGGCCCTCAGTCCCCGGAACCGAGCCCCAACGTGTTGGCGAGCTTCTCGCCGGCGAGTTTCAACTTGCCCCGCGCGAATTCGCCGACTGCCGACGACATCGAGGTCACCAGCAGCGCGTGGCATCCGCCTGGCGAAATCACCTCGTGGTGCTCCGTGCCGGAATCGCAGTGAACAAAATCTCCGGCCCGGAGCAGGCGGCCGGACGTGAGCAGGTCGCCGGAGATGACGAAGAGCTGTTCGGAACCATGGTGGGTGTGGTCGGGGTAACGCGTTCCCGGATCCAGCTCGAGGTAAAGCATCACGTGATTTCGCCGCCAGTCCGCGCTCAGGAGCTGAAACCGCGCCCCCGGAAAAGGCCCCTCGGTCCATTGGCCGGCCGCAGGGCGCAGAAAGCGGAATCCGCCCGGCAAGGGTGAGTTCTCCGACGCCGGCGCCTCGCCCTTCAGTTGAGGCGTCTTCGCGATGCGGTCGAGGATCCTCGCCCGCGCCCCAGCCGGGGCTTCGACCCGGCGGACGCCCTGCACCAACCGATCCGCGACGGCCAGGAACGTATCCAATTCAGCCCGGATGTCGGGATCGGCATCGGCCATCGCCTGCATGCGGGCGGCGTCGGCCCGCTCCAATCCGCCCAGCGCGAATGCCGCCGCCAGTTCCTGGATCTGGGTGCAATTCATAGTTGGCCTTCCAATTGATCCCGCAGTGCCAGCATGCCCCGGCGGATACGGGCCTTGATGGTTCCCAATGGTTGCCCCAGCTGCGCCGCGATTTCCTGCTGGGTCAACCCGCGATAAAACGTGAGCTGGATCGCCTGGCGCTGGTCGGCCGAAAGCGTCTCCAGTGCGCCCCGCACAAAGCCCGCCGTCTCCGCGGTCATGGTTGCGTCCGAGGCATCGCCGGATTCGGCTTCCTGCAACTCAGCCTCGACCGCGGCCGCCTCGATGAGTTCGGCTTTGCGGCGGCTGGAGCGCAGCCGGTCGATGGCGCGGTTGCGGACCAGCGTCACCGCCCAGCTGAGGGGCTGTCCGGCGGAAGGCTGGTAAAGCGGGGCCCGCTCCCAGATGGCGACGCACGCCTCCTGCAAGACCTCTTCCGCCTCCGCCTCGTTCACCAGGACCTTGACCGCGATGCCGTAGAGCAGGCTCGAGTGCCGGTCGTAAAACTCGGCAAACGCCCCGTGATCACCCGCGCAGATCAGCGCAAACAGCTCGGTGTCCGGGCGGATTGAAGCCGGGTTCATCGTGACGTCAGCCAACAGGGCCTCCCTTGCGGGCGCCAACCGTGCGGCGAACGGTCCGATTCCCGGCCAGCCTTCCCGCACCGTTGTTGCCGTCAGCCAACTCATTTACTGATAAACGCCCCTCACCGGTGACCGGACGCATTCCGTTTTGCCGGATCGCCGCGAAGCTGTCTTTGGGTAGGGTCATCGTTCCGTCTGCGTTGCCGTCTTGGATTAGCTTCCGCCTGCCGCGACGGCCAGCCGTTTTTCCGGTCAACTCAAGGACCACCTTCCGGTTCCGGCCTCCAAACTGTCGCCGGGGGATGCATCCAATTCCGGAGCTCATCCGTTAATGGGGTGAACTGGCTCACCGGCCATCATCCCATGAACACAAATCATCGCAAGCTAGCCTCCCTCGCCGCCGCCTTGGCGGCGGCGTTCGCGGCGGCTGCCTCCAGCCATCGCGAGGCACCGCTCATCACCTCCACCCCCAAGCTCGACTGCACGGACTTTTATATGTTCGGCAGCTATGAGCCTGGCCGCGGGGAATACGTCACCTTGGTCGCCAATTACCTGCCGTTGCAGGATGCCTACGGTGGACCGAACTATTTCCAGCTAGATCCGGACGCGATCTACGAAATCCATGTGGACAACTCGGGCGACGGCGTCGAAGACGTGACCTTCCAGTTACGCTTCCAGAACGTCTCCAAGGACATCTCCCTTGTCATCGGCACCGGCGACAACAAGCGCACGAACGCCATCCCCTTGCTCGCTGCCGGGCCCATCACGGCTGGCAACAGCGCCGCGCTGAATGTGGACCAGACCTACACCTTGAACGTCATCAAAGGACCGCGTCGCACCGGCACCTCAACGCCGATCACCAACCCGAAAGACGGCACCGTGCGCTTTACGAAGCCGCAGGACAACGTGGGCAACAAGACCTTCCCCGCCTATGACGCCTACGCCGACCAATACATCTACGAAATCGCGCTGCCCGGCACCGAAAAGAAAGGCAAGCTCTTCGTCGGCCAGCGCAAGGATCCGTTCGTCGTGAATCTCGGCGAGACCTTCGACCTCGTGAACCTCAATCCCCTCGGCCCGGTGGACGGAGCCAAAGACAGTCTCGTTGACAAAAACGTCACCGCGATCTGCCTGGAACTGCCCAAGGATTACCTGCTTGCACCGGGCGGCTCGATCATCGGTGGGTGGTCCTCGGCCAGCAAGGTATCCACGGGCCTGCTCGGAGTGGAGCTCTTCACGCAGGTCTCCCGCCTAGGCATGCCGCTCGTGAACGAGGTTGTCATCGGCCTCAAGGACAAGAACGCCTTCAACGCGTCCGAGCCCAAAGATGACGGTCAGTTCGCCGGTTACGTCACGCATCCGACGTTGCCCGCGCTGCTGGAACTACTCTTCAACGTGCCTGCGCCGACGGCCATTCCGCGCAACGACCTCATCGCCGCGTTTGTTACGGGTGTGGACGGCCTGAACAAGTTTGGCTTCGGTGAGATGCAACGGCTCAACACCGCCATCCCCGCCACCTCGCGCGACCAGCAGAAAAACCTGGGCGTCATCGCGGGCTTCGACAAAGGCGCGCTGACTGCCGCGAATGCCGATCTCGCCGGCTTCCCCAACGGCCGTCGTCCGGGCGACGACGTGGTGGACATCGCCCTGCGTGTCGTGATGGGCAAGCTGCTCACGCCCGACGTGGCTCCCGTGGGCGACGCCCCGCTCACCGACGGCGCGACGATCAACGCGCTGATGTTCCCGGCCAAGTTCCCCTACCTGAACTCGCCGCTGCCGGGTTCGCCCAACGAGCCGACCATCACCATCGTGCCGCAGACTGCTCCCTCGGTGGATGGCAAGTTCAAGAGCGCCGTCGGCAGCTATGACCCTGCCACCCGCAAGCTCACGGTGCCCCTGCCCGCAGGCGACATGGGTTTCCTCGGCCTGAAAGCCGACGGCAAAGTGAAGCTGGAGAACGCCAAGGTCGAAGGTGATTCCCTCACCGCCACGGTAAAGTGACGGCTCGGCTGGGGATCGCGGTGCGACCGACCGTCGCTCCCATCCCCGGCCGTTTTCCCCTTTCCCGATTTCTCTCCGTGTGGAGAGAGCGGCGGGTTCCGGAGTGTCGTTACCCGTGTGTGCTTCGAACCCGCCGCTGTTTTGCCCAATCGTTGAACCAACCGGTCACCGCCGGAGAGCGACGCTCTCCCCTGAGTTGCCTCCGGCGGTGACCTCGAAACTCCGGTCTTCCGCCACGGATTTCGCCTAACGAACCCTTCACCACCGTGAATCAATTTCTTCCAATGGGTCGCCGATTGACCGAAGCGAAGCGCATCGCCCGCGGTTCCGCTGGGCGTCACCGTCTTCTCCCTCGCCGCGGGCAAGAAGACGGCTGTGGGGGCGGGCCAACCCGCGGCAACCTGACCTCTGTTGGCGGTCCGGGCGTCTTCTCCTTCCTCGCCCTCGCCCTCCTCACCGTCCCCATTCTGGCCGGCACCGCCCCGTTCACGCCAGCCAACGACTCCGTGGTCATCGCGCACCTTCGCACCAAGGAAACCTCTTCCGCAGAACGCCAGCTCCGTTCCAGCCGCGCAACGCTCGCCGCCGATCCGACCAATCTCGCCCTCGCGCTCGACTTGGCCCGACAATGCCTCCGCCGCTTCCGCACGGAAGCCGACCCGCGTTTTCTCGGGCAGGCAGAAGTCGCCCTGGCTCCCTGCTGGACCCACGCCACTCCTCCCGTTGAGGCCTTGGTTCTGCGCGCCACGATCCGCCAGTGTCTCCATGATTTTCCCGCCGCGCTGGCCGACCTCGACGCTGCCCTAGCCCGCGAGCCCCGCCATGCCGGCGCGTGGCTGACCAAGGCGACGATCCATACCGTCCGCGCCGAATACGCCGAAGCCCGCCGCGCCGCCGCCCATCTTCTTGGACTGACGGACGCCCTGACCGCCACAACGGCCATCGCCCAGATCGTTGCGCTGGATGGCGACACCGCCGCCGCGTGCCGCCAACTCGAGGCCGCATTGGACCGCGACGAACGATCTTCCGCCGGCGCTCCAAACAGGGATTCCGAAACCCGGGTCTGGGCCCTGACGGTGCTGGCCGAAGGCGCCGCCCACCACGGTCAGAAAGAAGCCGCGGAACGCCATTTCCGGGCCGCCCTCCGGCTTGCCCCGACCGGCCCGTATCTGCTGGGCGCCTTCGCGGATTTTCTCCTGGATGAAGGGCGTCCGAGCGAAGTCATCGCCCTGTTGCGAGATCACGCCCGGCTGGACGGGTTACTGCTCCGGTTGGCCGAAGCCCAGCGCGCCGACCAGCCTGGTTCCGAAGCCGGCAGCATTGCCGAACTCAAATCGCGCTTCGCCGCTGCCCAGGCCCGCGGCGACCGCGTCCACCTGCGCGAGGAAGCCCGATTCCTGCTCCATCTGCTCAACGACCCCGCCGCTGCGCTGCCGCTCGCCGAGGCCAACTGGCTGGTCCAGAAAGAACCCGCCGACGCGCGCCTGCTCAGGGAAGTGCGGCGGCAAACGACCAAGGCCGAAGGCTCAACGACCAAGGCACAATGACCAACGACCAGACAACCCGAAGAATGGGCGTCCGGTTTGTCCTACAATCGCTCGTCATACTGCTCATCGCCCATTGCTCATGGGCCACTTCCCACGCCCACACGGCAAGCACGGCCTGGCTCAACCTCTCGGTGACGAACGGGACCTTGAACGGACAGTTGGAGCTGGCCCTGCGCGACCTTGACGACGGGCTCGGACTTGACGCCAACGACGACGGTGCACTGACGTGGGGCGAACTCCGCACGCGGCAAGCGGACGTCATCTCGTCAATGCAACGGGGACTGAATCTCAGCGCCGGCACCAATCCCCTTCCCCTCCGGGTCACCGGCCTCCAGGTCAGCGAACGCCTCGAGACACCGTGCGCGGTCCTTCGCCTCGAAGCCGCCCTTCCACCCGAGGCGGAAACACTCAGCGTCACCTATCAACTGTTCTTCGAAAGCGATCCGCTACACCGCTGCCTTGTGGCGTTAAACGGGGGCGTTCCCCATATTCTCGCGCCCGACCGGCGGACTGTTTCCTTTTCGTCTGACCTGCCCACGACCCCCGCCCTGAGCCTGGGCCAGTTTGTCCGCGAAGGGATCCACCACATCTGGACGGGCTACGATCACCTGGCCTTCCTTTTCGCCCTGTTGCTGCCCGCCGTGCTCCGGCGCACACCCTTCGGTTGGCGCGGCGCGACCGGTTTCCGCGTGGTCTGTGGCGACGTCTTGAAAGTCGTTACCGCGTTCACTCTGGCTCATTCGCTGACGCTGGGACTCGCCGCGTTTGAACTCGTCCGGCTGCCCTCGCGACTCGTCGAGGCTTCGATCGCCGCCAGCATCGTCGCGGCCGTGGCGTTGAGCTTCCTAGGCATGGACTCCCGCGAACCCGCGGGCACCACGGGCAACCGCCGCGCTTGGTTGATGGCGTTCGGCTTTGGCCTGATCCACGGCTTTGGCTTCGCGGGAGTGCTGGGCGAGTTGGGCCTCACTCGGGAACACCTGGCCCTCCCTCTCTTCGGCTTCAATGCGGGGGTCGAGCTGGGACAGTTGGCCTGTGTGCTGGTGTTCCTGCCGCTGGCCTACCTCCTGCGCGACACCCGCTTCTATCGCCAAGGAGCCCTGCCCTTTGGCTCGGCGGCCATTGCGCTCCTCGCGGGCGGCTGGCTGGTGGAGCGCACCTTCGACGTGGCGTTCATGCCGTTCTAAAGCTGGCTCGGCTTTCCCGTTTCCGCGGACCTCGGCTTGGTGTTTCCTCGGCCGCACATGACCAGTGCCGTCATCGTGGCCGCCGGCCGGGGAACCCGCATGGGACCCGACGTGGACAAGCTCTTCCTTGAAGTCGCCGGCTCGCCCGTCGTCGTCCACACTTGGCGGCGCTTTGATGCGTGCCCCGAGATCGATGAACTGGTGCTCGTCGTTCGCGCGGGAATGGAGGACGCCTTCCACGAACTCGCCAGCGGACTCGCGCTGACCAAACCTTTCCGCCTCGTCGCCGGCGGCACCGAGCGCCAGGACTCCGTCTGGAACGGCCTGGCCGCCCTCGACCCGCGCTCTGACGTGGTCGCCATTCAGGACGGCGCCCGCCCCTGCACGCCGCCCGACGTCATCGCGCGCTGCCTCGCCGTCGCCCGGCAAATGGGCGCCGCCGTCGCCGCCCAACGCGCCACCGACACCATCAAGGAATCCGACGGCGGCACGCGCATCGCGCGACATCTCGAACGTTCGCGGCTCTGGACCGTGCAAACGCCGCAGTGCTTCCGTGTCGAAGTCATCCGCCGCGCCCTCCTCGCCGTGAAGTCGGCCGGGGCCCTGGTGACCGACGACACCGCCGCCTGCGAACTCATCGGTCAGCCCGTGGAACTCGTTGAAAGCCGCCAGCCCAATCCCAAGGTCACTGCGCCGCCCGACGTGCCCTTCGTGGAACTGCTGCTGCGGGCGCGAACGGGGTAGCCGCCGGCAGTCGCTTTCGTTTCAACGCACGGTCGCAGCGTAGGCGGCGAAACCCCACCGCACCTGAGGGGCTGCGGATTTCAGGGCCGAAGCAAAGGCTTTTTCCACGGCCGCGTTGGTGAGGCACAGGCTCGCGGCCTGCGCGGCGACGGCTTCATCGAAGCGCCCCAATTCACGCATAAGCTTCGCAGGATCGTCTCCGTGCCGGGCCACCAGTTGGCGCGCGTAGCCACGCGCCGCGGTGAACTGGCCGTCGCCGTCGGCATCCACCCAGATGGGATTCGTCGAACCGATTACCCGGCCAACCCAATGCGGCGAAGCGGGCTGATAGGGCCGCGGGATCGCCCAGAACGGCGCCGTCACACCCGGGCCGGTGGCAATCGCAACGAGATGCACGTCGTGAGCAGGTCGAGGAATCTTCCAGGTCACCTTTGCCCGCTCACCCTGCAATCGCCGCGAGCTTTGGGACCGCCCTGTTTCGTCGAACTGCGCCTCGCGGATCTTCACGCCATTGGCGAACAGCGCGACGTTCGTGCAACCGACCCATGATGGCCCCAGCACACGGACGCTCACCTGCACCTCGCGGCCGGGGTTGGTGACGAGTTCGCCGACTCCAAACTTCGTGTCCACCGTCAGCTGCGTCAGCAGTCCCAGGCTCACGAGCGCGCGGCCGGCCAGCAGGCCGGAACACGCCGCGGCGACATCCACCTTTCCCGGATCCCCGTCCGGGCAGGCAAGGTAAGTGCGCCCCTGCCCCACGAGGTAGCGGCTCACGTCGTGACCGTCGCTCGAACCCAACGCCGTGACGCGGTAGCCGTGGTTCAACAGGGCGAACCAGTCGCGATAGACCAACAGGTAGTCGGTCTGCTGCGCCGAAGAGTTCAGCAGCTCCATCGCGTCGAACGTGAACTCCGGCCCGCGCCGATTTTCGCCGGTCACGCCGTTGAAGTTCGTCGCCGCGAACGGCTGGAAACCGTTGTGGACGTTACGGGGGTGGTTCAGCCCGACCACGCGCACGCCGGGCGTCGCGCGGATGGACTTCATCAACGCCGGCCAATCGGTCAGGCGGAAATCCGGCACGCGCGAGCCGGCTTCAACCGGGAAGACATTGAAGTGCCCCGCCGCGGTCGTGACCTCGTCGCCGATGACCGGCGTGAACCACCGGTCCACGCCCAGCCGCCGCGCGGCCTCGGCGTAGTCGGCCAGCAGGTTGTGCTCGGTGGCGATGGGCAGTTCGATCCCCTCGCCGGCCAATGTGAGCATCCGTTCGTCAAGCGCCGCGTCGCCGTGGCGGCTGTGCGTGAACGTGTGAACATGCGTGTCACACGCGACGAACCCCGGCGTCGGCACCTCGCGCTCCAGCGTCAGGGAGACGGAGTGAACGTCGCCCCGGGCCAGGTGAACCTGCTGCGTCGCCACGCTCCATTCGAAACCGCGCGACGCGTAAACCAGGAAGTCGCCTGCCGGCAGCCCCACCCGTGCCCGCCCGTCGCCGGTGTAGATCACGCCCGGCCGCACGGCGAGGGACGATCCGGCGGCAACCCCGTTGGTGACAGCCACGAGCGGCGCGAGCGCGCCGTCGCGGTTGACGAGGGTGATCCGGCACGGAACGGGACGGCCCGTTGCCCGGTCGCTGACCTGAACTTCCAGCGTGGCTTCCGGCACCGCCTCTGTCGGCGGGCGCGGATCAAGCCGGATTTCGTGGAGCACGATGTCGTCGTTCTCCTTGGGCGGCACGATGGCGAGCAGGTTGTCACCGTCGCACAGCGCGCCGCCGGGGACGCGGAGCGTGTGGACCAGGTTTGCCTCCATCAGGAACAGCACGCCCAGCCGCTGGCCGTTCAACTCCACCGCCCAGTCCTGCCGCACGTCGTCCTGCCGGATGAACAGCGTGCCGTCCTGGGAACCGGCCCGCGCGGTGAAGCGCAGCTCCAACCGTCGCGCCGGTGGCGGCCCCGCGGCAAACTCGTCCCATTCCGCCGCCTCGCCGGAGCGCAGGTGCACGCGTCGGTCGTTGAGCACCAGCGGCTGGACGGCGTCGGCGGAACGACCGGCGCCGGCACCCAGCATCAGCCAGGTGAACACCAGCAACCACTTCACTTTCAGAACGCATTTCATGAACGCTGAATGGCTTGGGACGACATGGAGAATACGGGCGAAGCAGGGGCGCGAGGACCTGCCAACGCAAGGCGTCCCTCGATCCGTTTGTCCGCCCCGCCGCGACCGGTGATCCTACCCGCGCGGGCCGGATCGGAGATCGGCACTCCCATTCCGCCCCTGTTCAACTGCCCCTGCCCTTGGCAATCTCCCCGCACTTGAGCCACCAGCCCGCCAACATCTTCGCCGGCACGCAGATCGTTTCGCGGATCGAGATCCGCGGCCCGAACCATTCGCTCGTCCACCCCCGCGGCGCCGTCGGCATCGTCACCCGCATGCCGGCCGTGCCGGGCGAGAAATTCCTCATCCGCTTCCCCGACGGCTTCGAAGCCTCCCTCGCCGGTGACCAACTGGAAGTGCTCAAACACTTCAAGGACCGCCTCGGAGCGTCGATTTCTGGGAGCCCCGACCCAGGGTTCGACCTCGAACCCTTCGTGATCTACCGCTGCGTCGTCGGCTC
>JAYUSF010000356.1:0-9810 GCA_043755815.1 Verrucomicrobiota bacterium
CGCCGGCCGGCCAGCCGCCCGGCGCCCGGCTGTATCGGACCGGTGACCGGGTCCGCTGGCGGACGGACGGCACCCTCGAGTTCCTCGGCCGACTCGACAACCAGATCAAGATCCGGGGTTTCCGGATCGAGCCCGGCGAAATTGAGGCCGTCCTGCTCCAGCATCCAGGTGTTGCCGAGGTGGCGGTGGTCGCCCGCGCCGACGCGGCTCACAGCCTTCAACTGGTCGCCGTGGTGGTTCCCGCCAACGGGGCCGCGATGACAGTGGAGGACCTCCGCTCCCATCTGGGCGAACGGGTTCCGAACCCGATGATCCCGACGCGCTTTGAACTCCGGTCGACCTTGCCATTGACGATCAACGGCAAGATCGACCGCCAGACGTTGGCCGAGGAAATCGGGACGGAAATCACGCCAGCCCGTGCCGAATCCGCCCCCTCAACCGAGATGGAGCTCTGTTTGGCGAAAATCTGGAGTGAGATCCTGGGCGTCGAGCGGATCAGGCGGGAGGACAGTTTCTTTGAGTTGGGCGGTCACTCACTGCTCGCGATGCGCCTGGCCGCCCGGCTGCAAAAATCCCTGGGCCGTCCGGTTCGAATCAGCGAGCTGCTGAACTCACCCGTGTTTGCGGACCAGGCCAGAATTCTCGAACCAGTGCCTGGCGAGGGGCCAGGCCAGCGAGGCGCCGATGCTCCGACGGGAACCGCCCAGGCGCCGGTGAGTCCTGCCAGAGAAACGCCAGTCTCGACCGGACAACCCTGCAAGCTGGAGCAACACTCGCCCGGCGAGGGCCTTGGCGATGGGTCACCGTCCAATCATTGGACCATGCCGCTTGCACAGACCGGAGAACCGGGAGCCGGCAACGCGGTCAGCTTCGGCGACCAGGGCGCTCCAACCGGCCAGGCCGTCTCGCCGGCGCAGCGTGGGCTCCTGTTCCTGCACCGGCTCGAACCGGGTGACACGTCCTATCATCTGCCCCTGATCTTGCGTCTTGATGGATCCTTGGACCGGCAGGCCCTGGAGCGCGCCTTTCGAGCAATGGCGGATCGCCAGGCCGCCCTGCGGAGCCGCTTTGCCGACAACCATGGAACTCCCGAACTGAGCTTTCTCAGCGCCGAAGAGATTCCTTTCAGCATCGAGGACCTTCCGGCCACGACTGGCGACGACGGAGCGGGCGACTGGTGGACCGCTCCGGTGGACGACTTCGCGTCCCAGCCCTTCGAACTCGGGGCGGGGCCCGTCTGCCGGGCCCGGCTATTCTGCCGGCCGGGGGCGCCGGCGGTGCTCGCGGTGGTCATGCATCATGTCGTGGCCGATGGCTGGTCACTGGAGATTCTCACCCGCGAACTTGCGGAGTTTTACGACGCCGAAGTGGAGCAGCGGAGCCCCCGCCTGCCCCCGATCAACTGGCACTACGCCGATCACGCCCGCGAACAGGACGCGCGGCTGGTGCGCGGTGAGCTGGCCCCGGCGATCCGCTGGTGGCAGCAGGCCCTGGACTCCCTGCCCGGGCCGCTGGAGCTCCCGTTGTGCCGGCCGCGGGTCAATCCGTCCGATCCAACGGCGGACATGTGCTCCGAGTGGGTGCCATCGACGCTCTACGCCCGCGTGGTCGAATTGTCTCGGGCGGAAGGCAACACTCCGTTCGTAACCTTGCTGACGGCGTTCGAGGTTCTGCTGAGCCGCTGGAGTGGACAGACGGATTTCGTGATTGGCGTGCCGTCTTCAGGCCGGACCACGGAACACTGCGAAAGGTTGGTCGGCTTCTTCATGAATTCGCTGCCGGTGCGGGCGGACCTGCGGGGTGAGCCGACCGTGCGCGGGCAGCTGGCGCGAACCCGCGCCGCGTTGTTGGGCGCGATGGACCATCAGGACGTGCCCTTCGACCGCATCGTGGAAGCCGTCAACCCGCCCCGGATTCCTGGGCGCTCGCCACTGTTCCAGGTGTTTTTCAACTTCCAGTCCTATGCGCGGAACGAGGTCAAACCGAGGGGGCTTCGGGCGGAACGACTCGGCCTGAGGCCCAAGAGCTCGAAGTTTGACCTGACGATCTACTGCCATGAGGAAGACGGCGGGCTGCGTTTGAACTTGGTCTACCGCCAACAGATTTTCTCGCCGCCAAAAATGGCGGAGCTGCTGAGGCAAATGGTCGGCCTGCTCGAACAGATGGCCGCCGATCCGGACCGATCCTTTGCGAACTGCTCGCTGATCACCCCTGCGTCGCGGACGATCCTGCCCGACCCGGCGATGAGACTTCCTGCGATCCTGCCCGGCTCGGTGAACCGGCGCGTTGACGAATTGGCCCGGCTCACTCCGGAGCACGAGGCAATTGGGGGTGCGGACGCCGCGTTGACGTATCGCGAGCTCTTCTCCCGCCGGGGCCGTCTCGCGTGCTCACTGCGGGCCCACGGAATCGGAAACGGTTCCCTGGTGGCGATCCGGGCCGGGAGACACCCTGCCCTCGTCGTCGCAATGCTTGGTGTGTGCCAGGCCGGGGCCGCCTTCGTGCTGCTCGATCCGGCCTACCCGGGCGCAACGATCTGTCGTCGTCTTGAGCTGGTCCGACCCGACGCTTGGATAGAACTGGCGAACTCCGCCGCGCGACCGGAGGAAATCTCCGCATGGCTCGACGCCCATCCACAGATTCCCCGGATTTCGGTCGGCCCGAACGAGGGGGCGGACCCTGATGAAGCGTCGGCGTCCTTCCCGGAACCGGCCGGCGAAGCCAGGGCGTATCTTGCGTTCACTTCGGGTTCCTCCGGCGAACCCAAGGCAATCGTGGGCACGCACGGACCGGTCGCCCACTTTCTGGAATGGATGACACTGGAGTTCGGCATCGGAGCCGCCGATCGGGTCAGCGCGCTTTCAGGTCTGGGGCACGACCCGCTGCTGCGCGACGTCCTGCTGCCGCTTTGGGCGGGCGGGACCGTGTGCATTCCGCCGCAGGAGCTGATCCGTAGTGGCCGGCTCTGTGGCTGGCTGCACGACCAGGCGGTCACCGTGATGCACCTCACACCGTCGCTGGCCGACCTGATGCTGAGTGAGTCGGCCGGGCCGTTGCCCGCGTTACGCGTCGTCGCGTTCGGTGGTGAAGGACTGTCAGTTTCGCTGGTCGAACGGTTCCGGGCACTCGCTCCGGCGGCCACCATCGTCAGCTTCTACGGGGCCACCGAAACCCCACAGGGCATCGCCTGCACCGTGATCCCGCCCGGGACGTCGCCCAAACCGCACGTGGACGGTTCGGGCCGGATCACGTTGGGCCGCGGCATCGAAGGCGTCCAACTGATCCTGCTGAACGGGACCGGCCAGCAGGCGGGAATCGGCGAACTGGCCGAGATCGGGGTGCGTTCACCGCATCTGGCCCAGGGCTACCTCGATGATCCGGAGGGGACGGCGAGGAAGTTCATCATCAATCCCGCAACCTCCGATCCGCGCGACCGTCTCTACCTGACGGGTGATCTCGGGCGCTACCGGCCCGATGGCACGGTGGAATTCGTCCGCCGCTCGGACCAGCAGCTCAAGATCCGCGGATTCCGCATCGAGGGCGCTAGCATAGAGCAATCCCTCGTCGCGCAACCTGCCGTGGTGGCGGCGGTGGTCGTGGCGCTGCCAAGTTCCGACGGACAGCCGGAGCTGGTGGCCGGTCTGGTCCTGGAAGAGAAGGCAACGCTGGATGCCCAGGCGTTGCGCAAGGCGCTGGTCCTGCTCCTGCCAGAACATGAAATCCCATCGGCTTTCATCGCCCTCGACAGGCTTTCACTTACGGCGAATGGCAAGCTGGATTTCCCGGAAATAACCCGCGATCTCCAGTTCCGCCTCGACAGGTTGGGAACCGTGCCGCAACCGGACGTCTCTTCGCACCCGATCGAATGCGCCTTGGCCGGGATCTGGCGCGAGATTCTCGGCATCGAACACATCCGCCGGCACGACAACTTCTTCGATCTGGGCGGCCACTCAATGAGCGCCCTGCGGCTGATCGCGGCAGTGCGCGCTCGGTTCGACCGGACGCTGCCACTGGCCAGCCTGTTCCTCCGACCGAAGTTCGCACAGATGGCGGCGGAGATTGCGGATGGATCGGCCCCGGACGAGAGCCGGCCGGATTCGGCCTTCAAAGGGTCCGGGACCGGCACGCCGTTCTTTTTGATTCCAGGCTTCTTCGGCTTCGAATTCATGACGCCTTCCCTGGCCGCCGCCATCGGCCGGTCGTGGCCCTACTTTGACGGGCTCCAGTATCCCGGACTTGACGGGAGCGAGCCACCATCGACCAGCCTGCCGGAAATTGCCGGCCATCTGGTTCAGCAGATTGAAGCCCTTTGTCCCGCGGGCCCGATCGCCCTCGGCGGACATTCCTTTGGAGGGGTTACGGCCTACGAGGTGGCACGACAGCTCAGCGCCCGCGGACGGCAAGTGCTGCAAGTGATCCTGTGGGACAGCTTCCTGCGCCGCGGCTACCGGCGTCGCAGCCCGCTGGAGGCGATTCATGTGGTATGGGACCGGGCCCGGCGGATGCCCTCGGGGGAAGGCCGTAAATACCTCGCCAAGTTGGTCTGGCAGAAATCGCTCCAACTCCGACGGAACCTGGCCCGCTCGGCCGGCCTGCCGCAGTTGGAGCCGGAAGATCCGAGACCACGCCTCATCCGGACGGTGCAGGAGGCCTGCGCTGTTGCGCGCGCGCGGTATCAACCGGAGTCCTACTCCGGGCGGGTCACCCTGATCCAGGCCACCGAACTGGTGCCGAACAATTCCATCCGCTGGGCCCCGCCTGCCGACAACGGCTGGGGAGGACTCCTGTTGGGCCCGACGCGCAAGGTGCAAATCGCCTGCATGCACCATGAAACGTTTCGCGAGCCGATCCATCCCGAGGTCGTCGCGGAAACGGTGTGGGCACTTTCGCAATTTGAGCCATGAACCCGGCCCAGATCGAAGTGTGGGTCATTCCACTGGATGCCGGACTGTTCCCGGCGGCGGAGTCCCTGCTGTCTCCCGATGAGCGCGCCCTGATGCACCGGCTTGTGCGTCCGGAAGATCAGCGACGGTTCTGCCGGCGCCGGGCCGCCCGCCGGCAACTGCTCGCTGCCCGTTCCGGGGTTGCACCTGAGCGCCTGGAATTCGTCGCCGGCCCCTTCGGCAAGCCGGCACTCCAGCCGCCAGCAGCGCAGATCGCTCCCGAGTTCAGCTGCAGCTGCTCGCATGACACGGCCTTGGTGGCGATCACCCACGCGGGTTCGATCGGGGTAGACTTGGAACAGCACCGTCCACTGGGTGCGGACCTGTCGCGCATGGCGGAATTCTTCTCACGAGATGAGCAGGCCATGCTGATGAGACTGACAGGCGGCGAGAGAGAGCGAGCCTTCTTTGACTGCTGGAGCCGTAAGGAAGCCGTCTTGAAATCCCTAGGCTGCGGCTTGGCGCAGCCTCTCGACAGTTTCAGCGTTTCGCTCGCGCCCGATGCACCCGTGGTCCGGAATTTCGGCGGTGATGTCACCGCGGCCTCCCGTTGGACTTTGGCCGATCTCACCGTCGGCCCCGGCTACTCGGCGACCCTGGCTGCTCAATTTCCAGTGAACGCCGTCTTGAAGGATTGGCACGACTTCCGGCCGGCGGACTGACGACGCCTTTTCCGGCGGCACTGAGGTTCGTCGACCGCGGCCTACTTCTTCTTCAGTCCCACGCTGCTGCCGCGCTTGGCGATCTTCCGGCTGGTCGTGACCTTGGTGACGGTGCCGATGGCGAGATACTTCTGCTTCACCGTGTCGAGGATGGCGTCGCGGTGATCATAGAGGCGCTTGAGCTTGCGGGGCTTTACCCGTGCCGTGATGTAGGCGGTGAGCAACGGCAGCGCGATGGTGGTGTCGGTGTAGCAGACGACGGAGTCGGGCAGCTTGTCGGGATCGACCTTGCCCCAGCTCACGGCTTCGGCCGGCGTCGCACCGCTAAGGCCACCGGTGTCGGGGCGCGCGTCGGTGACCTGGAGGAAGTAGTCGTGGCCCTTTTCCTTGATGCCCATGACCTCCTGGATCTGCGGCTCGGTCTGGAGCATGAAATTCTTCGGGCTGCCGCCGCCGAGGATGAACACGCTGCTCGTGTGGCCGGTGCTCTTCGCGTGATAGACGATGCCGGCGGTCTGGTTCACGTCGCGGTTCACGTCGGGCATCAGCTTGGATCCGCGCAGGGCCATCGCGGCGACGTTCATGCCGATGGAGCTGTCGCCGGGACTGCTGGTGAAGATGGGGATGCCGCACTCGTAGGCCGTGGCGAGGACGGAGCTGTCCTTGATCCCGAGCTTCTTCTGGCGGGCGGCGACGTATTTGCCGAGCAGGTAGTGGAACTCGTCGGTGCCCATGGGCCGCTGGAACTCGGGGCCCTGGATGACCTCGCGGACAAACGCGTCGGTGTCGAGAAGGACGTTGTAGTCGAAGAGCACGTCGTAGATGCGGATGACGCCCTCTTCGTGCAGCTCCACGTCGTCGAGGAACGGAGTGCCGCTGTGGAGGCGCATGTCCAAACCGAAGTGGAGGTCGTGGTAGAGGTTCGCGCCGGTGGAGATGATCCAGTCCACGTAGCCGCCCTTCATCAGCGGGATGAGGCAGCTCTTGCCGAGGCCGGCCGGCGTGAGCGCGCCGGTGAGCGACATGCCGATGAAGCCGTCGTCCGGCAGCATCTTCTTCGCGAGGAGCTGGGCCGCCTCGCGCAGACGGCCGCCGTTGTAGGCGAGCATGGACTGATCAATCAGGTCGGCGGCGGAGATGTTTTTGCCGACGCCGAAGGGGTTGAGGCGCGGGTAGGCGGCGAACTTCTTCGAGATCTTGTGGGCGGACGATTTGCTCATAGCTGCGGGCGGAGTGTGCGGAGGAATGGAAAATGCAAAATGGAAAATTGCGCCGACCGACCGCGGCCAAAACCTACTTCGCCGCCGGTGGCGCAAAGGTGAACCTGACCTGGAGCGGTTCGACCAAAAAGAGGTCGAGATCCATCACCTCGCTGGCGCTGGAGCCGGCGAGGTCAAAGCTGAGGAGCATGCTCCGCTTCCCGCCATCGTCGCTCGCGGTGTAGCCCTGGCCGACGCCTTCCAGAAAGGACCCATCGGCGCGGCGGAGGCGCGGCAACAGGCGGGCAATCGGATTGGTTGCTGCCGGCAGCAGTTGCGCCCCGGTGACCGGGCCCCGCAGCAGCAACCATAGCAGCGGCTGGTCGCTGTCATTGCTGACCTCCCACGGATTTCCGGGGTTCGATGAGCCGCCGCTCGAACCAATGCTCGTCGGACTCGCACTTAGATTCTGGCCGTCGCGAAACTTGAAACTCCCCGGTCCCGTGACCCACGCAAAGTGGAGCCCGGCATTCGTGGCGGCGGCGCTAACCGGCAGCAGCGCAAACTTCCCCGCCTCGGGCAGCCGCACCTGGCCCAACGAAAATGCGCGTCCATCAGGGAACGGATAACGGGCCGACGGAGAGGCCACGAGGTCCAGTCCCCAGACCGGCTCGCTGGCCGGCAGGGTCGTCCAGTGCCGGTTGCCGGTCGGGTCCACGAACAACGGCTGGAGATTGAACCACGCGGAGGCGTCACGCCCGGCCGCTGCGACGGTCAATTGCGGTTTCCATTCCCGCCGCTGAGGCGACATCCGCGTCAGCTCACCGAGCGTGAAGGCAAATTCGCCGGCCACCCGGGTCTGCGGCAGCGGCTCGGGACTCCAAAGCGGGAAACGCTCGCCGCGTCGGGGATTCGGCAGGTTGAACTCGTGGACCTGGCCGTCCTTCTTAAGCCGGAAACGGAGCGTTTCGGCACGCCAATCCACGACGTCGAACCGGGGCGCTTCCGCAGCGCGGCCGGAGCCAAAACCCGTTCCACCCGAGGAGCGGAATTCCGCGCCATCCGAGGCGACGTGAGCGAAGCTCCCACCCACCCCCGCCAGGTAGGCTCCCGTGGCAGGGTTGAGGTGCGAGAGCCAGAGGTGGAAATTCAGATCCCCGCTGATCTGGCGGACGTCGCGGGGGAACCCGATGCGGGCCTGCCACGCCGGAGGCAGGCGGCGTTTGACCTCCGACCACCACGCCGGTTCGACCCGCAGGGTTTGGTTCGTGCCCCAGGTCAGCCCTTCGACCTGCAGGACCGTCCCGTCGGCCAGGGTGATTTCCGGGTGCGCAGCCTTGGTTTCGAGCCAGGTGCGACGAAGCGCGAACGCCAGCCACAGAGTTGCGACGAACACGGGCACGATCAGCAGGAGGCGACGCATCATCCTTTCAAGGGTTGGTGGAGGTCATTTTCAAGGTTGCCGGCTACATTTCCGCGCATTCACTGGCCCGGCTGGGTTGAAACGGCGGGAGCGTCCTGCGCAGCAAAGGTAAAGGTGACCTGAAAGGCTTCGGCGAGGAACAGATCGACGTCCACCGTCTCACCGACTTTGACCCGGCGGAGACGGTAGCCATAATGAAAGTCACGCTGCCGGACGGCATCGTTGGCGCTGATCCCATTCGAGCCCAGTTCCACGAATGAACCGTCGGCGCGGGTGATCCGGGGCATGAGGACGGCCGGCTCGCCCTCCCGGCGCGGCACCAGAAAACCGCCGGTCGCGGGGGCGCGCAGCAGGAGGTGTAGGGTGGGATCGGCCGCCTCGTGTGACACCGTCCAACTGTCACCCAAGGAGGCCGAGGCCCCGGAGCCCCCGCGGCCAAAGGCGGTGGCGCTCAGTTTCTGACCGTCGCGAAAGTTGAAGCTGCCGGAACCCGCCACCCACGCGCAGCGCAGGCCGGCGTTGGTCGCCGCCGCACTCCCTTCGACAAAGCTGAACTTGCCCGCCTCCGGGATCCGGAGGGCACCGAGGTGGAATCCGCGTTCCGGAGGAAACGGGAAACGTTCCGACGGAACAGCCGTGAGTTCGAGCGCCCAAACCGGCTCACTCGCGGGCAGGTTGACCGGGTCGCGGTTTCCGGTCGGGTCAACGAACTGCGAATGAAACCGGAACCACGATAGGACGTCGTGCCCATCCGCAGAAACCCGGATGTTGTCCGGCGCATGGGGAGGAGCGGGCCCGGAACTTGGGAACGGCCGGAGCAGGGTGAAATCGAATCCATCGCGGCTTTGCATTTGGGGCAAAGGCCTTGGCGTCCAGACCGGAAACCGCTCCCCGTGGCGCGGATTGGGCACGACAACTTCGTGAACTCCGCCGCCCGACTGGACCCAGAATTTCAACTGCGGCGCCCGCCAGTCGAGGGTGGAGAACCGTGCCGCGACCGGGGCGCCCAAGGATCCAAAAGTCCGCTGGCCGCTGGCCGCGAACCGCTGGCCCTGGCCGTCCAGCGCCGTGAGTTCGACGGCGGGACCGACGGAAAGATTGGTGCCCGTAACGGGATCCTGCAGCGAGAACCAGAGGTGGGCTTCGGAGCTGTCGTCGATCGTGAGCGGGAGGCGCGGTGCGCCGATCTGCGCCTGAATCCAACCCGGCATCCGTTGCTTTACCTTGCTCACCAGTTCCGGTTCCAGCCGCAACATCTGGTTGGTGCCCCTGGTCAAGCCTTCGACGCGAAAGAGCGTCCCGCCGCGGAGCCTGACCACGGGATGCTCGGCACGGAAACGCTGGCGCGAGCCATTGAGCCGGAGGGCCAGTAACAGGACCGCGCCAAACACGGTAACAATCAGCAGCGGGCGACGCATGTTCCCGATAGGTTTGGCGGGAATCGTCCAAAGGTAAACATCGGGCAAAGGCGGGTCGAACGACAAAACAGGGCGGATTCATCTGGAATTGAGCAGGCGGAGGGATCGGCCGGATTTCCGGTCGATGGCGGCGCCCGAGGTTCGTCGGCGTGCCGGGCGGGCTTG
>JAYUSF010000357.1:0-31557 GCA_043755815.1 Verrucomicrobiota bacterium
ACCGCGCAGCGACTCCGGCGCGCCAGTAGCCGTCGGGCCTCGCGGCAAAGCGGTGACCTACTTCAACACCTCGCGCTTTGGCGCAGGGGGAACGGTCCGCAGTTCCGGCTGCGTCGTCGCGGCCTCGATGGCGGCGATGGCGTTCCTCACGTCGCCGACGCGGCGGTTGTTGAGCGCGCCCTTCGGGAATTCTCCGCGATCGCATTGGGCGTTCAGTTCGTTGATCAGTTCCTTCAGGCCGGGGATGGCTTCGCGAGCGGCGGTGCCGAAGGGGACGATGCCTTTCATGATCTCGCCGGTCCGGCTTTCGCTGCCGTGGCCTCCCTGGGTCTTCGCGAGGAGCACGCCGGCTTCGATGGCTTCCTTGAACCGATACATCGCCAGCACCCGGAACCCGGCCATGCGGATCTCGTTGCCGAACATCGTGTCGGCCGGGCAACGCGTCCGGACGGCTTCAAGGATGTCGGGAGCAAGGACCTGCACGTCTTCGAGGGTCAGAAGTTCCGTCAGCGTGCGGGTGAGGGTGGCGCGGGCCATGCCGTCGGCGTTGCGCGAGATGGCGCGGATCGCCGGGTAAAGGAGTTCGGGGTCCTGGCCCTTGATGGAGTTGCGCAGGAGTCCCTGGAACAACGCGGCCGCGAGTTCGCCGTGGGTGAGCTGGATGGGATCGGCCCAGACGATCGGTTGCAGCGGTTCGGCGGTGGTGACGACGGCTTTCAGCATGCCGGGAATGGCGGGCTTGGCGGTGTCGCCCATGCGCTTGAGCGCGTTCGCGGCTTTGACACGCAGCCAGCGGTCGTCGTGGGTCAGGAGGCGGACGAGCACCGGCAGCGCGTCGGCGCTCTTGATGTAGCCCAGCGTCTCGGCGGCACCTTGGCGTTTGCGGGCGTCGGGGCCTTCGGCCATGGCGATGAGCGGGGCGACCAGTTCCTGCCTGTTGGGACGTGAGGCCAGTTCCTCAGCGGCCCAGCTGCTGGCCACCGGTGACCAGTCGCCGAGCGCGTTCAGGAGTTCGGCCGTGGACTTTGTCCTGCGATACAGGTCGAAGCGGCCGGAAGCAACCGCTTCGGCAACGTCCTTTTTGCCGAGCCAGCTTTTCTGGTTCGCGTCGCGGCCGGTGAGGCAGATCTTTTTCAATGGCAACGCGTAGGTCAGCACGTAGGTGGCGGCGGGGCTCAGGCCGTAGTAGCCGCTCCGGCCGTAGTAGGTGTTGTCGCTGGTCTTGCCGGGCCCGTATTGCTCGCCGCCGTCGTAGGTGAACGATCCGTCGCTGCGGCGCACGAGGTCGAAGTGCCACGACGATTCCTTGAAGAACGCCGCGGCCGCGTCGGGTCCGCCGACGTTGGCGCCGAGCGCGCCCCAGAGGTAGCTGAAGCCCTGGCCGGTATGGCCGTATTCGCGGTTCTGGTAGGAGGCGGTGACCATCTTGGCGAAGAACTGCGCCTCACGCGGGCGGTCCGGCTGCACGGCGAAGAGCAGCGCGGCCATGGCGTTCTTGCCGTTGTTCTCGTGGTTCGCCCACGGCATGTGTTCGCCGTAGGGAATCGCGCCCTTGTCGACGAAGTAGCCGAAGAACTTCGATGCGCGTTCGACGGCCGGATTGATTTCCGGATCCTGCACGCCGCACTTCTTGCCGAGGACGATGGCGAGGTTGCCGACGAGTCCGGCGGCGTTCACCGGGCCGTAGGGCTTGATGGAGCCGTGCAGTTGGCCGTCGGCCGTCAGTTCGGCGAGGCCGTGCCCGAACGTGCCATACAGGCTCTGCCCCTTCGCGAGCGTGATGGTGTATTCGTTGATGGCGTGGAGCACCTCCTTGTCGCCGGTGAGGAGGTAATACTCGCAGAGGAAGACGTTCCGGTAGCCCCAGTCCCAGACGACCATGCCGTCCTTGAGTTCGAGCTTCAGCGTCTTCGGCGCGACCTTGCGGGCGTAGGCTTGGACGCGCGGCAGGTATTCGGGATTGCCCGTTGCCAGCAGGGCGAGGGCGTTGATCGCGCCCGTCCAATCGTCGCGCAGCGGTTCCTTCTCCAGCACACGGCACGCTTCGTCGAAGATGAGCTTCGACTTGGGGCAATTGTAGGGCGCGGTGTCGGCGTAGGTGCCCATGACCCGCAGCTTGAGCCGAACTTCCTCCGTCTTGCCGTCGCGCCAGCGGGTCAACGTGAGCAAGCCGTTGTTCGCGGCCTTCTCGGCTTCCTGGATTGCGAGGCCGAGGCTCTTGCGGGCGTCGTCGGCAAAGGGTTTTCCGCCCACGCCGAGAATGACGTCGTCCACCTGCAGCACACCGTCGGCCGGGGATTTCGCGCCGACGTGGGTGACGAGGATCTGCCGGCTCGCGGTCGTCGTGCGGCCCTGCTGGCTTTCGAAATAGTTGGCGGGCCGCGTGTAGATCCAGCCGCGCAGGCCGGTGGCGCCGAGGTTGTAGGTCAGTTCGCGGTTCACCGAACGGTCGAGGGTGAGATCGGGCGGTGTCTTCGGCGGTTCTGCGGCGAACGTGGGTGAATCAATCAAAACAACGGCGGCGGCCAACAACGAGAGGCGCCAAGGCGATGAGGTGTTCATGGGCTGAATCGTTTCAGGAAAGTGGAATGGTGTTTCATTGCGTGCGGCGGTCAGCGGATTCCGCGGTGGATGATGTCCAAGGAAATCACGGCGTAGGCGGTGACGAGGTTCGGATCCTTTTCCCACCAACGTCCCACGGTGTTGGACCAAGAACCGTCGGCCTGCTGGAGGTTGATCAGTCTCATGGCCACTTCGCGTCGCCAGTTGATCTTCCGGCCGTCCTTCAGTTCGAGCGTCTCGATGCCGGCCGTGTTGAGGGCCTTGGTCATGAGGTGGAGGTAGTAGTAGAGGCCCTGGAGTTCCATGCCCGGATTTTCCTCGAGCGTGTAGTTCGAGCGGAGCCAGTCGAGCACGGCGGCGACGCGGGGATCCTCGCGCTTGAGGTCCGCGTAGATGTAGCTGAGCAGGCCCGCGTAGCTGATGCTGCCGTAGGAACGCAGCGCGATGCGCCCGGTGGCGGCGTTCGTCTCGCCGCCCGCCATGCTGTGGCCGGGATAGTAGACGAAGCCGCCCTTGTTCGTCGCGTCGCCGGAAGCCCAGGGCTGGCGGTTGTGGCTGGGGAGATTCTGGCAGTTCTGGATGAACTGCACGACGGCCTTCCAATCGATGTCCTGCCTGCCCGCCGGATTCTTGTCCGCATCGAGATGCCGCGTGTAGTAGAGCGCCTCCAACGCGGTCAGCGTGTTGTTCATGTCGGAGTGGGCATACTTGTCGCCGTAGCCCACGCCGCCGTCGAACGGCGAGTCGGCCTTGCCCGGTTCTCCGAGATCGGTCTGGGATTTCACCAGAAAGGTCCGCCCGCGCCGCAGTTTGTCGTCATAGGCGGGATTGTTCGCGGCGACCAACGCCATCATCGAGATCGACGTGTTGTAGTTGATGAGCGTCGTCTTGTAGATGCTCCCGTCGGGCTTCGCGCCGCCCAGGATGAAGTCGTAACCCCTGGCCAACGACGCCGGAAGGTTGGTGCGATAACGGCCGGTGGGCTCACCCATGAAGGCGCTGAGCGCGAGCGCGGTCGGTGCGACATGGTCCGCCGTGGACCACCAGCCGTTGGTGTTCTGGCTGGCCAACAGCGAACCCAGCCCCCGGTCGATAGCGTGCTGGATCTCGTTGGCGAACGACAGATCCGTGGCGACTGGCTTGGCACGGTCCGCCGCCGATGCGGTGTCGGCCACAATGGCCAGGGCCAACGCGGCGCAGGCGAAACGACCGGTTGAGAACACTTGTTGGAGGAAAGGTTTCATGGCGCGGATTTTCCGGCGGGAACAGGAGGCGCGGGCTCGTCCAAGAAGATGTGGATCGCCCGGTGGGTCGGCAAGACCGGTTCGAGGAACGCGCTCAGCTGGCCGATGCCGAGCCGAGACGGCGCGAAGACCATCAGCACGGGAGGCCGGGCCCGTTTGCCCGACTGGCGGGTCCGCTCCTTTTCCGCATCCAGCTCACGGCGCAGGTCCGATGCGCTGGCGACGGGCAATTCCTTGAACGCGAGTTCCGAGCGGGAGGAGCCTTCTTTCCAAACGGAATCCACGAGCAGGAGCGTTCCCGAGATACGTCCGTCCTTCTCCGTCAGCGACAATTCCCACGGATGATAGAGCCGTTCGGCGCGGTCGAGCAGTTCACGGTTCGGGGTGAACGCCCGGTAGTAGAGCTGCCCGGCCGGCGGTGGTTCGATGCGCACGCCCTGTTCGCGGTCGAAAGTCGAAAGAATCTCGGCGAGCGCCTGTGCCTGGCCCAAGGCGACGCCGTCGGCGAACCGGACCGCAAGGAAGTGGTCGTGCTTTTTCCGGTCGAGGCGGGCCAACGATTCGACGACCGAAAACAGATTCTCCTGACGGTTGAGCACGGTTCCCGAATCCTTCAGTTGCAGGCGCAGCCCGGCCAGCCGTTCGACATCCGACTCCGAATTCCCTTCGCCTTTGGCGTTGGCTTCGACCTGGAGCACGAGGTCCTTGACCCGCTTCGAACCGTCCTTGTTGACCGGCTCGATGACCAACGTCAGCAGCGCGCCCTCTTCCAACGGCTGATCCGGGTTCACCGTTGTGTTCTGGTAGACGACGTCCTTCGCGGCCGAGCGCGGAACTTCGAGGACCGAGTGCGGTGAATTGAACAAGGACACGATCGCCTTCGGCTGAAACTCGTCGGCTGCGTAAACCCGACGCGAACGATCGTCGGGCGCGGGAACCATCTTGGAACCCGTGAACATGAACCCGTCTTCAGGCAGTGGCCGGCCAGTGCGGCGATCCATCAGGAGTGATTCGATCCGACGTGCAGATCCGTTCGTCCCGACGATGCTCAGGATGAACGATTCACCCTTGGCCCAGAAGCGCAGCGCGGCGGGATCGACGGGCTCCCCCGGTTCCGTGCCGATGAACCGGAGCGCCCGATGAATGTCGCTCGGCTTGGCAAAGGCGATCAGCAGAGCCTCGTAGGCGTGGTCACTCGCTTCGCCGACCACCATGAACTCGCAGGGTGCGTTGTCCGCAACGGCCGAGCGCTCGACGATGACCTCGACACGATTGGCACGTCGGTCGGCCACCAAGCCAGGCAGGACGAGAATGTTCGTCTGGCCCGCGTGCTTCCGCAGGTTGCTCCCATGGCTGATGGCGGCGAACTGCTGGTTCCGTTCGTGCCCGAGAGGTTTCGTTTTGTAGGACGCGTCGTCCTGGCCCTCGACCGACAGCGCTACCATGACCAGCAACGATGCGAATCGAAGCCGCATCATCGGTTGGCCCATGGTTCGCATCGCGTGACAGTTAGTCGGGACGGCTTTCGCCGCCGTTGTGGCTGCGGACGACGGTCCGTTGCCACGCTTTCACCTCGGACTTCTTGCGCTCATCGACACCAGTCTCGACGGGCTTTGACGCGCCTCGCCAAGCGAGCCCGTTCGGCGTCTGGCGTCCTCGCGGCGCCGAACCGTTTTCGGATTGTGGGAACGCCCTGAAACTTTCAGGCCGTTCAAACGAAGGGTGCCTCAACATGGAGGTGAGTGGACTCCGGCGGCTATTCGACGCTAACGACACGGGGTCCGAGAACTTCCAAGCGGGGTCGGATTCCGAGACCCGGTCCGGTGCTGGCGGACATGAAGCCGTTCACCCGCTGGGGAGCGCCTTCGGCTGTGCTCACGGTGACGTAGCTGTTGAAGTCCGTGCTCGTGAAACGAAACGCCTCCGGCGTGCTATGGGCCAGGTGCGCGATGGCGGCGGTGGTAATGTCACCGCCCCAACTGTCTTCCAGAGTCATGGCGATGCCCATGCTGACGCAGAGATCGCGCGCCTGCTTGGTCTTGGTCAGGCCACCGAGCTTGCTGATCTTCAGGTTCACCACGTCCATCGCGAGGTCCGCCCTGGCGCGCAGGAGGAGGTCGAGGCTGTCCACGTTTTCATCGAGCACAAACGGATGATCCGTGTGCCGGCGAACCGAAAGACATTCCTCGTAGGTGAGACAGGGCTGCTCGATATAGACATCCACGTCGCGGACGGCACCCACCACCCGCATGGCCTCATGCTGCGTCCAACCTGTGTTCGCATCCGCCACCAGCCGGTCAGTTGGCTGAAGGATGCTGCGGACAGCACGGATGCGGGCTATGTCCACATCTGGGTCGCCACCGACCTTGAGCTGAAACCGGGTGTAGCCTTCGGCGCGGTAGCCCGCGACCTTTTGGGCCATCCTCTCGGGGTCCTCCTGAGAAATGGCACGGTAAAGCCGGATGCTCTCGCCAAAGCGCCCGCCCATCAGGACACACACCGGCAGCCGGGTCGCCTGTCCGAGAATATCCCAGCAGGCGATGTCGATGCCCGACTTCACGTAGGGATGGCCCTTGAGTGCGGCGTCCATGCGATGGTTGAGCTTGCCGAGTTCGCGCGGGTCCTCGCCGAGGAGATGCGGTCCCAGCTCGCGCAGACCCGCGCGCACGCCCTCCGCATAGGCCGGCAAATAGAAGGGCCCCAGCGGACAGACTTCGCCGTAGCCGATGAGGCCGGTGTCGGTCTCGACGCCGACGACCGTGCTGTCGAACACGGTCACTGATTTTCCGCCGGACCATCGGTAGGTCGACTCATGCAGCGGCAGGTCGACTTGGTGGGCAAAAATGCGGGTGATCTTCATGAATTAGGTGGGTTCTGCAATGATGAGGCCCGGACTAGTTGGCCCGCTCCTTCGGTGCCGCGTTCGGGCCTTCCTCGGCGGCATCGCCACGTGCCTGAGCCTTTTGCCGGATCTCGGCCTTAACCTTGGTCAGGCGTTCGGGCCACACGAACGTGGGCGCGGTGGCCGGGTCATAGCCCGCGAGATGATCGCGGAGCCGGGTCGCCGGCTTGGTGTATTTCAGCACCGTGTCGCCGAACACCTCGCGGCAGAGCGCGGCGAGTCCCGGATCATACTCGAGGAGCAGGGCCCGGGTGTTCACGTGGTTGTGGTCGTGGTCGTTCACGCGGTTGTTGTCGAACCACGACTGGACTCCTTCGGCGAAGTATTCGTGATGGTTGACCGAGGCATACTTGCCCTTCCACAGGCCGGCCTTCATCGCGGAGTCGTAGGCCGCCTTCACGCGCGGGTCGAAAGTTGGATCGACGTTCACCATTCCACGCAGGTGGATGTTGTGGGCGAACTCGTGGATGAGAATGCTCTCCGCCGCGTAGGGGTCTCCGGGATAGGCGAGCAGATTCTCCTCTCCGGTGGAGCAGAACGGATCCGTGGGCGAACCGCCCATGCCGCGGGCGCGGGCGTCCCAGAAATCCTTGGGCTTCATCCAGGCCCACTCCGGCTGGTCCGTGGTGAATTCGTTGTGCGCGATGATGCTCATGCGCGAGCCAGTCCTGACCATGGCGGCACGCACGTCCGGGCGGCGGACCAGCATCAGGTTGACCAGATAGGCCGCTTCCTTGAGCGCGTAGTCGTTCACTTTTTCCGAGGCGACGATCGGGTAGCCGTCGGCGTCGATGTATTTCTTGTAGAAAGCCGGCGCCTTCAGCTCGGGCGGCGGCGGGCCCACCGGTCCGGTCTTGGCGGACGCCGCGGAGGAACTCCATAACCGTTCCAACAGGATCGCCATTTCCGGATCGTGCTGTCGCAATTCGTCGCGGGTGAAGGGGAAGAAGTCGTTGCGCGAAAAGAACGCCTCGGTGGTTTCGGCGAAATATTCCATGGGGCTGGTCAGGGCATAGGCCCGATCCCAGGTCAGGTTACCCTTCGCGTCCTGACGTTGAACCCGGTCGTATTTTCCACCGGCCTTTGCGCGGTCGAACGCCGCCCTGATTTCCGCATGGTCGAACCCGTCCTTAAGCACGCGATCGTGGTAGGCATGCGCCAATTCATGCAGCGTGAAGTTCGGCATCCGCCGAGTTTCTGATTCGAAGCCCTTGATATCCGAAAACTCAACGCCCTTGGCCATGGCCGGATCCCGACGGTTGGCGCGCAACCAGTCGGCGCCGGGATGATATTCGGCGCCCGCCGAGACACCCGGATACACTGGCGAGAACCAGAGCGGAACCCGTTGCAACTCGCGCACGGCCGGCGCCGGCACAACCCGGATGATCTCCTCGAGCTGCGTCTGGAGAAGTTCCAATGCGCGCGCCGTGGCAGCCGGCTCGGTTGCGAGGAGTTTGCCGCTGACATGAACCGTCCAGCCCGCGACGTGGCGCAGTTCGTGGGTCTCTCCGGTTTGGCGAGCCCTGTCCGGGCGGGACGGGGGGGCCGCGGCCGGGCCAACCGGCAAATGGTCGTGCAGGAAACGGGTCAACAGGGCGTAAAAGTGCGGAGTGGTGTTTGATCCTTCCGAAAGGCCGTGGGAGCGGGCCGGATAAGGCATCACGGTGAAGTGCTTTCCGTTTGCGATGAGTTCATTCATCAGCTTTTCCGTGCCCTGATAGTGGCCGTTGTCATCGCCCGTGCCGTGAACGAGCAGTAGATCGCCCTTCAGTTGGTGCGCATGGGTCAAGGGTGAGCCGTTACGGTAGCCGTCGGCGTTGTCCTTCGGCAGGCCCATGTAGCGCTCCTGATAGATACTGTCATAAAGCAGTTGGTCCGCGTTCGGGGCGACCGCAATGGCAGCCTGATACAGGTCGGGGTAACGGAAGATGGCGTTCAGGCTCATGCTGCCGCCGCCGCTCCAGCCCCAGATGCCGACCCGCTCCGCATCCGCGTAGGACCAGCGTCTTATCAGCGCGCGCGCGGCCGCCGCCTGCTCCTGTGACGCGAGGATGCCAATCTGGCGGTGAACGCTTTTTCGCCACGCCCGGCCCCGCGGAGCCATCGTGCCACGGTTATCAACACTGGCGACCCGGTAGCCCTGTTGCGCGAGCAGCCAATGCCAAAGGCCCCGCGGTCCTTGCCAGGCATCCCGCACCGTCTGCCCGTGAGGTTCGCCGTAGACGTGGAACAGGAGCGGATGCTTCGTTCCGGGAGCGAGGCTGGCGGATCGGAGACACCACACATCGAAGACCCGGTTTTCGCCGATATCGACCTGAAGGAATTCGGCCGAGGGTTTTTGGAGCCGGGCGAGCTTGTCGCGGAGCTTTTGGTTTTCGATCAGGACACGGACTACCTGATGCTCCGGAAGCTTGATGAGTTCGACCACCGGAGGCGTGGTGAAGGTCGAATACGTGTGCACCGCCCACTCGGCATCCGGCGAAATGTCGTAGGTGTGCCAGCCCGTCTGGCCGGCGGGTGAGAGCCGTTCGGGAGCGCCCCCGGTCAAGCGGGTGCGGTAGAGATAGCGCTGGGTCGCGTTTTCCGGCGAAGCCGCGAAATAGAGCCATCCGCCGGCGTCATCCAAGGCCTCGACCTGAATCACATCGAAGTCACCGCCCGTCACCCGGGAAACCCCTTTGCCATCCGCGTTCACCAGGTAGGCATGGCGCCAGCCGTCCCGTTCGCTCAGCCAAAGAAACTGCCGGCCTTGGTGGACCCATCGGGCAGGGTTTTCATTCTCCAGCCACGCAGGATCGGTCTCCGTATGGATGAGCCGCGTCGCCCCGGTCCGTGGGTCGGCGAGCATCACATGATTCGTGTTTTGGAGCCGGTTGAACTGCTGCAGCCACAGGCGCGCGCCGTCGGGGGTCCATTCCAGGTGCGGGAGATAGTTCTCGCGCGGATCTCCGGGCACCTTCAGCCAGCGCACCGTCCCGCCGGTCGCGCTGACGACGCCCAAACGGGCCGCCGAATTGCGTTCTCCAACCTTGGGGTAGGGGAAAGAAGTGATCCGCGGATAGCTGCCGGCGGTGTTGTCGATGAGCTGGAACTCGCGCACGCCCGCCGTGTCGAACTGCCAGAAGGCGATCGACTTGCCGTCGGGGCTCCAACGATAGCCGTCCCGAAGGTCCAACTCCTCTTCGTTGACCCAGTCCGCCGTGCCATTGATGACCGTGGGCGAGCCGCTCGTGGTCAGCGCGCTGATGCGCATCCGGCGCAACTCCTGGACGTAGAGATCGTGCTCCCGCACATACGCCACCCGGGTGCCGTCGGGGGAGAATTTCGCGAACATCAGGGTAGAAGCCGCAGCCGCGCCGCCCAGCTTCCGCAGGACGCGCGAACCACGATCCAACACCCAACAGTCGCCACGCGTATTGCGGCGCCAGACGCGTTTGCTGTTGGTGAAGATCAGCAATTTCGACTCGTTCGGCGAGAACTCGAAACCGTCGACCGCCAGCGGCTCGGTTTCGCCGGGGGGAATCAGTGCGCCGGCGGCCACCACGATCTCCTTGGCGCCAGTAGCCGGGTCATTGCGGACGAGATCACGGCCTTTCTCGGTCGCGGGTGACGCTTCCCAGGTAAAGTAAGCGGAGCTGAGTCGGCTCCACCGGAACGGGCCGAGCTTCTCGTCGTCAAACTCTTTGGTTCCAAAGATCCGCTCGACGGACAGGAACAACTCGTTGGTGTGGGCGGCCGTGAACGGTAACTCCGCCGCGCGTCCTGTCGCCGTGGTCATGGCGAGCAGAAGGACGCCGAAGAGGGAAGCCCAGCCAAAAGGACATTGGCGGCCCCGCCTCGGAGAAGGCCCGTTCCCAGCGCGTTGGCCGGTGGTGTTCACGCGGTGCAAACTATCTCATCGCGGACTCCCACTTCTTGGCCGATAACTTCCCGGCGACGTGAAAATCCGCACAAAGCGATGTTTGGCCGGTCCCGAAACGGCCGGGGAAAACCCGGTCGGAGCGTCATTGCTCGAAAAGCTGTTCGATCACGATCCCGAGGTGGCCTTCTTCATCAAGGATGCAGCGGGCCGCTATCTCGCGGTCAACGCCTCGCTGGTGGAGCGGCATGGGCTCCGGAACCGGTCACAGGTGCTGGGCAAGCGGCCGAGCGACATCTGCCCGGGCGAATTCGGCCGCATTCCCTCGCAGCAGGATGCCACACTGCTGAAAACGGGACGGCCGATTCTGGATCATCTCGAGCTGCATTGGTATGCCCCGCACAAGCCGGGTTGGTGCCTCACGACCAAGTTGCCCATGCGCAATGCGAGCGGAGCGATCGTCGGACTGATCGGCATTTCGCGCGACGTGCGGGCGCCGATCCGGACGCGGGACATCCCGGTGGAGTTCGCCTCGGCGCTGGAGCACCTCGAAAACAACGTCGCGGATTCCCTCACGCCGTCCGCGCTGGCCCGCCGGGCGCGAATGGCTCCTCCACGGTTTGCCCGGCTGATGAAGCGCTACTTCGGCCTGACGCCCCGCCAGTTCATTGCGAAAACTCGCCTGGCCGCCGCCTCGCGGCTGCTGCGCGAGACGGATCAGTCCGTGGCGGAGGTGGCGCTGGCCTGCGGTTTCTACGACCATAGCGCCTTCACGCGGACCTTTCGCGCGGTGACCGGCGTAACGCCCCGACAGTTTCGCAACGCTTGAACGGCGGGTTGAAATCCCGCCGGCCAACAGGCCGACGGCAGGAATCAGCCCACCAGCGTCGACAGACTGCTGACAAGTTGGCCGTTCGCCGGCAGGTTTCGCGCCCACGATGAGCGCTGACATCCGCCTGATCTCGACCGACTTCGACGGGACCATTCACGAAGACTTTGCCCACGCCGCCATTCCGCTGGCCTTGCAGGAAAAGCTAGCCCGGTTACAGGCCGATGGCGTCTGTTGGGTCATCAATACGGGTCGGGATCTGTCCAGCCTGATGGAAAGCCTCGGCCGGGCACATTGCCAGGTGCAGCCGGACTACGTGGTGACCGTCGAGCGGGAGATCCATCAGCATGTCCATGGGCATTACCAGGCGGTCGAACCGTGGAACGGCGACTGCACCCGGGATCACGCCCGGGTCTTCACGCGGCACGCCGCCGAACTGATCGCGTTGATGACGTCACTGGAGGACCGGTTCGACGCCAGCTTTTACCGCGACGGCTGGTCTCCGCTGTGCGCGATTGCCCGTTCCAACGCCCAGATGGACGCCATCCAGGCGGAGTTGGAGACGTTCTGCACCGCGGTCGGCGAACTCGTGCCGGTGCGTAACGACGTTTACGTGCGACTGAGCCACCGGCTCTATAGCAAGGGCACCGCGCTCCAGGAAATCCAGCGGCGACTCGGTCTGACTCCCGGCCAGACCATGGCTGCCGGCGATCATCTCAACGACCTGCCCATGCTCCGGCGCGAGATTGCGGAATGGCTCGTGACACCCGCGAACGGCCTGCCGGAAGTGAAGGCCCAGGTGCTGGCCCACGGCGGCCACCTTGCCAGCCGCAACTGCGGCGAAGGCATCCTGGAAGCCCTCGCAATCTTCGGTGTGTAAATCCGCCGCCGCTTCATTCAACCGCCGGCGCCTGCGACAGGTCCCCCCGGTGAGGCGTGGCGAGGTAAACGATTCCCCCGATCACGCTCCAGAGGAGATTCACCGAATAGCCCAAAATCGAGAGGGTGAGAGCCTCGCCCGGCTTGACTCCCAGGGCGGGCACCGTGAGGAGCCACACAAAGAGGTTTTCGCGCACGCCCAGCCCCGCCGGCGTCACGGGCAAAGCGGCGACGCTCACGATGGCGGGCACGAGATACCAGAGTGCGACCGAAGTTATCTCCACCCCCAGCCCTCGGGCGAGCGCAGCAAACGCACCGACGATCGCCACGTTGACCGCGACGGACCAGCCGGCCACGCGCCACAGGAAGCCGGGTTGCCGTCCCAGCGAGCGGCAACCGGACAGTGCCTGGGCGAAGGCTTCGCCGCGCGGCAACCGGCGGACCAACCGGAGCACGGAGCCATCGTGTCGCAGGGTGTCGGTGAAGAACCCGAGAAAGATCATCAAGCCCGCGGCCCCGAGCATCCCGAGAATCATCAGTGCGGTCGCGAGGTGCCGCTTGTAGTCGGCGAGCAGCCCGGCATTGGGAATCATGAGCACCGCGGTGAACAGCAACAGGGCGAACATTCCGAGCAAACGGTCCACGAAGACGCTGAATGCCGCGTCCGCGCCGCGCTCGGGTGAGGCTTTGGCGGCATACCACGCCTTCATCACGTCGCCCCCGGCCGTGCCGAGAAGGAAGGCATTGAAGAAATGCGCCACGAACGAAATCCGCAAAACCGGTCCAAGCGGAAGGGGAATTCCCTGCGCCCGCAACACTTCGCGCCAGCGAAGTCCGCCCAACGCAACCAGCAAGCCGCAGGAGGCGAACGAGATGCCCAAGCTCGCCAAATCCAGCCGACAGACGGTTTCCCATACCCCAATCGGGCCACGCGTCCACGCGAGCCGGCGTTGTTCCCATTTGTCCAGAGAGGCCCAGCCCGGACCTTTTCCCTCCGCGAGCTGCAATTGGACCTCGTTGCAGAAAATTACGTGGAAGATGGCCGCCAGCAGCAGCAGGCAGACGCCGATCCGAAGCAGCCGGGTGAAATTCGCGCGGTTCACGTCGCGGCGTTCACTCTGGACCCCAGACCGATTTGATGTGGGCGAAACCTTTCGCCACCTCCTCGGCCGGCAGGCCCGGACTCATCTCCAGAACCTTGATGTGTTCCGGCTTCACCATCGGTCGCAGCGCGGCGTAATCGATCATCCCGACGCCGGGCGGACAGTGGTCATGCATGCCCTCGTCAGTCTGCGCGACGTCGTGGACGTGCAGTCCCGCCAACCGCGGGCTCAGGCTCTCCAGATGCATCGCATGGTTAACGATGAAGCCGAGGTTCTCCTTGATCTGTGCATGGCCACAATCGTGCCAATAGCGGACGTTTTCGGGCAATCCGCTCAGAAACGTCAGAAGATCGTGATCAAAGGGGATTTCTTCCACTGCTTCCCGGTTCTCGATGCCCAGCAGCAACCCGTTTTCGGCCGCGGCGTCGGCCAATTGCCGGATCAGGTCCTGCGATCGCTCCATTGGTTCGGTCTTCCGCTTTTCCCGGCGGATTTCGAGTTCCTCGACCAGCTTCCGGTATTTCTCCGTGTCTTTTTCGCCGGCCAAAACCATCGCCTCGAGCTTTTCCTGATAGTCGATGTTCCGGGAAAAGATCGAAGTCGACTTGAGGTCGGCGCTGCCGGAATGAAGCACGACCAGTTTGGCCCCCACCCGTTTCGCCGTCTCAATGGTCTTGAGCGAGTGTTTCAGGGCGCTGTCGCGCTCGCGGCGGTCTTCGGCGGAAAACTTGAAGAGGTTCGGGGCCGGCCAGCTGATGCCCATGGGAAGCGGGCAGAAGTTGTGCAGGGTGGAAATCTTGATGTCACCCGCGTCCACCGATTCGAGGATTCCGGGCAGCAGGCTGATGCGGATGCCATGGCTGAGTTCGGCATATCCGAAGCCGAGGTCCCGGATCTCCCGTAACATTTCGCGCCCGCAGACGTGGCGCCCCGAGTTCCAACAGGTCGAAAGCGAATACATGAAAAACAAAACGCCGGAGGCGTCCCTAAGGACAGCATCCGGCGCGTGGAAGTGCAATCTGTGACGGTAAATTAAACGTCGGCGTATTTGCGGGACAGCATCGCGCTGAACTTGGCCACCTTCATCTTACGGCGGCGGCGTTCGGCGGGTTTCTCGAAATGGCGCTTGGCGCGGACATCACGCAGCGTATTTTCGCGATCCACCTTCTTCTTCAACCGGCGCAACGCGCGGTCGATCGGTTCACCCTTTTTTATTCTGATTTCGCTCAATTCACATTCACTCCTTCCCTGCAGCGCGGTTCCGGCCCAAGAACAGGCCCGACTCCGCGTCCGGCCGGGCAGATGGCCCAAGCTGGAATGCAAGACGGTTCCGTCGGCGGAACCGTGGCGGGCCGTTGAAATAGCGGAATCCGGGGACATCGCAAGCCTGCGTTTCAACGATTTGGAACGAGCCAACGAGCCAACCACTCCGTTGTCCGGCTCCACATCGCCGGCGGATAGACATGACCCAGGCCGGGAAACACTTCACTTCGGAAGGCCTCGGGCGCGCCCAAAACTTGCCACGCTGGTGCCGCTTCCTGCTCGATGCGCCTGATGCCGGCCACCGGCGATCCGACATCCTGGTCCCCGTTCAGGCACAGCAAGGCCCGGGGCGCAACGCTCGCAACTACGGCCTCGGTGTCAAAGCGGCGCAACATCCCCGGAACGAAGTAGTAAATGCCGTGGTATTTAAGACCGCCGGCCGCGATCAGGTCCTGATACCGGGTTAGGCAGGCCACGGCAACGCCGGCCTTAATCCGCTCGTCGAGGGCCATGAGCCACCAGGTCCGCGTTGCGCCCATGCTCATTCCCATTGCGCCCAAACGCGAAGCATCCACCTCCGGCCGGGACGCCAAGTAGTCCAGCGCCAGTTGATCATCGCGCACCATCCGGCCCCAAAGCGTCCGCCCCGTCCACAGGTCGAGTTTCGCGGCCGACATTTCGCCGGCACTCCCCTTCAGTCCGTCCGGGCCGCGCCCTTGGCGTTCGCCGAAGCAAGCCGCGTCGATTGCGAGCACGGCATAGCCGCGCGCGACCAAGGCCGGCCCCGGAGCGACCCGAGTGTGGTTCGTCTCGAAAAGCTCAACCTTACCTTTGTCATACTCGCCGCCATGCCAATGGCAGTAGAGGATGCCGGGGACCGGGCCGCGGGCCGACTTCGGCAGGAGCAAAATCCCGGGGACCGTATCGCCGAGCCCGTTGGCAAATTCAAAACGCTCCAGTAGATACTCTCCCCGGTCTTCGCGGCTCAGCACGTTCACCGCCGGGCGAACCGGCCGGGGCGGGAAATCTCCCAGCAGACCCCGTAGACCTGATCGAATCCCATCGCGTTGAGTCAGCCATTCCTTCGCGGTTGCAGGTATCTGCAGCGGCGGCACGCCGGGCATCGCCGCGAGGACCGATGCGGGAGTCGTTTCAGTTTCTGCCGACACGGCCTGATTCGGTGCCGCCACGCCGAGCCCGGCAAGCATGAACAGCCAAAGCAAACGCATAGGAGGAGGCTAACCTGGACGATCGGGAGAATCGAGTTAACGAAGGCCTGCCGAATAACGGGCACGGATTTGACAATTCAAACATCTGCTTGAAACTGTCGCTTAACAATGGCTGGACTAGTCCGTCACATCCCCTCCGAGTCAAACGCGGCCACGCGGTCCGCCCTGTTGGACGCGGCGGCCGAGGTCTTCGCCGAGTCGGGTTTCCGGAATTCCACCACCCGCCAGATTTGCCAGCGGGCCAAGGCCAACGTGGCGGCGATCAATTATCACTTCGGCGACAAGGCCGCGCTCTACTCTGAAGTCCTCGCCCAGCAGAGCCGGATCGCCCGGGAACGTTTCCCCAGCGATGACGGATTGGCGGCCGACGCCACCGCCAAAGAGCAGCTAGGCGCCTTCATCCGCTCGTTTCTTCAGCGGGTGCTGTCGCCGGAGCTGCACGCGCGCCACGGCCGGATCATGGCTCGGGAGATGGTCGAGCCCACGGCCGCCCTCGATCGGCTCGTGACCGAGGCGATCCGGCCCGACTCGGAACGGCTCGCGCTCATCATGCGCGAGCTGCTGGGCCCCGCGACTCCGCTTTCCACACTGCGCCTTTGTGGCATGAGCGTCGTGGGCCAGATCCTTTTCTACTGCCATTGCCAACCCGTCATCCAACGGCTGTTTTCCGAAATGCCAACGGATGCGTCGCGGCTCGACGAGCTCGCGGAACACATCACCCGTTTCAGCCTCGCCGCAGTCCGGAACTATCAGCCGGCCAAGCCCGGGAAATCCCGGCGCTAAACTCGCTCCCCAATCCCCCAGCTTCACCCCTTCACTCCTGACCGAATGTATCATCTTGCGCTCAAAATGCTCATGGGCGACCGCGCCAAATACGCGATGCTGGTCGGTGGTCTCACCTTTTCCGCGCTGCTGATGACCCAGCAGAACGCCGTCTTTCAGGGGCTCCTTTCGTGGACGACGTCGCACCTGCGCAACATGCGCGCCTCGATCTGGGTGGTGGAAAAGAACGTCGAGCAGGTGAACGAGACCAAGGCGATGCGCGACACGGACGTGAACCGGGTGCGCTCGGTCGCCGGCGTCGATTACGCGGTGCCGATGTTTCAAACCGTCCTCAAAGCCCGGGCGGCGGACGGCTCCGACAAACCGGTGCAAATCATCGGCCTGCACGGCGCCACGCTGGTTGGGCGCCCACCCCAGATTCTGCACGGAAACCTGGATCACCTGCGTCTGCCCAACACGGTGCTCATCGATGAGCTGGCGGTCGAGCGCCTCAGCGCCGGGCGGGCGAAACCTCTGGAGCTCGGCGACACCTTTGAGATCAACGACCGCGAGGCGCGCGTCGTCGGCATCTGCCGGACGGAGCGTCACTTTTTCGGCTATCCCTACATCTTCACCAGCTATGATCAGGCGCTGCAGTTTGCCCCGCGACAGCGCAAAATGCTCTCAATCATCCTCGCCGAACCGAAACCGGGGTTCACGCCGGAGCAGGTCGCACGGGCGATCGAACGGGAAACTAACCTCAGAGCCTACACCGTTCCGGAATTCAACGTCGCGACGATCGCCTTCATCTGGAGGAACACGGGCATTCCCGCCTCGTTCATGACCACGATCGTCCTCGGCTTCGTGGTGGGGATCGCCGTGTCGGGCCAGACGTTTTACTCGTTCGTCCTCGAGAACCTCCGCCACCTGGGCGCGCTCAAGGCGATGGGCGCCGGCAACGGCCTGCTCGCCCGCATGCTTCTCCTGCAGGCATTCACCGTCGGCCTCATCGGCTACGGAATCGGGGTCGGTCTGGCGGCGGCGTTCGGATTTGCGGTCATGCCGATCGGCCAGCCGCCGTTTATGCTGGATGCCCGGTCGATGCTGATCACCGCCTTGGCGATCGTGGTCATCTGCGGTTTCGCCGCCCTGCTAGGCATCCGCCGGGTCGCCCGGCTGGAAGCCGCCATTGTCTTCCGCGCCTGAGACACTCCCGTGAAGCACGATTATTCCCAGTCTCACGCTCCCGACGGCACCGCCGTCCGGGCCGGAGAAGTCACCAAGACCTACGGCAAGGGCGAAAGCCGGACCGTCGCGCTCAGGAACGCCACCTTTTCAACCCGCGAAGGCGAACTCCACCTCGTCGTCGGCCCTAGCGGTTGCGGCAAGACGACGCTGCTCTCCGTCGTCGCGGGCACCCTTGGCTGGGACCAGGGCGAGATCGAGGTCTTTGGCATCACCCTGAACGGGCTTTCGCAGGCCGAGATCACCGCCTTCCGGCGCCAGAACATCGGGTTCATTTTTCAGCAGTTTAACCTGATTCCCACCCTGACCACGGTCGAAAACGTCAGCGTGCCGATGCTCCTAAACGGCCATGCCCGCGCCGCCGCGGAAGGGCGGGCCGTCGAAGTGCTCAAGGAGGTCGGGCTTGCCGACAAGCTGACGAAACGGCCCGGCGACCTGTCCGGCGGACAACAACAGCGGGTCGCCATCGCCCGGGCCCTCGTGCATCAGCCCCGCCTCATCATCTGTGACGAGCCGACCAGCGCGCTCGATTCCACGACCGGCCATCACATCATGGATTTGCTCGCCGGCGCCGCCCGAGCTCCCGGCCGCTGCGTCGTCATCGTCACCCATGACAACCGCACCTACAGCTACGCCGACCGCATCACGGAAATGGAAGATGGCCGGGTGAAACAGGTCTACGCCGGGCCGGAACTCCACACTTTCATCCAATCACATCGCTAACCCAAAGCCTCCATGTTGTTCCGCAAAGCCAGCTTCTATGCCGCCCTGATCGGGGTCGTCGCGGCCGTCACTCTCGTTCGGCGGATGCAAAGCCAGCCGACCGATCCCGGACCCGTTTCGCCCCCGGCCCGTTCCCCCTATGAAAACACCGTCGCCGCGACCGGCATCGTCGAGGCCCGGCGGGAGAACGTTAAGGTGGCCTCGCCAAAGGCGGGCCTCGTCACCAAGGTGGCCGTCAAGGTGGGCGACCGGGTGAAAGCCGGTGACGAGCTTTTCCGCCTCGACGACCGCGAAGCCAATGCCCGCGTCGCCGCGCTCGGCGCACAGGTGGAGTCAACCCGGGCGGCGCTCGCCGCGCAGGAAGTGGAAGTTGCGGACTGGACCGACCAGTTGAGCCGCTTCCAAAAGCTCGAACGCGAAAAGGTCGCCACCGACGACGAACTCAAACGCCGATGGTTCGCCCTGGAAACCGCCAAGGCCCGGCTCATCACGACCCGCGCCCAGATCACTGCGGCCACCCAACTGCTCGAACAGGCCCGCACCGAACTTTCAGTTCTCACTGTAAGGGCTCCGCGCGACGGCGAAATGCTGCAGGTGAACGTCCGCGCCGGTGAGTTTGCCCCGGCCGCCGCGCTGGCGGAACCGCTGATGCTTCTGGGCGATGTCGACACCCTTCAGGTCCGCGCCGAGGTGGACGAACAGAATGCAGTGCTCGTGGAACCGAATCGCCCGGCCCGCGCCTCCATGAAAGGCCACGCCGACCTCAAGGTGCAGCTCCGCTTCCTGCGGGTGGAGCCGTTTGTCATTCCGAAACGGAGCCTGACCGGTGACAGCCTCGAACGGGTGGACACCCGCGTGTTGCAACTGATCTACGAGTTCGACCGGCCGGCCTTCCCCATCTACGTCGGCCAACAGGTGGATGTCTTCGTCGAACGGTCCACCCCCGGCCCAACCAACGCCGCTCCCCTGGCCGACGCCCGTTGACCCCGATTCTCCTTACCGCCATGAAAACTTTTCCCGCCCTGATCGCGGCCGCCGTGCTGCTGTCATCCAGCCATGCCGCAACCAATTCCTGGCCCGCGGCGCCGCTGACGTTGAGTTCCGCGCTGGAGCTCGCGCTTCGCCAGAGCCCGGCGCTGCTCAAGGGCAAGCAGGACCTAGAGGAAGCCTATGGCGTCGCGCTGCAGCTCCGCTCCGTCGCCCGGCCCCGCCTGACCGCCGGCGGCAACGCCCGCCGGCTCGACGCAAACGGGATCGAGCAGGCCAGCGTCGGAGGAGCCACCCTCCAGTTTCAAAACGATACGCAGTGGGGCGCGAATATCGAGGTCAGCCAGCCGCTGTTCACCGCCGGGAAAATCACCTCTTCGCTCCAAGCGGCAAAACTGACCAAGGAGTCCGCGCTGTCACAGTATCAGGCCCTCGTGGCGGACACCTTGGTCGAGATCCGGGTGACCTACGGCGATGCGCTCCTGGCCGCGGAGCTGATCAAGACCCAAGAAGCCTCGGTGGAACTGCTGACGCGTGAACTGGAAGACCAGAAGCGCCGTTTTGATGCCGGCACCGTTCCGCGCTTCAACGTTCTGCGCGCCGAAGTTGAACTCGCCAACACCCGTCCGCGCCTCATCAAGGCCCGCAACGCCCTGCGCATCGCCAAGAACCAGCTCGCAACCCAACTCGGGTGGGACATTCCGCGAACTTCCGCGCAGGACATTCCGTTGGAACTTGCCGATTACCTCACCGCCACGCCGTTCGACCTCGAACTGCCCGCCGCCATTCTGCAGGCTCTCACCCGGCGCCCCGAACTGGCGGCGTTGCGCACTCAGGAAAAGATTCGTGATGAAGACATCCGGCAAGTGCGCGCAGACTATTACCCGCAGGTGGCCGCCAGCGCTGGCTGGCGTTGGCAAAACAAGACCTTCACCAGCCGCGTCGACGACTATGTCGACGGCTGGGTCGTTGGGGGCCAGGTCAACTGGAGCATCTGGGACTTCGGCCTGACCCAGGGCAAGGTCAGCGCGGCCAAGGCCCGCCGCGAAAAGGCGCGGCTACAGGTGGACGACACCCAACGCCGCGTGGAACTGGAAGTCCGCACCGCCTTCTCGACCTTTACCGAGGCCAGGGAAGTTCTCGACTCTCAGCAGAAGGTCATCGAGCAGGCCCAGGAAGCGCTCCGGTTGGCGCGGGCCCGGACCGATGCCGGCAGCGGAACCCAACTGGACGTGCTTTCCGCCCAAACCGCCCTGACCGAAGCCCGCACTACGAATTCGCAGGCGCTCCGCGACTATGCCGTGGCCCGAGCCCGACTCGAGCGGGCAATGGGCGACGGTGCGGTTTTATCCGTCAGCAAGTGACGCCGCCTCGCAGCTGACGCGCCGGGGCCGGCTCAGCGGTGGCAAATCAGCACGGTAAAGGCATTGAGCGCGGCCGAGCTAAAGCGGTTCGGACCGGACGCGCCGCGGCCGTCCGAAGGGAAAGGCACGAAAATGACCAGCGGGCCATTGCGGGGGATTTCCAAATCGGCAACCCGCCAACCGGAGCGGCGGCCACTCAGTTGCGGCCGGCTGCTTTCCTGAGCAGACGGCGACCCTGCCAGGCAAGTGCACCCGCTGCCGCCAATGCGGCACCCAGGGGCGACGCTTCGGGCACACCGACTTCCGCCGCCACGACCGGGGCCGGAATCAGTCGGGCGTTGAAGGACAATGAGTCGATGCCGATGTAATCAGAATTCACCCCGCTGGCGCCCCCGTTCGGCACGAAATAGCGAAACGCCAGCCGGCCACTGGCAGGACCGTTCAACCCGTCCACCGAACCTCCGAACTCAGTCCATTCGGACGGGTAACCCGCCGGAGTAAGTCCCTCGTTGATCGTCAGCAGCAGCGTCGTGAAATCACCGACGGAGAATTCGGAATCGCCCACGTTGAAGCTGGCTCCGGCATAGCTCATCCGGACCTCGAGCCGGTCCGCAAACTGCGGATTCGAAACGGTGCGACTGAAAAACGAAAAGAGGTCGCCGTTCCTGAACTCCAACTCCGGACTGATCAGCCAGGTGCTGATGGTTCCGCCGGAAGCGGTGCTATTGTAGTTCATTGCCGCATACGAATCGCGGTCGCCGACATGGGACGAAAAAACGGGCGGGGGCTGATTGATGCCACCGTTGAAATTCCCCTGAAAGACCGACGTGCTGTCCGCCGGATTCGGGCTGCTGTTGTTTAAGATCACCCAACCGTTCTCAGTCAGGCTGGCAACGTCATCGAATCCCTCAGAAAACGTCTGGGCAAGGCTCTCCCCGCTCGCCGCCGCGGCCAGCAGGATTACACCGCCTAAACGTTGCCATTGAAGAAACACTGCAACGCTGGGTGTAGCTCCACAGCGCCCAACGGGCAAGTCCGTTAATGCCAGTTGGGGCGCGTTGATCCGGGGCATTCTGCGGCCAGGCATATTCTGATTTAACCGGCCACCATTTCGCTCCCAAGGATTGACCGAGGCTCCCTGCGGCCGGCCTACTTCGGGAAGCGCCTATGAATTCACCCGCAATGAGCCCCTCTCCCCCGCGTGCGTCGCGGTTCACCGTGGCGCTGGCCCTGGCGGTAACCAACTGGGCCGTCGCCGTTGCCGGCCCCCTTTCCCGCGCTCATTCGCATAACGACTACGAACAAAAGCGCCCGCTGTTCGATGCCCTCGACCAAGGTTTCTGTTCGGTCGAGGCCGACATCTACCTGGTCGGAGGCAAGCTGCTCGTAGCCCACAACCGACAGGACGTGAAGCCCGACCGCACGTTGCAAACCCTCTACCTCGACCCGCTGCGGGAACGTGTCCGCACCCACGGTGGCCGGATCTATCCGAACGGACCGGAGGTCACGCTCCTCATCGACATCAAGGCCGACGCGGCGGGGACCTATGCCGTCCTGCGCGAAGTCCTGGCGGGCTACAGCGGCATGTTGACCCGTTTTACACCGACGAATTCCACCCCGGGCGCAGTGACCGTCATTCTTTCGGGTGACCGGCCCACGGAACTTGTCGCCTCCGAGGCCGTCCGGTGGTGTGGCATTGACGGCCGTTTCGCCGAACTCGGCACCAATCCACCGGCCAGCCTCGTGCCGTTGGTGAGCGACTCGTGGAAGACCCACTTCGACTGGTTCAAGGACGGCAAGCTGGCCGAGACCGACCGCCGTAAGCTCCACAACCTCGTCGGGCATGCCCATCGCGAAGGCCGCAAGATCCGCTTCTGGGGCGCGCAGGATCAGCCCTATGTCTGGCGGGAATTGGATGAGGCCGGCGTGGACTTCATCAACACCGACAAGCTCGCCGAACTGCGCGCCTTTCTGACGCCCGCACCGGCGACGAAACCATGACCGCCTCCGCCCTTTCCTGGAACCAACGCGCCCGCGCCCGCTTTCCCGCCGGTTCCAACGGGGAATACGGCATCCCCGAGGAAAACGTGCCGGTCATCGAACGCGGCGCCGGCTGCCGCGTGTGGGACACCGAGGGCCGCGAATTCCTCGACCTCACAATGGCGTGGGGTTCGGCCCTGGTCGGCCACGCGCATCCCAAGGTGGTCGAGGCCGCCACCAAGGCCGCGATCGAGGGCACCAACTACGCCGCGGTCAACCGCCGAAGCGTCGAACTGGCGGAAAGAATCTGCGCGCTGAGTCCATGTGCGGAACGCCTTCGCTTCGTCGCGTCCGGCACGGAGGCCACCCTGCTCTGCCTGCGGGTCGCCCATGCCGCCACCGGCCGGCGCAAGGTGCTTCGGTTCGAGGGCGCCTACCACGGCCAACATCCCGTCGGCATCGCCGGCATGATCCACAGCCGGCCGACCAACCTGCCGGACTGCGACCCTGCTGGCGCCGGCGCGCCGTGGGTCGAGAACGATGTCCTCGTGGCGCCCTTCAACGACTTGGCCCACACTTCGGAGATTATCGCCGCCCACGCTGCCGAACTCGCCGCGGTGATTGTCGAACCGTTCCACCGCTGCCTTTCGCCGGTGCGCGGATTCCTGGAAGGACTCCGCGCTTTAACCCGCCAGCACGGCGTGGTGCTCGTGTTCGACGAGGTGGTGACCGGCTTCCGCTTCGCGCTCGGCGGCGCCCAGGAATACTACGGCGTCCAGCCGGACCTCGTGGCCTACGGCAAGGCGCTCGGCGGCGGTTTCCCCATCGGCGCCTACGCCGGCCGGGCGGACCTGATGGAAGCGGTGAACGAACACCGCCTGCCCGGGCCAAACTACGCCTGGTCCGCCTCGACGACCGGCGGCAATCCGGTCTCGTGCGCCGCGGCGCTCGCAGCCATCGATGTGTTCTCCGCGCCGGGCGTTTATCCGGGCTTGCATGCCGCGGGCCGGAAACTCCGCGAACGCATGGCCGCCGTCGCCCACGAACAGGGCGAAGCCGTGCAGATCCTCGGCGACGGTCCGCTGGCGCAGGTCGCGTTCTCCGCCAACGCCATCCGTGACCAGCAAGGCTGGCTCGCCAGCAACCGCGCCCGCGGCCGGGCCGTGATGCTCGAACTGCTGGCGCGGGGCGTGTTCCTGAATCCGATGGGCACGAAGCTCTACCTGTCGCTTGCCCACACCGACGCGGACATCGAAGACTTCGTGTCGCGCTTCGCCGAAGCGGTGCGCGCCACGTCGCCTGCCGGATGAACTCCGCCCGCAAAATCATCGTTGGTTCGGTGGTCGCCTTTGCCGTCCTCGTCGGACTGCTAGTGTGGAATCCGCGCTCCACTGCGACCGGGAAATCCCCGACGGGCGCGCCCGCCAAGCCGCTGCTCGTCTATTGCGCCGCCGGCATGAAGGCGCCGATGGAGGCCATCGCCTATGCCTACGAAGCCCGTTACGGCGTGCCGGTTCAGCTCCAGTTCGGTGGCTCGGGCACGCTGCTCAGCAACCTCCGCGTGTCGAAGCAGGGCGACCTCTTCCTCGCCGCCGACGACTCGTTTCTCGACCTCGCCCGCACGAACCACCTGATCGCCGAAACCTTCCCGCTCGCCCGCCTGACGCCGGTGATCGCCGTGAAGAAGGGAACGGAAGGACAGTTCAAGAGCCTGGCCGACCTCGAACGGGACGGCGTCAGCCTTGCCTTCGCCAATCCGGAAGCCGCCGCCATCGGCAAGGTCTGCCGCGATTTGCTCCAGCGCGCCGGACGTTGGGACGGGCTGCAACCGCGGATCAAGGTGCTGAAGCCAACCGTCAACGACCTCGCCAACGATGTGAAGCTCGGCACCGTGGACGCCGCGTTGGTTTGGGATTCGACCGTCGCGCAGTATCCGGAACTGGCTGCAGTCCACGTGCCCGAACTCGATGCTGGCGCGGCTTCAGTGTCCCTCGCGGTCCTGAACTCCACCACCCAGCCGACGGCGGCGCTCCGCTTCGCCCGCTTCGCCGCGGCCCGCGACGCCGGCCTGGCCGAATTTGAGCGGCATCATTTCGCCGTCGTGCGCGGCGATGTCTGGAGCGAGGCGCCGGAAGTCCTTTTGTTCTCCGGTGGCGTCAACCGACTGGCGATTGAGGATACGCTGCGGCGCTTCGAGGAACGCGAGGGCGTGAAGGTTAGCCGGGTTTACAACGGCTGCGGCATACTCACCGCGCAGATTCGCTCCGGCCAGCGGCCCGACGCCTACTTCGCCTGCGACGTTTCGTTCATGACTACGGTCAGCAATTTCTTCACGCCCGCAGTCAATCTCGCCCAGACCCGCATGGTGATCCTCACGCAGAAGGGCAACCCGAAGAACCTCCACAGCCTGGCCGACCTGACGAATCCCGGACTCGCCCTCGGCGTCGCCCACGAACAGCAGAGCGCGTTGGGTTCGCTTACCGCCCGACTACTGCGCTCGCAGGGGCTGCTCGAAAAAGTCATGGCCAACGTGAAGGTGCAAACCCCGACCGCCGACCTGCTCGTGAACCAGATCCGCACCGGCTCGCTCGACGCCGTGGTCGTTTACACGGCCAACACCAGCCAGATCCGCAACCTCCTCGACGAGGTGAAACTGCCCGAGCCCGAGGCGCTCGCGATCCAGCCTTACGCCATCGGGCGCAATTCCAACCACGCCCAGCTCATGGACCGCCTGCTGGCCACGCTACGTTCCGTTGAGTCCCGTCGGCGCTTTGAAGAGACGGGCTTCCAATGGCGGGAGGAAGGAGCGCAGCCATGACCGGACAACGCGCAACGGAGTGTCGCTTTTCCAGCGGCCACGTTTCGGCGGCTGGAAAGCCGCCGCTCCAGCGTCGTAGGAGGCTACATAAGGATGTTCCAACAGATCCAGAGGTGTGCCGTGTCACCCGCGCACCCGCGAACGTGCCAGCGTTTTGGAGTGCGGCTGCGAAGCGGAGCGAAGCTGCCGCTTTTGCCGGAGGACCGCGTCTCGTAAACCCGCTGCGCCACCAACCAGGCCACACGCAGCCAAAGCGGGGGCAAGCCACCGCACTCCAAAACGCAGCCGTGCGTTGCGTCGCATCGGCTGGAATCCACGCATGACGCCCCCCTCGCCAGCACCGCCAGCACCGCCAGCCGCGCCAAACGTTGGCGCCGTCCGGCGCTCTGACCGGCTGTTCTACGCCAGCTTCGCGATCCTTGGCGGCTGTTACCTGCTACTGCTACTGGCCACGCTGCTCGCGGACCTGTTCTACACGTCGCCGGGGCACCTCTGGCGCGCGCTGCAAAGCCAGGAAATCCGCTACGCCATCCGGCTGAGCCTGCTGAGCTGCACGCTGACCACGCTGCTCTCGCTCTGGGTCGCCGTGCCCATCGGTTACCTGATGGCCCGAGTGCAGTTCCCCGGCAAGCGCCTCATCGACGCCATCTTCGACATCCCAATTGTGCTTCCACCGCTCGTCATCGGACTCAGCCTGCTGATCCTCTTCCAGACACCACCCGCCCGGGCGCTGGAACGGATCTTCCCGGTCACCTACGCCGTCCCGAGCGTCATCCTCGCGCAGTTCATGGTCGCCGCCGCCTTCGCGGTGCGGACGATGAAGGCCACGTTCGACCAGATCAGCCCCCGCCATGAACAGGTCGCGCTCACGCTGGGCTGCACGCGCAGCCAGGCCTTCTGGATGGTCGTGCTGCCCGAGGCCCGCCGCGGCCTGCTCACCGCCGCGACGCTCGCGTGGGCGCGTTCGCTCGGCGAATTCGGCCCCATCCTCGTCTTCTCCGGCGCCACCCGGATGAAGACCGAGGTGCTCTCCACGACCGTGTTCCTGGAGCTCAGCGTGGGAAATCTCGAAGCCGCCGTCGCCGTGTCGCTGTTGATGGTCTCCGCCGCCGTGCTGGTGCTGCTGCTCATCCGCACGAAGGGTTCGGAAAGCTCCTTCAACCGCCCCGCCTAAATGATCCACCTGGAACAGGTCAGCGTGCGCGTCGGCAGCTTCCAGCTCAGCGACCTGTCGTTGTCCGTGCCGGCGGGCGCCTACGCCGTCCTCATGGGCCGCACCGGCTCGGGCAAGACCACGCTGCTCGAAGCCATCTGCGGACTCCGTTCCATCGTGGGCGGCAGGATTCTGCTGGGAGAAACCGATGTCACCGCCCTGCCCCCGGCGGATCGCGGTGTCGGATTTGTCCCGCAGGACGCCGCGCTCTTCCAACACCTCACCGTGCGCGGACATCTGGAATTCGCCCTACTCGTCCGCCGCTGGCCGCGCGAACGCATCGCCGCGCGCGTCCTCGAACTTGCCCGCTGGCTCGGACTCATTCCGTTGCTTGACCGCCTGCCCCACGGCCTCAGCGGCGGCGAGACTCAACGCGTTGCGCTGGGACGCGCGCTTTCCTTCCAGCCGCGCATCCTTTGCCTGGACGAGCCGTTGAGCGCGCTCGACGACGAGAGTCGGTCCGAGATCGGTTCGGTGCTCGAAACCGTCTGCGAACACACCGGCGTCACGGTCCTGCACATCACCCACAACCAGGCCGAGGCGGAACGCCTCGCCGACCTCCTCCTGCTGCTTCAAGACGGGCGCATCAAATCGCACTCCGCTCGCGCCTGAGGTGCTGCCGGAACTCAACTCAGAGAAACGCGCAATTGGTGCGGAACGAAAGGGTGGGTGCCGGCGGTATCCGACAAAATGCAGCGGGCGCTAACCTCAGGCTTCCTACTTCGTCGCAGTTCGAGGCTGACGGGGATGCCAAAATTGCCGGACCTTCCAATCGCTTCACTTCGCCCGGTGAAACACCAATGAACATCGTCGCCGTTCAACTCGACTGCGTGTGGGAGGACAAGTCCCGCAACTTCGCCCGCGTGCTGGAGCTGCTCGCCGCGGAACCGCCCGCGCCGGGTTCTCTGGTGGTGCTGCCGGAAATGTTCAGCACCGGGTTCAGCTACAACGTCGCGGTCACCTGCCAGTCGGCGGCGCACGAGGACGAAGCGTTTCTGGCGCGTTTGGCCGACGAATTCGAAGTCACGGTCCTGGGCGGCGCCATTGCCCGTGATGCCGCCGGATTCGTCCACAACGAGGCGGTCGCGTTCGGACCTGACGGGACACTGCTGGCCCGCTACGCCAAGCAACGTGTGTTCTCGCCTGGCGGTGAGGCGGCCGTCCATTCGCCGGGAAACGTCACCATCACCTTCCCCTGGAACGGTTTCACCGTGGCACCCTTCGTCTGCTACGATCTGCGTTTCCCGGAACTTTTCCGCCGCGCGGTCGCCCAAGGCGCAGACCTCCTTGCCGTCATCGCCGCGTGGCCGGCCCGCCGGGACCGTCATTGGCTCACCCTGCTTCAGTCACGGGCGATCGAGAACCAAGCCTACGTCGTCGGCGTGAACCGTGTCGGGCAAGACCCGCAGGCAACCTACAGCGGACGCAGCGTGGTCGTGGACCCGCACGGCATCATCATCGCCGACGCGGGCCAGCGCGAAACCTTGATCACCGCGGGTCTGCATCCTGAGGTCGTCGCCGAATGGCGGCGGGACTTCCCTGCCCTGCGGGATGCCGGATTCGGGAACGCAACTCGCTGAGTCTTCCGGCGCACGCGGCCCAGCGAGCCGCGCTCAAATATCAAACCTGCTTCGTCAACTTCACGCCGTGCTGGAGCAGCTTCTCCGCGTCGGCGTCGGTCTTGGCTTCGGCGTAGATGCGCAGGATCGGTTCCGTGCCGGAACTCCGCAGCATCAGCCACGAGCCATCCTCGGCGATGAACTTCACGCCGTCATAGGACTTCACCGCTTTTAGCGGCGATTTCAGCAGCTTCGCCGGCGGATTGAGTTTGCAGAACTCCGTCAGCGAAATCCGTTTCTCGATGGGAAACGCCGTGTCGAGGCGTGCGTAGCAGTGCGGGCCGAACTCCTTCGCCAGCTCCGCAACCAGCTTCGCCAACGGCTTCTTCTCGGTGGCGAGCAGTTCCAACAGCATCAGGCCGGCGAGGATGCCGTCGCGCTCCGGAATGTGCCCGGGGAAACCGATGCCACCGCTTTCCTCAAAGCCCAGCAGCACGTCGCCCTTGATCATCTCGGCCGCGATGTATTTGAAGCCGACGCCGGTTTCGATGAGGGGCAGGCCGTATTTCGCGCACATGCGGTCCACCATCGTGCTCGTGGTGAGTGCCTTGATCACGCGGCCGGTCTGTTTGCGGTTGACCACGTAGTGCCGCAGCAGCAGGCAGATGATCTGGTGCGTAGTGAGCACGCCACCGTCACCCATCATGCCGCCCACGCGGTCAGCGTCGCCGTCGGTGACCAGGCAGAGATCGTGCGGATTCTTCGCCAGCCAGGCGGCAGACTTGACGTAGTTCTTGGCGATGGGCTCGGGATTGAGGCCGCCGAAGAGCGGGTTATGCTCGCCGTTCAGCGTCGTGACCTTGCAGGTCGTGCCCGCGAGCAGTTCCTCGAAGCAGCCGGCGCCGACACCGTAAAGTGCCTCGTGGGCGAACTTGAGCTTGGACTTCGCAATCAGGTCGAAGTTCACCAGCTTCTTGCACGCCGCGTAATGGGGCGCCCGGAGGTCCTTCATGGCGATCTGCCTGCCCTTCACCGCGTGCTCAAACGACGTCCATTTTACCACCGACGTGTCGAGCAATTCCTCCGTCGCCGCGCAGATCGAGGGATCGGCGGACCCGCCATACCAGGCCTTGAGCTTGAAGCCGTTGAACTCGGGCGGATTGTGGCTGGCGGTGATCATCACGCCGCCGATCGCCTTCTGGGTCTTGACGGCCAGGGAGACCGCCGGTGTGGGGGTCGGCGCATCCGCCAGCGTCACGAGGAATCCATTGCCGGCCAGCACTTCGGCCACGCGGCGGGCAAAGCGGTCGGAAAGAAACCGCCGGTCGTAGCCGACGACGGCGCGCTTTTCCGTGCCCTCGACCGGATGCTGCTTCCAGTAGTCGGCGGCCGCCTGCGTGACCCGGTCCACGTTGGCGAAGGTGAAATCCTCTGCGATGACGGCGCGCCAGCCGTCAGTCCCGAACTTGATTTTGGTGGCCATGGCCTTGTGAGCCCCGGACTTAATCACCTGCCGGCAGGCTACGCAATGACCGGTGCGAATTCTCTGCGGGAGAAACCGCTTGCCCGGTCTGCCGGGGGTATCTATTTATCCGCCCGCTTATCGTGCCAGGGTAGCTCAGCGGTAGAGCAGGGGACTCATAAGCCCTTGGTCGGGAGTTCGATTCTCCCCTCTGGCACCACCTTCTACCGCAACGGTTAGCGACGTTAGCCACCCAAAGTAAGACTGTTGCTAAGACTACGTCAGGAATGTTCGCGGTGGTTCACCCTGTTTAATCCGGCCATAGAACTTCGGTGCCGACTGGCCTTGGCCGGGTGTATCCTAAAGGGCAATCCACCGTGCATGCCGCCCTCGCCCTTCCTCCTTATTGCGGTTGAGGCAACAGACGCCGCCACCTTTCCACTTCCGAGTCCGGGCCGCTCCGGCAACGAGTTCCTGCTCGACATGGAGGCAGGCGGGCTTAAACATTTCCTAACCCTCCCCCCTGTTGAATGAGCGAAAGCCTTTCCATGCCCAATGGCATCTCCCCCAGCCAAGCGCCGGGTGACCAGTGCCATCCGCTGTTCGGACTGCTCAAACGCCTCGACGAAGGGCGGAACCAATACACCCTCTCGCGGCAGCGCCCCGACTCGGTGACGGTCACCGTAAGACTGGTGGACGAGCGGACCGAGATTCACGTCTTCCTCGACGGTCACATGGAGGTTTTGCGCTATCTTGGAACCGGAGACGTCCTTGGGGGTGCCGAACTGGTCGGGAAGCTGCTGCGAGACAAACAACCCCCGGAGGCGCTTTACCATGTCCCGGAGCCAAAGGACCGAACGGATTCGGTCCTGCGATCGCTCTTTCGGGCCTAGCGAGAAGCAGACCTGCGCCGGCAGGCCTAATACTTCGACAGGCTGTTCTAACAGATCTCCCACCAGCGGCCAGCGTTGATGAACCCGGTGCCCCCAGTCTTGCCAATGTTTCGGCAGGCCGGCGGCCTTCACCTGCTCCAGTGATTTGCCGGCGGCAATCGCCCGTTTCACGACGCCGGTAGTCTCCACCAGCATAGCGTGGAACTTTTTCAGGTCGTCCACCGTCGCCAGCGGGCCATGGCCGGGAATCACCTTCGCGTCGGCCGGAATCAGCACGAGCGCCTGCTCGATGTTGGCCGCGTAGCCGGCGACGTCGCCGCCGCTGCCGAGGTTGATGAAGGGAAACTTTCCGGCAAAGAACGGGTCGCCCATGTGGACGACGTTGGCCCCCGTGAACCCGACAATTCTGTCGCCGTCCGTATGGCCCGGGCGCAGGGCAATGACGCGGATTTCCCCGCCGTTGAAATGGATGGAGGCACCCTGCTCGTAAGTGATGACCGGCAATTCGGCGGGTTTGGCGTCGGACTTCTCGGCCAACCGCTTCCGGACATGGGCGCTCGCGATAATGTTTGCGCCCTTCTCGCCGGAAAAAAGCGTTGCCGCCCGTGTGGTCCCCATGCCAGTGGGTGTTCAGCAGGACGCGCGGCGGGGCGAGATTCAGCGACTTCACCTTGGCCGCGA
>JAYUSF010000358.1:0-31540 GCA_043755815.1 Verrucomicrobiota bacterium
CTTCGTGCTCCGGAAAATGCCGGCCAGCGCGTAATAATCCCGCGCCGGGATTGGATCGAACTTGTGGTCGTGGCAGCGTGCGCAGCCGACGGTCAGCCCGAGAAACGCCCGGCTCACGACGTCGATCTGTTCATCGACGAGGTCCATGACGAGCTTGGGCTTGTCCTGCTCGGCCAGCATCTTCGGTCCCATCACCAACAGGCCCGTGGCGGTCCATCGATCGAAAACGGCCTGTTCGCTGACGCCGTTCGTGGGGAGGAGATCGCCGGCGAGCTGCTCGGTGATGAAGGCGTCGAAAGGCTGGTTGGCGTTGAACGAGCGGATCACCCGATCGCGATACCGCCAGGCATTGGCCATGACCTTGTTCTCGTCCTGACCGTTCGAGTCGGCGTAGCGCGCGACATCCAGCCACCAGCGGCCCCATCGTTCGCCATAACGGGGCGAGGCCAGCAGACGATCGATCATCCGCTCGAAGGCGTCCTTCGCCGGATCCTTGAGGAAGGTTTCAATCTCCTCAGGCGTCGGTGGCAGGCCCGTCAGGTCGTAGGCTGCACGCCGGATCAACGTCCGCCGATCCGCGATCGGAGCGGGCGACAGATTCTTTTCCTTCAGCTTGGCCGCGACGAACGAGTCGATGGGATGGACGCGGCGCGAGAACAACGAGGACTTCTTCGGCGGTTCGGTGGTGCGGATCGGTTGAAAAGCCCAGTGGACCTGGCCTGTGGACACAAGCGAGGTGGTCTTGCTGACTGACTTCTCATCGCGCGGGTCGATGGCGCCGTCGTTCACCCATTGCGTCAGGTCGGCTATGACCGCATCGGGCAATCGGCCCTTGGGCGGCATTTGCAGATCGCGATTGGCGTAGCCGACCGACTCGATGAGCAGGCTTCGGCTGGCATCGCCGGGAACGAGCGCGGCCTTCGTGTCGCCGCCGAGCAACACGGCCGCCTTCGTGTCGAGGCGCAGTCCGCCCTTGAGCTTTTTGCTCTCCGCGCTGTGGCATTCGTAACAGTGCTCGACCAGCACTGGCCGGATGCGCTGCTCGAAGAAGGCCAGCTTGGCGTCATCGGCGCCGGCCGCCTGCGCGGTTCCAACGACCGAGGATCCGACCACCAAGACGGCAAGGATCAACTGAAGACCGCTGTAACAAGATGGCTCGGTTCCTGACACGATGGTGCCGACGATGCCTGAACACCGGCCATTCGGAAAAGCCGTGATTGCGTTAAGCCAGCCACTGCCCGACTCCGCCAACCCCAGCGTTGTGTTCCCGGCCCCCACCCGTTTTCATGGTCCTGACAATGACGCATGACGACATCCTGACCGGCCTGAAGGAACTTCTTCAGCGCCACAAGCAGATCCAGGCTGACCCGGCCGGCCTCACGTTGGACACGCGGATCGACCAGATCGGGTTCGATTCGCTGTCGATCCTCGATTTCATCTACGACATCGAGGACCGCTTCCAGATCCAGACGCAGATGGCCGACCTCGTGGGCATGACCACCGTGGGCGACCTCGTGAACTACCTGCACGCCCGGCTGCCGCAGTGAGCGGACTCAAAAAGCTTTGGCAGAAGGCGGTCGCACTGCTGGCCACGGCGGTGCTCAGACTGCTCGGCACCCTGCCGCTCGGGGTCCTGTTTGGCGTGACCCGGTTCCTGGCCGGACTCGTCTTTGCCGGGTGGGGCAAGCGGCGGCGCACCTCGATTGAAAACCTGCTCCTCTCGGGCGTGGCCAAGTCGCCGGAGGAAGCCCGCTCCCTCGCCAAGGCGTCCTTCGTCTCCTTTGCCCTGATGATCGCGGAATCGCTGGCCGCCCGCAGCCGGATCACGCCCGACAACTGGCGCGAATTCGTCACGCTGAAGCTTTCGCCCGAAGTCGAACGCCTGCTGGCCGACCCCAAGCAAGGTCTGCTGCTGGCCAGCGCGCACCTCGGCAACTGGGAGATCGCCGCCTACGCCGCGTCGATGATGAAGCCGATGTTCGTGGTCTACCGGCCCTTCAACAACCCGGAGCTGGACCGCGTGGTCAATGCCAGCCGGAACGAGGGCCGCATGCACATGGTCTCGCGCAACGAGCGCAGCCCGATGCGGTTCATGCAGGCGCTGACCCGGGGCGAGATGGTTACTCTGATGATCGACCAGCACGTTTACGACGGGCGCGTCCGCGTGGACTTTCTCGGCCGGCCCGCGTGGACCAGCAAGGCGGTGGCGATGATGCATTTCACCACGCGCGCCCCGCTGTTCTTCGCCGTCGCCATCCGGACGGGCGTCATGAAGTTCGAGGTTCACGCCGTCGGTCCCGTGACCGCGCCCCGCACGGGCGACCGCGACAGTGATGCATTGGAGTTCACCCAGGCGCTCACGCGGGAGCTGGAGAACCTGATCCGCCGCCATCCGGAACAATACATGTGGGGACACCGCCGCTGGAAAGAGGCATGAAGCGTTCGGCCAAACCGGTGGCATCGTCGCCCCTGCAAAGTCAGAAGCAGCGACGCCGGCCTTCGTTCGGAGTTCAAAGTTCCAGGTTCTTGGTCCAAGGTTTTCCCAGCGCATGAAGTGGCCCTCGTTCAGCCTCCTGTTCTTCGCCAGCCAGTCCGCCGAATTCGAGCGCGGCAAGTTTGAGCTGTTCCGCGCCTCCACGCGGTTCGCCGACGAGCGCGGCTTCGAGGCGGTCTGGATTCCCGAGCGGCACTTTCACGCGTTCGGCGGGCTGTTTCCGAACCCGGCGCTCGCCGCCGTGGTGCTCGCCGAATCGACGAAGCAGATCCGCATCCGCGCCGGCAGCGTGGTCATGCCCCTGCACAACCCGATCCGCGTCGCCGAGGAATGGTCGGTGGTGGACAACCTTTCCAACGGCCGGGTGGACCTGTCGTTCGCCATCGGCTGGAACCCGAACGACTTCGCGCTCGCCCCCCAGAATTACGCCCACCGGAAACAGCTCACGCTCGACGGCATCCGCGACGTCCGCCGGATGTGGACCGGGCAGCCGTTCGAAGTCACCACCGGGAACGGCGAGGCGACCCAGGTGACGGTTCATCCGCTGCCCGTGCAGGAGCATCTCGAAATCTGGTTCACCTGTTCCGGCGGCGCCGAACGCTTCAGCGAAACCGGCGGCTGGGGTTTCAACGTCCTCACGGCGCTCCTGTTCCAGAGGATCGAGGAACTCGCGCCCAAGATCGCGGCCTATCGCGCCGCCCGGGCCGCCGCCGGACACGCCGGTCCGGGAAAGGTGACCCTCATGCTGCACACCTTTGTCGGCCCTGACGAGGCGGCCGTGAAGGAGACCGTGCGCGAACCCTTCAAGCGCTATCTCGAGAGCAGCGCCGACCTTTGGCAGGTCGGCGACGCCCGCCTGAAGGACATGACCCCGCGGCGGCGCAGCGACATGCTGGAATATGCCTTTGAGCGCTACTACCAGCGGACCGGCCTCATGGGCTCGTTGGAGACCTGCGCCAAGATGGTTGAGGCCGTCGCCGCCGTGGGCGTGGACGAAATCGCGTGCCTGATCGACTTCGGCCTGCCGTTCCAAACGATCATGACCGGCCTCGATCATCTGGACCAACTCCGCCGGCGCGCCTTCTGAAACCGCCTGGCCCGCGGATCACCCGACCGGGAAGGTTTTCGCGACCAGCACCTGCAACGACCGCGGCCGAACTTCAAAGCGGGCCGGCGTCATCCCGATCACTTCCCCGTCCAGGGCGAGCGGCTGCGGCGGATCGGCGTCAATTTCCAGCCACTGCCCGCGAAAATAGCGGACCTTGGGATGCTGCACGTGGGTTCCCCTGACCAAGCGACCGAACTGCAACGCCAGCTCCCACCGCCCCACGGCCTCGATCAGCGTGAACTCCAACAGTCCGTCGGTCAGCGAGGCGCCCGGGCCAATCTGCATCAGACGCCCGCCGGCGTGCGGCGAATTGCCGGCGAGTGCGAGCACCCCGTGGGGCTGCACCCACTCGCCTTCGGCGGTCCGCACCCGGAGCGTCGGCGCACGAAAGGTCCCGAGGGCGCGGAAGAATCCGATGGCGTAAGACAGCCTCCCGCCGAAGAGCCGGACGATGGCGGGCGTGGTCTGCCGCAGCAGTTCGCTGGCGAAGGCGGTGCCGCCAAACAGAAGCGCATGGCGGCGGTGCGAAGCCTCACCTTCCCGCCAGCTCACCTCGATGGTGTCGAACGCAACCGGTTCAGGGCGGGCAATCGCCTGAACGGCCGCCGCGTCGTCTCCGACGCCGGCGAGATGGGCGATGTCATTGCCGGAACCAAAGGGGGCGAGCGCCAGCGGGGTCGCCGTCCCCGACTTCAGCAGGCCGCTGGCCACTTCATGAACCGTCCCATCGCCCCCGGCGGCAATGACCAGATCGAAGGCGCCGGCATGGTTGGCGGCGAGGTCCACCGCATGCCCCCTCCGTTCGGTCATCCGGACCAAAGTCCCGACTCCCGCCTCGCGCAGGCGGTCAACAAAGCGGTCCAGCCGGGCTTGCTGCGACCGCGCACCGCCGGAAGCGGGATTGCGGATAAGCAGGGCGCGCCGGGACATTGAAATCAGCCTAGCCAGCAGAGTCGTCCGGGCCGATGAAAATCCCCGGGCGCGTCCCGGCCACTTAGTCCCGCTTCTGGTGTTTCACGTCGCGGAGCAGGAACTTCACCGCGATCACACCGCTTTCCGAATGACTCTCCAGCGGCTCGGCGAGCTTCTGGAAGGTGTGCAGCATCGCGAGGTTTCCCGGCAGCACATCCGCGCGGAATCCCACGATGCCCTGTTCCAGCGCCACCTTGGCCAGGTGCCGCAACAGGAACGTCGCCAGCCCGTGTTTCCGGAAGTCTTCCTGCACCACGACGGCGACTTCGGCCCAATTGGTTGCGGCGTCCCGGGAGTAGCGGGCCACAGCGATCAGCCGCTTGCGGCCTTCCCACGGAATCTCGGCCACCAACGCCATGTTGGTCTGGTAATCCAGCGTCACCATGCGCTGCACCGCCTCGGGTGGCAGGTGTTTCAGTTGGGTGAAGTAGCGCTGGTAAATCGTGGAGGGCGAATGCGAATAGAAGAGCTCCTTGAGCAGGCGCTCGTCGGAAGGCCGGATCGGGCGGACGTGGATCTTCAGCCCGCTCGCACTCTCGTGTTCCACCTCAAATTTCTTGGGATAGGGCTGCAAGCCGGGCGGCAGGGCGATCTGGGTGGGACTGACGAGCTTCGCGTCGCGCGCTTCCTTGAGGAGCTGTTCGCGGAATTTTGGGTGCGCGATGTGGATCAGTGCCAACGCCCGTTCCCGGACGGTTTTGCCGTGCAGCGAGGCAATGCCGTATTCCGTCACCACGAAATGCACGTCGGCCCGGGTGGTCACCACCCCCGCTCCGGTCTGGAGCCAGGGCACAATCCGGGTGATCTCGCCATTCTTTGTGGTCGAAGGCAGGGCGATGATGGGCTTGCCACCCTCGGCACGCGCGGCGCCGCGGATGAAGTCCACCTGCCCGCCAAAGCCGGAGTAAAATTTCCCGCCGATGGAGTCGGCGCAGACCTGCCCGGTGAGATCCACCTCGATGGCGGAACTGATCGCGACCATGTTGCGGTTGCGGGCGATCTGGAACGGATCGTTGGTAAACTCCGTCGGCCGGAACTCGAACGCGGGATTGTCGTGGATGTAGTCGTAGAAGCGGCGGTTCCCGAAGCAGAAACTGGTGACCACCTTGCCCGGCAGCAGGGTTTTGCGCCGGCCGTTCAGCACGCCGGCCTCGATCAGGGGCAGCGCCGCCTCGGTCAGCATTTCCGTGTGCATCCCGAGGTCCCGCTTGTGCCCCAGGCGGGCCAACACGGCGCTGGGGATCGCCCCGATGCCGGTCTGCAGCGTCGCGCCGTCCGGCACCAGCGTCTCGATGAACTCGGCGATCCGGTCGGCTTCCGGAGTGATCTCCTCCATCGGGAATTCGAACAGCGGCCGGTCGCTCAACACCATCGCGTCGAGCTGGCTCACGTGCACGAAGCTGTCACCCAGGGTCCGCGGCATCGCCGGATTCACCTCGGCAATCACATGGTCCGCCGATTCCACGGCCGCCTTAACGACATCCACCGAGACCCCGAAGCTGCAGAACCCGTGACGGTCCGGCGGGCTCACCTGGACCAGGGCCACGTCGAGGTGCATTCGGCGTTCGCGGAACAGGCGTGGAATCTCCGACAGGAAGATCGGCGTATAGTCGGCAACCCCTTCGTGAACCGCCGGGCGGACATTGCCCCCGATGAAGAAGGAGTTCTGGCGGACGTGTTCCAGCAGGTCACGCCGGGCGTAGGGCGCCGGCCCGTGAGTCAGAATGTGCAGGACTTCGACGTCGTAAACCTCGGGCGCGCGCGCTGCGAGCGCCTCAATCAGCAGGCTCGGGGCGGCACAGCCCGATCCGATGAAGACGCGCATGCCGTTGCGCAACACGGACAGGGCTTCGGTCGCGGTCAGACAGGCGGGGGCGGCATTGCTCATGCCGAAAACATGGGCCGGCCACACCCGTGGGGGCAAGCTTCCCGGGAACTCACGGGCATTGCCCGGTGAAGGAACGTCGGTTCACATCTTGCCCAGCGAGCCCACGGCGTAGAAGGCCGCGAGCGAGAACAGCATTCCAGCGATGCCCACGATGGTTTCGCAAACCGTCCAGGTGCGGAGGGTCTGGCCGACGGTGAGCCCGAGGCAATCCTTCACGATCCAGAAGCCGGCGTCATTGAGGTGCGAGAGGAAGAGCGACCCGCAGCCGATGGCACAGATGATCAGCGCCACCTGGTGTGGGTTAAGTTCAGGATGCGCCGCCAGCACCGGGACAAGCAGGCCCGAGGCCGTGACAATGGACACCGTGGCCGAACCCGTCGCCACGCGGATGAACGCCGAGATCAGCCAACCGTAAAGCAGCGGCGGCAGGTGGGCCATCTCCGCGACGCGTCCGATGGAATCCGCCACGCCGCTGTCGCGCAGCACCCGGGCGAAGCCGCCGCCGCCGCCGACCACCAAGATCGTCATGCCAATGGCGCCGACGCTGGATTCCGTGAATTTCAGCAGCTGCGGGAGTTTGTAACCGCAGTTCGTTCCCAACGACCAGGTGGCGAACACCACGGAGACGAGCAGCGCGATGCTCGGGTTGCCGATGAACGAGGCGACCTCGCGGGTGTGGTTCCCCTTGGGCAGGGTCAGTTCGGCCAGCGTCGCGATGAGCATCAGCACCACCGGGAGCAGGATGGACAGCATCGTCAGGCCGAAGCCCGGCGCGCGGAGGCTGGGATCTCGCGTGGCGTTGAGGGCCACCGCGGGCGGGTTCGCCACGACCCGCTTCACCGCGATGCGGGCGAAGATCGGTCCGGCCACTGCCGCCGTCGGGATACCGATGATGAAGCCCCAGAAAAGCACCAAACCCATGTTGGCCTTGAGCGCTTCCACCGCCACGACCGGTCCCGGATGCGGCGGCATGACGCCGTGCATCACCGAGAGGCAGGCGAGCAGTGGCAGCGTGAGCTTGAGGAACGGCTGCTTCGTCTCGTGCGTGAGCGTGAGCAAGATCGGCAGCAGCAGCACCAACCCCACGGCGAACCACGTGGTCAGCCCGACCGCCAGCGCGAGGGCCATGATGCACCACTGGATGTGCTTCGGACCGAACATCGCCGCGAAACGTTTCGCGAGCACTCCGGCGCCGCCGGATTCGGCCAGCAATTTGCCGAGCATCGCGCCGAGCCCGAGGACCGCGGCAATGCCGCCCAAGGTCGCCCCGAGGCCGTCCTGGATGGACTTCGCGACCCCGAGCATCGTGTAGGGCGCAACCTTGCCGGTCGCGTCCTTGAACGGGATCTCCATCAGCACGGCCCCGCCGCCCACGAGCAGCGACGCGACGATCAGCGAGATGAAGGCGTTGACCTTGAGCTTGGTGACGAGCAGCACGAGCACGCCGATGGCGGCCAGGGCGAGCACGATGAGCTTCCAATCCGTGGGATTCATGGGACGGCGGACCGTGGCACGACCTGCCGGACCAAGGGAAGCCCGGCGAACGGGAAAGCCATCGGTCCGGTGGCGGTCCGCCGCTTTCGCGCCTTGCCGCGGGGCTCCGCTTCCGCAAGCTCCCGCCCATGATGTCCCTGCGTGTGCTTTGTGCTTCGCTCTGCCTGGTCGCCGCCCTCCCCGTCTTGGGCCAAGACTACCGGCTCGGGCCCGAATCCAACGAACGCGCGCCCGGCGTGCCGAAGGGTCGGGTCGAGAAGTTCTCCTTCAACGCATCCAAGGTCTATCCCGAAACCGAGCGCGACTGCTGGATCTACATCCCCGCCCAATACGACGGAACCAAGCCCGCCGCACTCATGGTCTTCACCGACGGCGGCGGCTACGTGAGTGAGACCGGCGGCCAGCGCGTGCCCATCGTCTTCGACAACCTGATCGCGAAGGGGGAGATGCCGGTGACCATCGCCGTGTTCGTGAATCCGGGTGTCCGAACCGCCGCCGATTCGCCCGCCGCCGGCGCGAACAACCGCAGCAACCGGAGCTTCGAATACGATTCGTTGGGCAACGCCTTCTCCAAGTTCCTGCTGGATGAGCTGCTGCCGTTCACCGTGCAGAAGTTTGGCGTGAAGCTGACCGACAATCCCGAACTGCGCGCCATCGCCGGCATGAGCAGCGGCGCCATCTGCGCCTTCACTGTCGCGTGGGAGCGACCCGACCAGTTCCGCAAGGTGCTCTCGCAGATCGGCAGCTACACCAACATCCGCGGCGGCCACAACTATCCTGCGTGGATTCGGAAGACCGAGCGGAAGCCCATCCGCGTGTTCCTCCAGGACGGCGCCAAAGACCTGAACAATCTCCACGGCAACTGGCCGCTGGCAAACCAGGAGATGGCCAGCGCGCTCGCGTTCATGGGCTACGACTTCCAGTTCGTCTTCGGCACCGGCAGCCACAGTGGCCAGCACGGCGGCGCGATCCTGCCCGACACGCTCCGCTGGCTCTGGCGACCCGCGCTCGCGGAGCTGCCGAAGCCGGTCACCAAGGACAACCTCGGCGGCGACGAGGCGCTCTCCAAGGTTCTCGCCGACGGAGGCAAACCCGGCGATTGGGAACTCATCGGCGAAGGCTACGGCTTCACTGACGCCGCGTGCGGCGATGCCGAGGGCAACTTCTACTTCAGCGATCTGCCCAAAGGCATCGTCTATCGCGTCGCCGCCAACGAAACCAAAGCCGTCGCCTGGCTGGAAAACGGTCCAAAGATCAGCGGCCTGAAATTCGGCGCCGACGGCAAGCTCTATGCGGCCACGCAGGGCCAGGGCACCAACAGCGCGAAGAAGATCATCGTGATCGATCCCGCAACCAAGGCCATCGAGACCGTCGCCAGCGACGTGCAGCCCAACGACCTCGTTGTGTCCAAAGACGGCTTCATCTACTTCACCGACACCGGGGCTGGCGCCGTCGTGAAGGTGCCCACTTCGGCCCGCAATATGTCGCGTCCGCCCGTCGCTGCGGGCGGCATCAACAAGCCCAACGGCATCGCGCTCAGCCCCGACCAGCGGATGCTCGTCGTCAGCGAATACGGTGGCACCAACGCGTGGAGTTTCCTGATCGCCACGGACGGCAGCCTGAAGGGCGGCGAGAAGAACATGGAACTCCGTGCGCCCGTCGGGAAAGCCGACTCCGGCGGCGACGGCATGATCTCCGACGCCCAGAGCCGCTGGTGGATCACCAGCCACCTGGGCATCCAGATGTTCGACGCCAACGGCCGCATGGGCGGCATCGTGTCGCGCCCGCAGGAAAAGGGCACCGTGAGCTGCGCCTTCGCCGGCCCCGGCCGCGCCTGGCTCTACGCGTGCAGCAGCGACAAGGTGTATCGCCGCAGGACGCTGAGTGAAGGCGCGAAGGTGCCGTAAGGCAAAGAATTCGCCCTCGCCTACCTGACGGCCGTCGGCTACCTCACTCCCATGAGCGCATCCAACGTGATTGCTGAAATCAAACGGTTGCCCAAACGGGAGCAGGTCCGTGTCTTTCGTTTCGTGGTGGGTGAGCTTCAGAGCGCGGAGGAGCGCCTCGACAATGCGGCGGCCGACCTCGCCCTAAAACGCGGCGACTTCATCCCATGGACGGAAGCAAAGAAAGGTCTGCGCCGACCGGGCGCTACGAAGTCCGCGTCGAACGTGGCGTCCTGAAATGGCTGGCGGCGCTGCGGGACGAGGCGCTGCGCCTGCGTTTCGAGAAGGCGATTGATGCCCTCGCGCACACGCCCCGCCCTTCGGGCTGCACCAAGCTGGCTGGCAAGACCGGCCGCTATCGCATCCGAGTCGGCGATTACCGGATCATATACGAAATCCGCGACCAGGTGCTCCTGGTGCTGGTGCTCGACGCCGGGCATCGCTCTGACATCTACCGGAACTGAACTGTTTTCAGACCGAAGCAAAGCGCAGAGGACGCCGGCAAATGAAGCTTCGTGACTACCGTGAAGACCTGCTGAAGGAACTGCAGGACCCTGAATTCGCCGCCCATTACCTCGACGAGGTGATTGCGTTGAAAGACCGCAAGGCGCTGATGATCGCGCTCAAAGACGTGGTGGATGCCCGCGGCGGCGTGGGCGCCTTGGCCGACAAGGTGTCGCTCCAGCGCCAGAGTCTCTACAAGGTGCTGTCGAAGCAAGGCAACCCGACGTTGGAAACGCTTGGCGAAATCCTGAAGCCGTTGGGCCTCCGCTTGTCCGTAGCAGCGGCCTGAGTCGGCTCAGATTCCCGCGAGCGGCGCATCGGCGTCGCCGAAGAGGTCGAGCTTCACGCCCATCTTCTCCATCAGGGAGAGATACAGGCTGCAGACCTTGCGGTTCTCATCGCCCTTGTCGAGGTAGTTGAGCACGCGGCCGGTCTGCAAGGCGCCGCCCAAACCACCGACGGTCAGCAGCGGCAGGCGCGTGCTGTCGTGGCGGTTGCCGGACCACATGTTCGAGAGCAGCAGCAGACACGAATTGTCCAGCACCGTGCCTTCGCCCTCGGGCATGGCTTCGAGCCGGCCCGCGAGGTAGGCGAGCTGGCTGCAGTAGAAGCGCGTGACGCGCTCGAAATCGTCCGACAGGTCGTCGTGGGACGCGGAGTGGTGCGACTTGCGGACGTCGAGGAACGGATAGAACAGGCCGGAGAGATCGCGGCAGAGCAGCAGCGATACAACCCGCGTCTTGTCGGTCTGGAAGGCGAGCGCGGTGATGTCGCACATCAGCCGCATGTGCTCGCGGATGTCCTCCGGCAGGCCATTGTCAGGGCGCTTCATCATCACGACGGGGATGTCCTTGCCCCGGGCGTTCGCCACGGCCTTGGCCTGGTCGCCGCGCATCCGGTCGATGCGCTTCTCCACTTCGCGGACGCTGGTGAGATATTCGTCCAGCTTGGCCTTGTCGTGGGCGCTGACTTTGCGGCCCAAGCTGGAGGCGTCCTCCTTCACCCGGTCCAAGATGCTTTGCGCGCGCCGGCTGCCGCGGTTCTCGAACAGGCTGTCGAAGGCCAGCGACGGATAGACCTCCATCGGCACCGGCGAATCCGCGCTCTGCCACGAGATGTGGGAGCTGTAGGCCATCGAGAAATTCGTCTCGTGATAGCCGGTGATGGGCTGCTCGCAGCCAAGCACCATGCTGGGCTGGACCGAGTCCTGCCCGATGTGGTTCGCCAGCACCTGGTCCATGCTGATGCCGCCCTTGAGCACCGCGCCCTTCAGCAGCGGCATGCCGGAAAGCAGGTTGCCGGTCTGTCCGGGATGGATGCCCACGCCGACGGCGGACCGGTTGAAAAGGCCGTCGATGAAGTTCATCTTCGCCTTCAGTGGCTCCATCGGCTGGAGGCTCTTGCTCAGCTCCATGCCCGCGCCGGATCCCTTCGCCCACCAGTGGTTGCCGTTCACGCCGTTGCCCCAGAAAAGCGCGGCGAAGCGCTTCGGCATCGCCGTAGGCGTCCCGTTCTTAAGCGGTTCTGTGCCCCACGCCGGTGTCGATTCCAGCCACGGCAACGCCATCGTGACGCCGACGCCGCGGAGGAACGTGCGTCGGGAAAGCCGGATGCGGCGGGCAGCAGGGGAGTTCGTTTTGGAATCGCTCATGAGGTGTTACCGGGTGGCGAGGTCTTCGGGACCCCTCTTGTTCAGGAACTGCGGGCTGGTGACGATGGTTTCCACGAGGCTGCCAGATTTCTGCCCATTGGCCGCGAGTTTGGCCCGCATGTCACGCACCGTGATCTCGTCGGACAGGATCAGGCTCCGGCCCAAGGCGTAGGCGAGCAGCTTGCGGCAAAGGTTGTCGAGGAAGTCCTCCTGCCGGTGCGCCTTGATATACGCGCGCAAGCCGGTGACCCCGCTGCCTTCGCTGCCGCCGGGGAACGTTGCGCGCGTGTCCACAGGCCGGTCGCCGAGGTCCAAAGTCCGCAGTTCGCCGATGGGACCAAAGCCCTCGAAGACCAGCCCGAGCGAATCGAACCGCTCATGGCAGGACGCACAGCTCGCATCGGCGCGATGCTTCGCCAAAGTCTCGCGCAAGGTCAGTTCGCCCAGCTTGGATTCGTCGGCGGGAAGTTCCGGGACGGTGGCCGGCGGCGGCGGGATGCGTTCGCCAAGGACACGACGGGCGACCCAATTGCCGCGCTTCACCGGACTCGTCCGCAGCCCCGGCGAATTGGCGGTGAGGAACACGGACATGGGCAACAGCCCGCCTCGCCCGACCGCGCGGGCATCCTCGACCCGCACCCATTGGTTGGAGGCGACCGGCGGGATGGTGAGACCGTAATGTTTCGCCAGCACCGGGTTCACGAACGTGTGGCTGGCGTAGAGGAAGTCCAGCACGGGTCGGTCCGCGCGCACGACGTCCTCGATGAACCGGACCGGCTCCTCGAACATCGCCTGACGCAACGGGTCGTCGAAGGCCGGGAAGCGGGCGCGGTCCACGGCGTTGTGCTCCTCGAAGCGCCGGAAATCCAGCCAATGGCCGCCGAACTCCTCCGCGAGACCACGGGCGCGGTCGTCTTTCAGCATCCGACGCGCCTGGGCCGCGATGACCTTCGGTTGGTGCAGGTCGCCGGCGGCGGCGCGGGCCAGCAGCGCTTCGTCCGGCGCGCTGGACCACAGGAAATAGCTGAGGCGGCTCGCCAGCGCGTAGTCCGTCAATGGCAGCGATCCGGCAGGTGCGGAGGATTTCGTCTTCGCGGAACGGGACGGCCGCCCGCCGGAGCCCGGCTGTGATTTGCCCGCCGCTTCCACGAGGTCGATGCGATAGCAGAAGTGCGGCGACATGAGCACGCTCGCGAGGCAATCGCGGACCGCATCGTCGTGCGTCAGCCCGTCCCGGTCGCGCAAGGTCCGATAGAACGCCAGCAAGTCATCGTGCTCGGCCGGAACCAGCGGACGGCGGTAGGCCCTTTGCGCGAAGCGGACGAGCGCTTCGAGGTGTCTCGATTCCGCCTCGAGCGCCAGCTTCTCAATCCGGCTGACCTCGGCCCACGAGCGCTCGAAGTGTTCCTTGATCGCCCCGAGCGCCGGTTCGTTCGCGCCGTCCCGCACCGCCTTGGCGTGGTAGAGCTCCGCGAGCTTCTTCACCTTCGCCTCGGTCGTGCAGTCCTTGTCCTCCGCGCGCGCGAAATCGAACTCGGCGCCGCTGAGGAAGCGCGAGTCGGTCCGCTCGAAGTAAACCAGGCTCTGGTGCATCCGCTGGGGCACCGAGGCGACCACGTTGAACTCGTCCCACAGACGGTCGAGCTCACGCCGTCCCGCCTCGTCGAGGAGCATGTCATACAGCGGCCCGTCGTCGCGGAAGTAGCCGGTCTGATTGTGCAACCCCGCGCTCAACAGGCGCCCGACGTTGCCGTTGGCCTTTTCCTCCTCGGGATCGACAAACGAACGGCCCCGCTCCTTCACATAGAAGGCGTCCGGGAAAACTGACGCGAAACGCGCGAACGCCGCCTCGTGCTGGGCGCGCAGAATGGGGGCCGAAGGAACAAATAGGTCCGGGTCCGCCTCAGGCGCCTTCTTCTTCACCTTCACCTGGTTGTAGCTCGCGGCCTGGTTTGTCTTTTTGGCCGGCAGTGCCACGGCGCCGTCGATTTGCAGGCGAGCGGGATCGCATTTCCGCCGGTTGGCCGCCCATTCCCGATTCTTCCAGAGGACCAGCGCTTGGGCGCTCGGATTCAGGCCGGGCGCGGAAAGGTTAGGAACCTCCGGCCGGATCTTCTCCCGAAGTGCGATCACAAAGTCCCGCATCGCCACGCAGCCTTGGCGCACATCCGGGCTGGCCTGTCCGCGCTTGGGAGCTGGCAGCGCCCGCCAAAGCCCCTGGAGCTTCGCGATCGGCCCGACCTCCTCCTGCGCGTTCAACGTCTCCCACACGGTCGCCAGATACTTCGGGCTGACCTTCGAATCGGCGGCGATGTCCGCCAGGCTGGCGCGCCGCTGGCCGAGAGCCACGCGGTTCCGGTAACGCCACGCCGCTGCGAAATAGTCCGCGTAGTCCGTGGGCTGACGTCGGTAGAAATCGACGATTCGCAAGGTCCCGTATTTGTCGCGGTCGGTGTGGACCATCATCGGATGGCTGGCGAAGTTGATGCCGTCCAAGGTCAGCACCGCGTGTTGGCTCACCTCGCGGGCGGCGCCGAGATACTTCTTCAGCAGCGCCGGTGACATGGCGAGCGACTCGCCGGAGTTGTCGAAGCCCTCCTGGTTGGCGGGATCGACCGGAAACTCCTTCGTCGGCCGCAGGTCTACGCCGGTCAGGTCGCGGATGGTGCGGTCATACTCGGCGTTGCTCAGCCGCCGGGCCAGCACCGGTCCGGGATCGCCAGCGTGCAGTTTCGCTTCGTGGTTCCGAAGCTCTTGGATCCACACGACAACATCCCGGCTCTGGGGCGGGGTCGGATGCTGCTTCGCCTTCTTCGGCGGCATCTCCCCGGCCTGAAGCCGCTCCAGGACCAGTTCCCACCGCTGAAAGTCCCGGGCGACGCCCTCCGCGCTGACGTAAGGGCTGAGATCGAGGTCTCCCTTGGGCTTCTCCTGACTATGGCAATCCAGGCAGTAGGTGCCAACGAACGGCCGCACCGTGCCCGCGAAGCGGCGTTCAAGGTCACGGCCGACCGCATCCGCTCCCGCTGCATCGGCAGGGCGGGTGCTGACGAGCGCAAGCGCGATCAGGAGGGTGGCTCGCAATGACATTGGTTTCGTTCTCCGGGCGGTTGCGGACGGAACGGCGCTCACACCGCCGGATACACCCACTCGCCCCGATATGGCCGGCTGAGCAGTTTGTTCGCCTCGGGATCACCGACGATCTGTTCGATGGCGCCGTCCCAGCTGATGCTCCGGCCGGTGCGCCAGGAGATCATGCCGAGCAGCGGCAGCACCGAGGAGCGGTGCGCGATCTCGATGTTCGCGACGCCCTTGGCGCCGCCTTCGATGGCGGTGAGGAAGTCCGCCCAGAGCAGCTTCAGGTTGTGGCCGTCGGGTTGCTGGAGCTGGGAATCTTCGTGCAGGATCTTCGCGTTGTCGTCGGTCGGGTAGAACGTCCAGCCGTCCTGCCAGCCGATGTGCAGCGTGCCCTTGGTGCCGTAGAAGTAGGCGCCGATGCGGTGTTTCTCGGCGTTGTTCTCGGCGAAGCGCCGGTGTTCCCACACGCAGGTGAACTGCTCGAACTCATACGTCGCCACCTGGTGATCGGGCGCGTCGGTGGTCTGCTCCTTGTCATTGAGCACAGCGGGACCGCTGATCGGCCGGCCGGCGGCGGAGAAGACGCGTTTCGGATACTTCTCGCCGCTCCACCAGAGCACTTGGTCGAGCCAGTGAACACCCCAGTCGCCGAGCTGGCCGTTGCCGTAGTCGAGGAAGTTACGCCAACCGCCGGGATGGATGCGCCCGTTGAACGGCCGCTTCGGCGCCGGGCCACACCAGAGATCCCAGTCCATGCCCTCGGGCGGTTCGCTGTTGGCAGTCGGCTTCTCGCGTCCGCCGCCGCCGTGGGCGAACAGCCGCACCATGCCCACATCGCCCACCGCGCCGGACTTGAGGAAATTCATCCCGCTGACGTGGTGCGGGCCGATCCGACGGTGCAGGCCGACCTGGACGATGCGGCCGCTGTCGCGCGCGGCGCGGAGCATGGCCCGGCTTTCGTTCACGGTGTGGCCGGTGGGTTTCTCCACGAACACATGCGCACCGGCCTTCACCGCGGCGATGGTCTGAAGCGCGTGCCAGTGGTCGGGCGTCGCGATGATGACGATCTCGGGCTTCTCCTTGGCGAGCAGTTCGCGGAAGTCGTTGTAGGTTTTCGGCTCGTCGCCGTTCAGGTCAGTGACCTGCTCGGCGGTGGTCTCGCGGGCGTTGGCGTAAACGTCGCAGAGCGCGACGACCTTCACCCGGCCGCTGGCGATGGCTTCCTTGAGGATGTTCCGGCCCCACCAACCGGAACCGATGAGCGCGGTGCGGAACTTCCGGCCCGGCTCGGCCGTCAGCACGAAGGGCGCGGCGGCGAAGGCCGAGGCAGCGGCGGCACCGGTCCGGAGGAAGCGACGGCGAGTAAAAGGAGATTCGGGAATCATGACTGGCGACGGCACCCGACGAACCGGACACCGCCGGTAATCATTTCAATCCGACGGCCTCGCGCAACCGGCACTTCCGCGAAGTCTCACTTCTTCCGCAAATCAAGGCACACCACGTCGCCCTTGGAATTGCGGCAGAGCAGGCGGCCGTTCGCGAGCACGGGTGCGGTCCAGCACTTGCCGCCGAGCACCTGGGCGCGGGTGGTGGGGACCCAGCCGGTGGCGGCGGCCGGAGCGATCAGGAGTTCGCCCGAACCGCTCAGGGCAATGAGCTTGCCGTCGGCTGCGATGAGGGCGCCGGAACCGAAGCCGGGCTGGACCCACTTCTCGGCGCCCGTCGCGAACTCCAGGCACTTGAGCGACGCCTTCTCGGTTGTGTCACCGTCCACGCCGTAGAGGTGGCCACCGACAAGCACCGCGGTGTTCATCTGCGTGCGCAGCGCCTTCACCTTGGCGAGCTGTTCCGGGGCACCGGCCGCCCACTTGAACAGGGCGCCGCCCTTGCCGTAACCGGTGGAGAGGAACATCCTCTCGCCGTCGACGACGGGATCGGTCGCGTTGACGTCGTATTGGGTGACCCACTTCGTGCGCCAGGCCTCCTTGCCCGTGGCCGGGTGCACCGCGACGTAGGCCTGGCCCGAGGCCAGCAGCACGAGTTCCTCGCCGTGGTGGGTCACGGGCAGGGGTGTGGAGTAACCCGCGGCTTTCGGGGCCGATTTCCAGGCGAGGTTCCCCGTCGCCTTGTCCACCGCCAGGCCGGCCTCACCGACGTTCAGGATGAGCAATTTGCCCGACACGAGCGGCGCGCCGCCGAAACCCCATTCCGGGACGCGGGCGCCGGTTTCCTGCTGCACGTTCCTCGACCAGACCACTTTGCCGGTCGTCGCCTCGAGGCAGAAGAGGTCGCCCCAGCGGCTGAGGGAATAGACGCGGTCACCGTCCACGGTCGGCGTGCCCGTGGTGCCGCCGTCGAAGTATTTGTCGCCGAGTTCCGCCGGGTAGGAGTGCTTCCAGAGCGGCTTGCCCGAATCGGCGTCGAAGCAGAACACGGTGTCCGCGCCGTCGGCGTGGCCCAGCGTGTAGGCGCGGCCCTGAGCGACCACGAAGGACGAATACCCCAGCCCGACCTTGGCCTTCCAGGCGACGGGCGGACCGTCGCCGGGCCAGGTGTCACCCCAGCCCGTTTCGGTGGAAACGCCGTTGCGCTGCGGCCCACGCCATTGGGGCCAGTCACCGGCCCGAGCAAGCACGGAGACGCCGACCAGCAAGCTCAGGATGGATGGGAAAAGTAACATGGCGGCGCACAAGGAACCGAAGCCCGCTTGGTCCGACAAGCAATTTGGGATCACGCGTGGAAACAACCCGCGCGCTCAGGCGTTCATTTTTCGGCGAGGCAGTAGAGGAACCGCTCCCCGCGCAGGTAGAGTTCGCGGTCCGCCAGGGCGGCGGAGGCGCTGAAGCTGTCGTCCAGATGGTTGACGGCGAGCGTCGCGTTGTCGCGATCGTGGCGGAGCACCACCGTCGTGCCGTCGCGGCCCGTCACATAGATGCGCCCGGCCGCTCCGACCGGCGACGCGAAGATGAAGTCGCGGATGCCTTCGAGCCGGAGCGGTTCGCCACGCAATTTGCCCGTGGCCGGGTCCAGCCGGACCAGCACGTTCTGGTTGTGGCGGAGGTGGTAGAGCGTGTCGTCGTAAAGCAGCGGCGACGAGACGTAGGGCGTGAGTCGCTTCAGGCTCCAAACCACGTTGGTCGTGCCCGTCAGGTCGCCCTTGGCCCCGGCGAGGCGGAGGGCCACCATCGCCTGGGTGTAGTAGCTGTTGCCCGCGATCAGGAGGCCGCCGTAGTTCACCGGCGAGGCGACCACGTTGTCGGTGAGGCCGGCGCATTCCCACAGCAGCGCGCCGGTCGCGACGTCATAGCCGCGCACCCGCTTGGTGGCGATCACGACGACCTGGGTTTTTCCGTCCTGTTCCACGATCAAGGGCGTGGACCACGAGGTCTTCTCGTCACGGGCGACCTTCCAGCGCTGTGCCCCGGTTCGTTTGTCGAAGGCGTAGAGAAACGACTCGCCCTCATGGTCCCAATTCACGATCAGGGTGTCGCCGTGAAGCACCGGCGAACTGCCTTCGCCGTGGGCGTGCAGCGTCTGCATCTTGCCGAGGTCCTTCTGCCAGCGGATCACGCCGTTGGTGTCGAGGCAGTGGAGTCCGCGCGAACCGAAGTTAGCGTAGATGAACTGGCCGTCGGTTACCGGTGAACCCGACGCGGGACTGCCGGTCGTGTGTCCGCCCTCGTGCGGCCAATCCTCCCGCACGACCGTCTTCCAGAGCACCCGGCCGTCGGTCCGTCGGATGGCCACGGCGGAGTATTGGTGCCGGTGCGTGACCGGCACGCTGTCGTGGACTCCGGGCGCGCTGTCGAAAACCGGTTTCTGCGCCTCGCCAACGGGCGTGGCCGCCATCACGATTACCAGCTCCCCGAAAACAATGGGCGAGGAATGTCCCTTACCGGGCAGCGCGATCTTCCAGCGGACGTTCTTCGCCTCGCTCCATTCCACCGGCGGGTTGGCCTCGGGTGAGACGCCATTGGCAAGCGGACCGCGCCATTGCGGCCAGGAATTAGGCACCGCCTCCGGCCGCGCCGTCGTCCGTTCCGCGGCGGTCGCGGCGCAAAGCAGCGCGCACAGCGCAATGTGACGAACGAGGTTTCGGAAGGGCATGCGCATGAAGACTACTCCGAGTCCAACGGCCCGGCTACGTTCGATCTTCAGGCTGCGGCCGCTACCTCCGCCGCAGTCGGAGCGCGTTGCCGATCACGATCAGGTCGCTCGCGCCCATCGCGACGGCGGACAGCATCGGACTGAGGAAACCCAGCGCCGCGAGCGGCACGAACGCGGCATTGTAGAAGAAGGCCCAGAACAGGTTCTGCCGGATCACCCGCAAGGTTGCGTGCGCGAGTTCCAGCGCCTCGGGAATGGCGGCCAGATCGGACTTCAGCAGCACGATGTCCGCGGCCTCCTTGGCGACATCGGTGGCCAGCGTCACGGCGATGCCGAGGTCGGCCTGGGCAAGGGCCGGTCCGTCATTGAGGCCGTCGCCGACGAAGGCCACGCGGAGCCCACGCGCCTGCAGCTCCTTCAGTTTGGCCGCCTTCTGTTCGGGATGAACCTCGGCATATACGTTCGGCGAGTCGATGCCGGCCAGGCCCGCCATCACGGCACCGGTATGGCGGCTGTCGCCGGTCAGCAGAAAGATTTCGTGGCCGGCTCCACGCAGTTGTTCCACGACGGCGGCGGCGCCCGGCTTCAGCTCATCACGCAGGGCAAACGCGCCCCACACCTCCCGATCCGCCACCAACAGCGCGATGGTCGCGCCCTGGACGTGCCATGCGTCGAGGAACGGCTGCACCCGCGTGAGCTCCACGCCGTCGTCACGGAACCACGCGACCGAGCCGACCCGCAGCGTGTGGTTCCACCACCGGGCTTCCACTCCGGCTCCCCGGCGTTCCAGCCACCCTTCAACCGGCAGATCGCCCGGCGCGAGTGTCGCCAGCGTGCGGCTCAGCGGATGCTGCGAGCGCCGCGCCATCGAGGACGCGAGTTCCGCGAGCGGCACCACGCGGTTGTCCGCGGCGCGGAAATCTTCGCTGGCGACGACCTTCGGTTTTCCTTCGGTGAGCGTGCCCGTCTTGTCGAAGACCACCGCGTTGATGCGCCCCGACTTTTCCAGCGCCAGTGCGTCCCGGATCAGGATGCCCCGCCGCGCCGCCGCGTTTACGCCGGCCATCAGGGCGGTGGGTGTCGCGAGTCCCATCGCGCAGGGACAGGCCACGATGAGCACGGCCGCGAACATGAAGAACGCCGCCGCCACCGGTGATTCCGGAAGGTGCCCCTGCCACAGCCAGCGGCCCAGGCTCGCGTGAACGGCCGAGGCGGATTCGTAGGCTAGGCCCCACCAGAGCGCCGCCGCCACGGCGATTACCACGACGATCGGCACGAACACCGAACTGACCTGGTCCGCGAGCCGCTGGATGTTGGCCCGACTCGACTGCGCGCGCTCCACGGCGGCGATGATGTGCGCCAGGGCGGTCGCCTCGCCGGTGGCGGTCGCGCGGGCAATGAGGCTGCCCGACTGGTTCACGGTGCCGGCAAACAGCTTGGCGCCCGCCGCCTTTTCCACCGGCAACGGTTCGCCGGTCAGCATCGCCTCGTCCACGGCCGAGGAGCCCTCCACCACTTCCGCGTCGACCGGCACCCGGTCACCGGGGCGAAGCGCGATGAGATCGCCGGAATGCAACGAAACAACCGGAACCTCCTCCTCGGTTCCGCCGCCGGGCAGACGTCGCCGCGCCTTAGCGGGCGCCAGAGTCAACAGCGCCTTCAGCGACTCGCCCGCTTTCGCGCCCATGCGGGCTTCGATCCAATGACCGACGCTGATCAGCGTGAGGATGCCCACCGCCTCCATGAAGTAGAGATGTCCGGGGAGACCGGCAAGCAATGCCCAGGTGCTGAACCCAAACGCCGCGGTCGAGCCCAGCGCAACCAGCGTGTCCATGTTCGACCGCCCCACGCGCAACTGTCGCCAGGCGCCCCGGTAAAACTTCCCGCCCGCAATCACCTGGATGGGCAACGCGAGGGCGAACGCAGCCCAGTGGTAGGTCCGGTTAAGGCCGAGCCCGAAGACCCACTCGGCCAGCATCATCGCCAGCGTGATGGGAGCGCCCAACAACACCGTCGTGAGCCACGGATTCGCAGCCGCACTGTCCGGGGCAGAGCCCAAATGCTCCACCGGAGCCTCCGGCACCCGGTAACCCGCCGCCACTACGGCCGCGACCAGTTCTTCGCGCGAAGCCGGTTTGGCGGGGTCGAGCCGAACGGAAGCTTGGCGCTGTTCCAAGGAGACGATGGCTGCATTCACACCCGGCACGGCGGCTAGCGCCCGCTGCACGCTTTGCACGCAGCCCCCGCAGTCCATGCCCTCGATCGGCAAGACAATGACCGGCGCGGCCACGGGGACCGGGGCGTTGCGGGGTTTAAAGCTGATAGTGGCCTCCGCCATCGGGCCGCAGTTTCGGCCCGAAGGTCGGAAGGGCAACCCGATTGTTCGGGCAGCCCGCTGCTTCGATTTCTTCCCCTTTGCGGCGCGCCGGCCGTCCCGTAGCCTCGCCGCCATGTTCGATTCCCTCAGCGGCAAGCTGCAGAACGTGTTCCGCAACCTGCGCGGCCTCGGCAAAATCTCCGAGTCCAACGTCAGCGATTCCCTGCGCGACGTGCGCATGGCCCTGCTCGACGCCGACGTAAACTTCCAGGTCGCGAAGAATTTCATCGAGGCGGTCCGCCAGAAGGCGATCGGCAGCGAGGTCATCCAGTCGGTCAATCCGGGCCAGCAGATGATCAAGATCATCCACGACGAGCTCGTGGAACTCCTCGGCTCGACCAACGCCAGTCTCCAGCTCAGCGGCAGCCCGCAGTGCATCCTCATGTGTGGCCTGCACGGCTCCGGCAAGACGACCAGTTCGGCCAAACTGGCCCGGCTGCTCACCAAGCAGGGCCGGCAGGTGCTGCTCGTCGCCGCTGACGTTTACCGGCCCGCCGCCATGGACCAGCTCGCCACGCTCGGCGAGAAGCTGGAGATCCCCGTGTTCGTGCAGAAGGGCGAGACCGACGTGCTCAAGATCGCCCGGGACGCCTTCGACTACGCGGAGCGCAATGCGCGCAACGTGCTGATCTTCGACACCGCCGGCCGGCTCCAGATCGACGAACCGCTCGTGCAGGAACTCGTCCGGCTCAAGGCGCAGATCAAGCCCTGCGAAATCCTGCTCGTGCTCGACGCCGCCACCGGCCAGGAGGCCGTGAACGTCGCCAGCCACTTCGACAAGGCGATCGGCGTCACCGGCGCCATCCTGACCAAGCTCGATGGCGACGCCCGCGGCGGCGCGGCGCTCAGCTTCAAGAGCGTGGTCGGCAAGCCCATCAAGTTCATGGGTGTCGGCGAAAAGCCGGAGGACTTCGAGCCCTTCCATCCCGAGCGCATGGCCCAGCGCATCCTCGGCATGGGCGACGTCGTGTCGCTCGTCGAGAAGGCGGCCGAAGCCATCGACCAGGAAAAGGCGATGGACCTGGAGGCCAAGATGCGGAAGGGCCAGTTCACGCTGGAAGATTTCATGACCCAACTCGGCGAGATGAAGAAGATGGGGCCGTTGGAAAACCTCGTCGGCCTGCTGCCCGGCGGGGCGGACCTGATCAAGGGCGCCGACCTGTCGAAGAGCGAAAAGGAATTCCGCCGCATGGAGGCGATTCTCCGCGGCATGACGCCCAAGGAGCGGCAGACGCCCAACATCCTCAACGGACGCCGCCGGCTCCGGATCGCCAAGGGCAGCGGCGTGCAGGTGAGCGACGTGAACAACCTGCTCAAGCGCTTCGACGACATGCAGCAGATGATGCGGAAGCTCAGCAAGATGCAGAAGATGATGGGCAAGTTCGGCGGCAAGCTACCGATGATGCCCGGCAGGGGCGGGTTCCGGGGGTGAACGTGGAGGGTAGCAGCATTCTTGTCGGTCCAGTCGTCGAGGGCCGAGAGTCCCGACACCTATGAGACTTAAACGAAAACTGACCTGGGTGATGGCAGCGCTGCTGTGCGGTGCGTGGACTTGCCTGACTTGGCCGGGTTCGAGCAGTCACGGGCATTTCTATCCCTATCCCATCTCATTTCACATGCTCTGGCTGTGGGCTGCAGGTTGGGCTGTGATTTTCGTCCTAGCCCTTTTCATCCTGGATAAAACCAAGGAGAAGTGAGACGCGGATGCATATAGACTGCGTTCATCCATGCACTGTGCGCAAACACAGCATGCCGCCATTGATGCGTTGATGCTAAGTCCCGTAGCCAGCCCGAAAAGGCGGTCGATACGAACGCACTGATTACTGACAACTGAACACTGATTGCTATGCGCCACTTGCCCCCCTTCTTCCGCATCGCTTCCACCGCCGTCTTCCTCGCCGTCACCGGTTGCGCCACGGCGCGAGAGACGGCTGTGCCGCTCTTCAACGGCAAGGACCTGACCGGCTGGGTGCAGCACGGGGGCAAGGCGACGTATTCCGTGGAGAACGGCAAGATTGTGGGCCACGCCACGCCCAACACGCCCAACTCGTTCCTCTGCACCGAACGCAGCTTCACCAACTTCGTGCTCACGCTCGAGTTCAAGCCGATGACCGGACTGAACTCCGGCATCCAGTTCCGCAGCCGGGTGAGCGAGGGCACCGCCGCCGACCGCAGCGTGTGGAACGGCAAGACCAATTCCCCGCCCAAGGGCCGGGTCTATGGCTACCAGGCCGAGATCGATCCCAGCGAGCGCGCCTGGACCGCCGGGCTCTATGAGGAGGGCCGCCGCGGCTGGCTGCAGGACCTCACGAAGAACGAGCCCGCCCGCAAGGCCTACCGCGCCAACGACTGGAACACTATGCGCATCGAGGCCCGCTGCGATCACCTTCAGACGTGGCTTAACGGTGTGCCCGCAACGGACCACCACGACGGCGCGCTGACCGCCGGGTTCATCGGCCTGCAAGTCCACGGCGTAAAGACCAACACCCAGCCGCTCGAAATTCACTGGCGGAAGATTGTGATCAACGAGCTTCCGTAAGCGGCCCCAAAAGGCGCTCACGTCCGATCCGGCGAGGGCGCCCTCGAACGGTTCAAGCCTCCACGAAGCGGAAGGAGTTTCGCAGGACCCATTTGAACGCTCTTGGCCCTGCGCAGCGGGCGTGAAAGTGTTGCTTGGGCCAAGCGGCCGAATCAGGCCAATTTACACCTCTTCCAGCGCCTTCGCCGCATCGCCGAACTTCGGCAGGCGGACGTTCATCTTGTCCATCATCGGCAGGTAGAGACGGCCCGCATGGAGGTCGGCCGCCTCCCTGAAATCAACGGTCTTCCGAAAGTCCCACCTCATCCTCCGTCACCGGAAATCGCCCGCAGCAGTTGCGTTACGCGCACACTCGGAGCGCCCCGTCGGTAGAGAAGCCCAACCTCCAGCGAGCGTGCGGTGCCGCCAAACGGAACAAAACGGACGCGCCTTCCGGCGATCGCGGTGATGAACTGCCCCGTCACGGCGATGCCGCGTCCGCTTTCGACGGCGGCAACGAGTCCGAGGGCGTCATCGCATTCGGCGCCGATCCTCAGATCACTCCTCCGACCTCCCAGCACCTGGGAGAGCCATTGGAAGTAGTTCGGAAACGCCTTGGCCCGGTAGGTAACCAGGTCACGCCGCCTCACGGAAGAAGGCCTGACAGACGTTTCTCCTGCAAAGGAATCGTCCAGGGAACAGATGATTCCGGCCGGGTAGGATCTGACAGGCTCGAACTTCAATCCGTGCATCGCGCCCGGGGCGGGGCGGAGCGTCAGGGCGGCGTCCAGTCGTCGAGTGCGCAGCCCCGCGAGGATCTCCGCCTCGAACATGTCGTGCAGGGTGATGTTCGCACCGGAGGAAAGCTTCCGGTAACGCGAGAGCACCTTGGAAATGATTTCGGCCGCCGGAGACGGCGCGTAGCCGATCTGAAGGTCGTCCTGCTTCTCCTGGTCAATCCGGCGGGCCGCGTTCAGGAGAGCTTCGGCATCGTGCAGGAGCTTGCGGGCGCGGGTGAGGATTCCACGCCCTGCCTTGGTAAGACGGACGCCCTGTCGGTCGCGTTCCAGCAGCGTGACCTTGAGTTCGGTTTCAAGGTCGCGGATCTGACGGCTCAGGGGCGGCTGCGAGACATGCAGTCGTTCGGCGGCCCGGGAGAAGTTCAATTCCTCGGCCACGGCAACGAAGTAACGCAGGTGTCGCAGTTCCATGCGTTCGCAGCGTGATACCTTTTGGGCATGAAGTCAGGTCCAACGTGGTATTTCCGCGGCTTGAATCCGTTCGGTAGACCTGTTGCGCCACACAGAGGCACACATCATGAAACGAAAACTCTTCCTCCATCTCTTCGTCGCGGGCTTCACGCTTGGACTCTTGAACACGGCTCCCATCGCTGCCGGGGCGGAAACGGCAAAATCCGAAGTCGGAGTCCTCATCAAGGCCTATGAAAAGGCGCTCAATTCGGGCGACACCTCCCCTGTCATGGCGCTCTACGGCAGCGACCCGGTCTTCGTCGCGCCCAACACCCAAGGCGTGGCTGGACGGGACGGGGTAAAGGCGGCTTACGACGGGCTGTTCTCCGCCATCAAACCGAACCTGACCTTCACCATCCACGAGGTGGTAGATCTCGGCGATACGGCCTGCGTGCGTTCCTCCTCGGCAGGTGAGGTCGAGATCCTGGCCAACAAGGCCAAGGTGAAGGACGCCTACAACGAGGTGTTCATCGTCCGCAAGGAACAGGGTCAGTGGAAGATTCACCGCTACCTCTTCAACAGCGCCATGCCCGCAGCCGCCAAGTGATCGCCGCCACCCATCGAAAGGAACGAGGCCATGAACCGACGAGACGCCATCAAGACCGCCTTCAGCGCCGCCGCCGGAGCCGCCGTGCTCCAGGCCGGAACGCTCTTCGCGCAGCAAACCGACACGAAGCCCACGACAACGGGAGACACGATCCACGTAAATCCCACGACCGGCGCGGATGCAAATTCAGGAGCCAAGGACAGTCCGCTCCGATCACTGGGCGAAGCGGCCCGCCGCGTGAACAAGACCGAAGGCTCCGGGCCGATGACCGTGATCCTCGCGGAAGGCATCTATGGGATCGACGAGACCGTGACGTTCAAACCCGAGCGCCGCAGCTTCACGAAGACGGATCGGCTCACGATCCGCGCCGAGGTGCTGCCCGACGAACCGGAGTGGCACACGGGACGGATGCCCACTTTCATCCACACGCTGCCATTGACCGGGCCGAAGGCGCGCGGGCTTGTCTTCGGCGTGCTGACGGAGACCAGCCATGTCACCATCCGCGGACTCAAACTGCTCGGCGCGCCGGTGGTCGAATCGCCCAAGCCCGGGATGCTCATCCGCGTCTATCCGATTGGAAGAATGGGCCGGCAACTCGATGACTTGGAGATCGCCCAGTGCGTCTTCGCCGGGGACAAGGTGACCAGCCCGAACCATCTCGGCATCCTCGCGCACGGGTCGGGCATCCATGTCCACCACAGCGTCTTCTACAACGCGAAGCTGACGGTGGTCTTCTGGACGGGCGGCAGCCGTGGGCACTCGATGCGGAACTGCTTCGTCCACGGCGCCTACGGATCGGGCGTATGGACAAGCGAGATCGCCAACGATTTTGACTTCCGTGACAACGTGATCGCCAACGGCAACTACGTCTGGACCTACCAAAGCGGCGCTTCCGCGAACCGCGATCCCGATGCGGCAAAACAAGGCAGCGGTGCGACGGCGGCGGCCGAGAAACAGCCAGTGCGCTACAAGGTGGTCAACAGCCTCTTCGCCGGGAACAGGAAGATGGCCAGCTCCGGCACCGGCGCGAACCTCGGTTTTAAGGACATCGACCCCTCGTTCATCGAACTCATCAATACCAAAGTCTCGGACCAGACGGTTCCCGTTGAACTCGACGAGACCAAAAAGAACTACCTCCACCCGACCGCCGATTCGGAGGCTGCCAAGTTCGCGGTCGGCCTATTTCTGAAGCCGCGAGAATAGAGAAATGGCCCCGACGCGGATCACACCTCTTCCAGCGCCTTCGTCGCATCGCCGAACTTCGGCAGGCGAACGTTCATCTTGTCCATCATCGAGAGATACAGCCGGCACATCTGGCGCTCGGGTTTGCCTTCGTAATCGAGCACGCGTCCTCCTTTGATGCGTCCGCCGGCACCGCCCAGCAGCACCACGGGCAAACGGCCAGCCTCGTGGTTACCGGTGAGCATCGAGGAGCAATACATCAGCATCGTGTTGTCGAGCAGCGTGCGGTTGCCTTCCTGGATGGCGTCGAGCTTGCGCGCGATGTAGGCGACTTGTTCGAGGAAGAACTGGTTCACCTTGAGCCAGTCCGCTGTGTCGCTGTGCGAGAGCAGATGGTGAATCATATAATCCACGCCGAGGTTCGGGAACCGCAGCGAGCTGTGGTCGTTGTTCAGCTTGAGCGTGGTGATGCGCGTGGTGTCGGTCTGGAAACCAAGCACCAGGATGTCGCACATCAACTTCATGTGCTCGGCGATGTCCTGCGGGATGCCATCGGCAGGACGGGCGATGTTCGGCGCGCTGAGCGTCGGACGCCAGCCCTGCAACTCGCCCTTTTTGCCGGCGTTCTCGATGCGCTGCTCCACGTCGCGCACGGAATCGAGATACTCGTCGAGCTTGCGCTGGTCGTTCTTGCTGATGTGACGGCGCAAATCCGTCGCATCGGAAAGCACGGCGTCGAGCACGCTCTTGTCACCGCGGCTTACCTCGTCCTTGAACAGCCGGTCAAACGCGAGCGCGGGATAGATCTCCAGCGGCGTCGGCGTGGTCGGCGACGTCCACGAGATGTGCGAGCTGTAGAGCATCGAGTAGTTCTTGTGCACCGACGGATTCGACTTCTCGCAGCCGAGCACGAGGCTCGGCACCTTGGTCGAACGGCCGTAGGTCTGCGCCATCAACTGGTCGATGCTCGTGCCCGAACGAATCTCGCCGCCGGACGCCAGCGGCGCGCCGGAGAGGAGATTGCCCGTCTGCGAGCTGTGGATGTTCCCCTTCAACGCCTCCTCGTTGTAGAGGCCGCGGACGAACAGCATCTTCTCGCGGAAATCGTTGAGAGGCGCGAGCACCTTGCCGAGTTCCATCTGCTTGCCCTCGCCCTTGGCCCACCATTCCTTCGAGTGAAAGCCATTGCCGGAAAACAGCACGGCCAGACGCACCGGCGCTTCGCTGGCGGGCTTGACGCCCGCGGGCGGCGTGTCGCCCCAGACGGTGAGCGATTCCATCCACGGCAGCGCCATCGTGACGCCGACTCCACGGAGAAACGTGCGACGGGAGAATTGGTGAGTGAGCATGACCTTGTGACGCCTGATGATTCGTGTCAGTGTAGTGCGCAGTTAAGCATCATCGCGAGAGACTGCCAACCTCATGATCGGCCGTGTTACGGAGCGCCTCGCGATCTCCTTGAACCCTGCGCGACGAAAGGCCGACACCAGACCGGTCCATGCGAAAGCATCCGGCATGGAGGATTTTCTCGGCTCGATCGGATAACCTTCAACGGCCGTGGCGCCGCAAGATGCCGCGTGGGCGGCGGCGCTCCTCAGCAATTCGCGGCTCACTCCGGCCCGGCGAAACGGCTTCGTGACGAACAGACATGTGACCGACCACACCGGCTTGTCGTCCACTCTCCCGAGCACGCTTGACCGTTCCAACACCGGATAATTCTCCCGCGGCCCAACGGAACACCACCCGACGGGATTCCCGTTGACGTAGGCCAACACTCCGGGTTTTTGGCCGCTCTCGACAATCTTCTTGAACCCCGCCTTGTTCGCCGCCCCCTTCTGCTCGTTGAACTGGGCGCGGGTCAACCGCCACCACATGCACCAGCAGCCGCCGCACGCGCCGCGTTCGCCGAACAACCGCTCCAGATCCGGCCAGCGGTCCGGCGTGAGGGGCTGGAAGTTCAGCTTCGGTTTCTTGGGGGCTTTCGGTTTCACGTTCGCTTGCACAAGTCAGGTCAATCCTCGCTCGCCATTTCCTTTCCGCGAATCTCGCGGAACTGTTTGCTGCGGACAATCGTCTCGATTGCGGCGCTGACCTTGCCGTCGTTCTTCTTGAGTTGTTCGCGCATCTCGGAAATCAGCGGCACGTCGGAGAGCAGCACGCCGCGGCCGAGCGAGTAGCCGAGCAACTTGCGGCAGAATTGCCTCAAGAAGGCATCACGGCGCGTGGTGATGAGGTAACGGCGCAGACCTTCGAGACCATCAATCTCGGCGCCGTCCATGGCTTTCGTCTTTACGTCTATGGCGCGCCCGCCGAGGTCCTTGTCGCGGAAACGGCCGATGGCGTCGTAGGCTTCGAGCGAGTAGCCGTAGGGGTCGATGCGGCGATGGCAGCCATAGCACTTCGGGTCGCTGGCGTGTTTCTCGGTGAGTTGACGGACCGTCAGCGTCTCGGTCGCCTCGTCCTCGGGCAGCCGCGGCACATCTTTGGGCGGCCGCGGCAGCTTCTCGCCCAGCAACACTTCGCACAGCCAGTTGCCTCGCAGAATGGGACTGGTGCGGGACGCGCCGGACTGCTTCGCCAGCGTCGTGGCCTGGCCCAGGATGCCGCCGCGGCCGAATTGCTTGACGCCGTCCACGCGTCGCCAGTCGTTCGTGCCACTGAACTTCACGTTCGTGATGCCGTAATGCTTGGCGAGGTCGGCGTTGAGGAACGTGTAGTCGGCACCTAGGATGTCCAGCACCGGGCCATCGCGCTGGAAGAGGTCCGTGAAGAAGCGGATCGTCTCTTCATACATCGCGCCGCGCAGTCCGGTGAAGGTTGGGAAGTGCCGCTCGCTCTTCTCGCCCAGTTCGTCGAAGTCGTAAACGTGCAGCCAGGCGCAGGCAAACTCGGTGGCGAGCCGGCGGGCCCGTTCGTCCTTCAGCATCCGACGCGCCTGCGCGGCGAGCACCTCGGGCTGGCGAAGCTGGCCGCTCGCGGCGATGGCACGCAGCTCGACATCCGGCGCGGACGACCAGAGAAAGTAGCTCAGGCGGGTCGCCAGTTCCCAATCGCTGACGGGCCCGGCCTGGTCGCCCGGCCCCGGCTTTTCCGCGCGGTAAAGAAACGCCGGCGCCACGAGCACGCGGGCAAGCGTCAGGCGGATGGCGTCGGCGTGCGGCAATTCCTGATCGCGCAGCCGGCGAAACAGTCCGCGTAGCTCGTCCTTTTCCGCGGCGGTCAGCGGCCGGCGATAAGCGCCGGCGGCAAACTTCAGCACGGCGTCGAGATGCCTTGGCTGGGTCTCAACGAGCAGCTTCCTGAACTCCTCCGCGCGCTGTCTGATCGGCTCGCGCATCGGAGTGAACGCGCTCGGGTCAGCGTCCTGCGTGGCGAACTGCCACAGCTGTTCAAACCCATCGACCAGCTTCAGGGCGTCGTGGCTGACGTAGTGCAGCTCGGCCCAGAGCCGGTCGATCTCGCCGGTCTGGGCTTCGTCCAGCATGAGCCGGCGCAATGCGTCGTCCTCGCGGTAGTAAAGCGTGAGGGTCACCACCTCATCGACGGGCACGATCTTCGTGTAACACAGCGCCGCGGGGAACAGCTGGCGGAACTCGTCGAGGGCGGCCTCGATGCGTTTCCGCGCGGCGCTGCCGTCCGCCACAATGATGGGCGAATCGGAAACCACGGGGCGTTCGCCATCAGACCAGGTGCTCTTGCCGCCCTGCTCCTGCACCGCGCCGGCGGCCAAGCCGACCGATGCCGGCTTGGTCGTGAGGACCTGCATCTGCACACTGCCCTCGGCGCCGGTGTCCTTGTGCAACGCGGCGGTGGCCACAAACTCGCAGCCTTCGGCCAGTTCGGCCGGCAGCCGCACCTCGAGCACGGACGGAGCCCGCACACAGAGTGTGCCCGCGCCAACCACGGAACCGTCCGGATGTTTTCCGAAGAGCGCGGGATCAACCCCAAAGTCGGATTGGGAAACCCGCCGGTCGGCCTCGCCTGGATTGCTCCGGCCGCTTTGGAGCAGCCGGCTGAGCAACGGTCCGTTCACCGAACTGAGGAGGCGTTGCAGGACAGCGTCCGGTGAGTCCTTCGCGGGGGTGCCACCGCCGCGGGTCAGAAGCCGTTGCACTTCGCTGGCGAGACGCCGCTTCTCGTCGCCGTTGGGGGCAGCCTGCCACTTCGCCAGCAGGGAGCCAGCAGGGAGGACTGATTCAGTCCCGCCACCCTGGTCGGCTTCACTGTGAAAATGCCAAACGCCGGCGTTGCCAAGGCTGTCCGCGTGCGGGTTGCCGGCAAGGAGGTTCGCCGACACATCCTTGGCGAGGTTCCAAGTGCGCGTGCCATCGCTCAGGTTGAGCTCCACGGAGGTTAGATCGCAGGAGTGATTGCCGTCCCGCGGGCCGATGACCAGCGAAACCACGTCACCGGCTTGCACGGCG
>JAYUSF010000359.1:0-9738 GCA_043755815.1 Verrucomicrobiota bacterium
GTTTTCTGGGATTGATTCATGTGTGCCTAGCACGCTAGGCATACGTCTCCCAAAAAACCAGCCCGGAAACTCCAGCGGAAGAATTTGGTCTCACACCCCTCGGCCATCCGATCGCCTCCAGAAATGGCAAAGCCGTCTCCGCACGGGGGCGGAGCCGGCTTGAACGGTCACCTTTCGGACCGGCTACTTCTTTTCGGCCGCCGCGGCTTTCTTGGCGGCCTCTTCCTTTTGGAGGCGCTCCAAGTCGGCCGGCTTGATGACCTCAATCTTGGCGCCTTTGTCGAGTTCGGCCTTGCTGGGCACCTTGATGATGTCGCTGGTCACGACCGGCTGGGGCGCGGGTTGGGCGGTCTCCTTGATGCCAAGGAGATCCATTTCAAACTGGAGCACCGAGTTCGCGCCGATCTTGGGCGGCGAACCGTTCTGGCCGTAGGCCAGCTCGGCCGGGATCGTCACGAGCCACTTGGAACCGACCGGCATCAACTGGAGCGCCTCGGTCCAGCCCTTGATCACCCCGGTGACGCGGAAGCTGGCCGGCGTCGGCTTGCCGATCGAGCTGTCGAACTCCGTGCCGTCGATGAGCGTGCCGCGGTAGTGGACGCTGACGGTGTCATTGGTTGTCGGTTTGGGCCCCGTGCCGCTGGTCAGAATTTTGTATTGCAGCCCGCTCGGCAGGGTGATGACGCCTTCCTTGGCCTTGTTGGCGGCGAGAAACGCTTCGCCTTCCTTCTTGTTCTTGTCGCCTTCCGTCCGGCGCTTCTCCTCGGCCTTTTGGCGCAGCTCCATGCTGTAGGCGCGCACGACGGACTGGGCTTCGGCCTCCGTCACCGTCGTCGGCTGGCCCGTGAAATAGGTGGAAAACGCCCGGGCCACGATGTCCGGATTCACCTCGTAGCCACCGCGCTGGAGGTTCCGCTTCATGTCGTTGGCGAGCATGACGCCGATGGAATAGCTGTTCCGCTCCATGGCGTCCTTGAACTTGGCATCAATGGCCGCCATCGCGTTGGTGGACGGCGCCGCCGCGCCGCCGACGGGCACGACGATCGGGGTGGCCGAGGCCGGCTGGTTGTTCTGCGCGAAGGCCGGACCGGCCAGGGCGCCCGCTAGCAAAAGGGCAAACGAAGCGTGCTTCATGTTTTTTCGTCAGTTACGCCACCGGCCGCGCATAGGCGCGCCCGGAAGCCAAGGTGGCAAGTGACTAGCAGCCGGACCGGGGAAAGTCCAGCGGGCCGCGCTCACATGGCGGCGCTTGCGAACCACGCCTTGAGGCCCGCCAGCGCCCGCGACCGATGGCTGAGCCCGGTCTTGACGGCTTCCCCCAGTTCGGCAAATGAGGCCGCATGGCCCGCCGGGACGAACAGCGGGTCGTAGCCGAAACCGGCCGTTCCCGCGGCTTGGGCGCGGATGCGGCCTTCGCAGGCGCCGTCGAAAAACCGGGTTTGCGCGGCCAATTCGTCCCCGGTCGAACCGGCGAGCACCGGCACCAACGCCAGCACGCAGCGAAACCGCGCGGTCCACAGGGCCGGCGGGATGGCGGCCAGCTCGCGCAGCAGCTTTGCATTGTTCTCGGCATCGGGCGAGTTGCCCTTCCGCCCGTCGTCCAGGGCGGCGAAGCGGGCCGACTGCACCCCGGGTGCACCCCTCAGGGCATCGACTTCCAAGCCGGAGTCGTCGGCCAGCACGTAGTCGAGATTCAGGCTGCAGACGTCCGTGGCAAAATAGGCGGCCCACGTCACCGCCTTGATCCGGGCGTTCTCGGCAAAGGTGGCGCCCGTCTCCTCAGGTTCCAGTCTCACGTTGGCATCGGGCTGGGAATGGAGGGTGAATTCCGGCCCGAGGACGGCCAGGATTTCCTGCACCTTGTGGGCGTTGCCGGTGGCGATGAAGAGCGTTGGCACGGCGTCGAGTTCAAGGCTCCCGGTTCAAAGTTCAAGGTTCAAACGGACCTGCTGTCCGCCGGCGTCGGGCTGACCGGGGGAGATTTTCGCCTTTGAGCGTCTTGCCCGCCGCGTTGTCAGCCGCCATACATCCGCGCATCGCATGACGTCCGTGACCGCTCTCAACGCCGCCGTTCAGGAAGCCGGGTTCTTCCTGCAGCCGCTGTTCAACGAAATCCAACGCTGTGTCGTCGGCCAGAAATATCTGACCGAACGGCTCGTCATCGGCCTGCTCGCCAACGGCCACGTCCTGCTCGAGGGCGTGCCGGGCCTCGCCAAGACGCTGTCCGTGAAGACGCTGGCCACGGCACTCCACACGCGCTTCAGCCGCATCCAGTTCACGCCCGACATGCTGCCGGCCGACGTCGTGGGCACGCAGATTTACAACCCCCAGACCGGCAGCTTCGCCGTCCGGCGCGGACCGGTCTTCGCGAACCTGGTGCTGGCCGATGAAATCAACCGCGCCCCGGCCAAGGTGCAGTCCGCGCTGCTCGAAGCCATGCAGGAACGCCAGGTCACCATCGGCGACCAGACGTTCAAGCTGGACGATCCGTTCCTCGTGCTGGCGACGCAGAACCCCATCGAGCAGGAGGGCACCTACACGCTGCCCGAGGCGCAGGTGGACCGCTTCATGTTGAAGCTGAAGATCGGCTACCCGTCCCGCGACGAGGAACGCCTGATCCTGGACCTGATGGCCCGCACCAGCGGCCAGCCGGTGATCACGCCCGTGGTCGAGGCAGCTGCCATCCTCAGGGCCCGCGAGGTCATCAACGACCTCTACTGCGACGACAAGGTGAAGGACTACATCGTGGACGTGGTGTGCGCGACCCGCGATCCCGAGCATTACAAGATCGCGGTGAAGGATTTCATCCAGATGGGCGCCAGCCCGCGCGCAACCATCGCCCTGACGCTCGCCGCCAAGGCCCACGCTTTCCTGCGCGGCCGAGGATACGTGACGCCGCAGGATGTGAAGTCCATCGGGCTCGACGTGCTGCGCCACCGCGTGACCCTGACCTACGAGGCCGAAGCCGAAGAGAAGACCGCCGAGGACATCGTGCAGAAGATCTTCGACGAACTGCCGGTGCCGTGAGCCGCCGGCCCTTCAAGATTCCAGCCGCCGTCCGATGGTTTCCACCGTCCAGCCCGAATCCCGTTCGCCGGATCAACCGATCCTGCTGTTCGACGGCGTGTGCAATCTCTGCCACGGCTCGGTGCGGTTCGTCCTTCGGCACGAGCGGCAGCCGGCGCTGCGCTTTTGCGCGCTGGAATCGGAGGTCGGCGCCCGGTTGCTGACCCGCCACGGAATTGGCTCGGACTATCGCGGCAGCCTCGTGGTCATCGAGGCGGGTCGCGTTTTCCTGAAGTCCAACGCCGCGCTGCGGGTCGCTTCCTACCTCAAGTGGCCCTGGTCGTGGGGCCGCGCCGCCGTGATTTTCCCGCGAGGGCTCCGGGACTGGGCCTACGACGTCATCGCCCGGAACCGCTACCGTTGGTTCGGCCGGCATGACGCCTGCCTGCTGCCCACCGCGGAATTGCGCCGCCGCCTGATTGATTCGCAACCCATCTCGACCGACCCGAGCCGACCTGACATTGTTCCCTCATGAAAACGAAACGCACGTCAACCCGCCTCACCGCGGCGGCCGTGGAGGCTTTCCGCGAGGAAAAGCATCGCGACCGCGTGGCGCTCGCCGACCGCGTGCGGCGTGGCGAATTGACGGCCGCGCAAGCCTTCACGGAAGCCTCGGTCTTCAAACGCGTTCCTTCCGCCTTGGCGGTTCCGGTCAACTACGCGGAGGTGATTGAACGTGCCCGACATCTGACCGTCCGTTCGTCCCGACATGGAAGCCGTCGCCAGAAAGCAATTCACGCTTGAAGACCTGGAACTGGTCTTCGACGCCCAGGAACGGTTGGGGCATCCGTGTGTGCTCATGGGTGGACAGGCCGTTTGCCTGTGGGTCCAGCGTTACCTTGATTCGGAACCGGCGCTGAAACAGATGTCCGAAGCCTATCCCTTCGTCAGCAAAGACATCGATTTCCAGGGAACCGTCGCCGCGGCCCAGCGGTTGGCGAAGCTGTTGGATTGTCGGCTGGAAGTGGCGGATCTGCGGCGCGCTTTCGGCAATCTCATGGCGGGCAAGCTGACCGTCTGGCTGGGAGCCGATGCACTGGCCATCGAGATCCTCCGCAAGGTTCCTGGCCTGGAAATCAAGGAACTGGAGTGGCTGACGGTCTTGGAACGATCGGGTTCCCGGTCGGTGCGGGTATTGAACCCGGTGGGCGTTTTGGCGGCCAAGGCGTGGAACGTCGCCCATATTCACAAGGAAGGCCGACATGACATCGAACAGCTCTTCGCGGCGACCGTGTGCGTTCGCCGATTTTTGCGCGACCTGCTTGGGTTGGCTCAAGATGACACGACTATCGTCCGTCCCGTATTGAACCTTCTCCAACGGGTGCTGCTGCTCGCGGAATCCCGCTGTGGCGAAGCCGTCACCAAACGTTGTGGACTGGACTGGTCGTGGTCCTTGCCGTGGTTGTCCTTGGCGAAAGCCGATTCTGCTTCGATAGGGAATCTTCGCGAGCGGCGGTTGCCTCAGTGGCGGCGGCACATTGGGCAGTATTCGTTTTCAGGAACCTTAGGTCGCGAGCAGTCCGCACTCCGCGAAATCTGCCGTGCTTCCGCGGAGCCAGCTCATTCCGAGCTACCATGATCCCCAAGGAACTCCTCAAGAAGATCCGTCAGCTCGAGCTGCGCACGCGCCGGCTCGTGGACGAGTCGTTGGCGGGCCAGTATCACTCGGCGTTCAAGGGCCAGGGCATGGACTTCGACGAGGTCCGCGAATACCAGCCCGGCGACGAGGTGCGCTCCATCGACTGGAACGTCACCGCGCGCATGAACCATCCGTTCGTGAAGAAATTCCGGGAGGAACGCGAGCTGACGGTGATCGTCGCGGTCGACGTCAGCGCCTCGGGGCTGTTCGGTTCGGGTGACCAGTCGAAGCGCGAACTAGCCGCCGAGCTCGCCTGCGTGCTGGCCTTCTCGGCCATCCGCAATCAGGATCGGGTCGGCCTCGTGCTCTTCACCGAGTCGGTGGAGAAGTTCATCCCCCCGAAGAAGGGCCGCCGGCACGTGCTGCGCGTGATCCGCGACATTCTCTGCCACGAACCGCAGTTCCGCGGCACGTCGGTGAACGGCGCGCTGGAGTTCGTGAACCGCGTGCTGCCGCACCGTGCCGTCGTCATCCTGTTGTCGGACTTTCTGGCCGAGACCAACCCCAGCCGCGCCGAGATCGCCGCGCACCTGCGCCGCCGCGCCATTCGCAGCGAGACGCTCGGGCGGGTTTCCGCCACCTCATTGCGTCAGGTCAGCCGCCGGCATGACCTCGTGGCGGTGCAGGTCACCGATCCCTACGAACTCGAACTCCCCAGCCTCGGCCGACTCGTCCTGCAGGACGCGGAGACGGGCGATCTGGTGGAGATCAACTCCTCGGACGAACGCCGGCGCGCCGCCTTTGCCGAACGCCAGGTCCGGACCCAGCGCGAGCTCGACCGCCTGTTCCGGCAGGCCAAGGTGGATGCCATCCGCGTCCGCACGGGCGAGCCTTACGATCTTGCCCTGCAACAGTTCTTCGACACCCGCGACAAACGGAGGCGCCACGGATGAAGCCGACGCGCCCAAACGGCAAGCGACGCCCGCAGCATCCTCCGGAGGGGGTGATGAAGAGCGTGGGCCGCCCGCCCTCACCCCGGCCCTCTCCCCCGGGGAGAGGGGGAGGATCGTTGCGCCTGCCGACAAACTTATCCGACGTTCTTCGTTCCAGCCCGACGGCGTTCCAGCAGGCCCCTGCCTGTTCTCGTCAGCCGATTTTGTGGAGTGCGGTGGTGTTCGCGGGCGACTCCCTCTCCCCGGGGGAGAGGGCCGGGGTGAGGGCGGGCCAGCCCAGCCGACCAGAGGAGGCTCGTGCCAACCGCCTGATGACGAGATCGGCGGGGCCATTCGTCCTTCGACATTCCGTGTTCGCTGTCTTCGGGTTCATCGGCCTCACTGCTGCTTACGCGGCAACCCAGACCAATACGGGCGCGGCCGTATTGGTGCCGCCGAAGACCAACGCCGCCTCCGTCCCACAGCAGCTTCACGACATCAAGGGCCCCATCGACATCACGACCTGGACCGACTGGGCGATCCGTGGTGCGGTCGTCCTCGCCGCGCTGGCCTTACTCGCCGCCGCCTGGTGGTGGTGGCGTCGCAAACGCCCGCCCGCCGCGCCGCCGCGCCTCATCCCGCCGGACGAACGCGCCCGCGAACGGCTCGCCGCCGCGCTGGCCCTCATTGAACAGCCGGAGCGCTTTTGCACCACGGTCTCCGAAATCGCCCGGACGTATCTGGAGGAACGTTTCGGCCTCAAGGCGCCTGAACGCACCACTGAGGAATTCCTCGCTGAACTGCCGCGTAACGCCGTGCTGGAAGCCCGGCACAAGGCTCTGCTGTCCGACTTCCTCACGAGCACCGATCTGGTGAAGTTCGCCCGCTTCGAGCCGGGCCGCCGTGAGCTGGAGGACCTTCACGCCGCCGCGCTGCGGCTGGTCGAGGAAACCACACCCCGGTTCGTGCCGCCGCCGTTGCCGGCCAACCCCGCACCCAAGCCATGAATGTGAACCTCTCCTTCGCCTCGCCCTGGTGGCTGCTGGGGTTGCTTTCGATCCCCCTGCTGGCCTGGTTGCGGGGCAAGTCCGGCCGTGAGAGCGCGTTCATCTATTCCAGCCTCACGTTGGTGAAGGGCATCACGGAACTGAGCCGCAGCCGTGCCGGCTCGTTCCTGCTGAACCTCCGCTGGTTCGCCCTCGCCCTCTTTTTCCTCGGCATGGCCCGGCCGCAGGTCGCGGGCGGTCAGGCGCCGCTCAAGGCCAGCGGCATCGACATCGCCGTGGCCGTTGACCTCAGCGGTTCGATGGTGGCCGAGGACTTCGAGCTGCGGGGCGAACGCGTGAACCGCCTCACGATGCTCAAGGACGTGCTGGGCAGCTTCATCGAGCAGCGCACCGGTGACCGGATCGGACTCGTCGCGTTTGCCTCGGAAGCCTTCATCGCCGCGCCGCCGACGCTCGACCACGACTTCCTGCGCCGGGTGCTGGAGCGGCTTGAACTGGGCGTGATTGACGGGCAGCAGACCGCCATCGGCTCCGGCCTCAGCGCCGCCGTGAACCGCCTGCGCGAACTGAAGTCGAAGTCCCGCATCGTCATCCTGATGACCGACGGCCAGAACAACGCCGGCAGCATTCCGCCGCTCACAGCGGCCGAAGCGGCCGCCTCGCTCGGCGTGAGGGTTTACACGATCGGCGTGGGCACGCGCGGCTTCGCCCCCGTGCCCGCCAAGGATCCGTTTGGCCGCAAGGTTTACGTGAAACAGGCCGTGGACATCGACGAGGACACGCTTCAGAAGGTTGCCGACAAGACCGGGGGCAAATATTTTCGCGCCGACAGCACCGAGACGCTCCGGCGCGTCTACGCCGAGATCGACAAGCTGGAGAAGACGGAGGCGGAGCTGAAACGGTTCGCCTACTACGAGGAGCTGATGGGCTGGTTCGTCCTGCCGGGCCTGGGGTTGCTGGCGCTGGAGCTCATCTTGGGACAGACCGTGTGGAGGAAGCTGCCATGAACTGGGGCTCAAAACAGTTTCTCCTGCTCGCGCTGGTCTTCGCGCCGCTGACCGCGTGGTTCCTGTGGTGGACCTGGCGGCGCAAGCAGCGCGCGGCCCAGGCGTTTGTGAAGTCACGCCTCTTCGCCCAGCTGACGGTCGGACTCTCGCCCGCGCGCCAGATTGCCAAACGGGTTCTGCTCGCCCTCGCGGTGGTCACCCTGCTCGTCGCGCTGGCCCGGCCGCAGTGGGGTTTTCACGAGGAGGAAACCACCACGTCGGGCCTCGACATCATCGTCTGCTTTGACGTGTCGCGCTCGATGCTCGGCGACGACGTGAAGCCCAGCCGCCTCGGCAAGGCCAAGCTCGCCGCCTTCGACCTGATCAGCCTGAGCAAGTCGGACCGCCTCGGCCTGGTCGCCTTCGCCGGCAGCGCCTTCCTTCAGTGTCCGCTGGCGCTCGATGACGAGGCGTTCCGGCAGAGCGTGCGGGCGCTCGACACCGACCTCATTCCGGAGCAGGGCACCGCCATTGCCGACGCCATCCGCGAATGCGTCGCCGCGTTTGGCAAGGACAGCACGGGCGCCAAAGCCATCGTGTTCCTCAGCGACGGCGAAGATCACGGGGAAGGTGCGATCGAGGCCGCGAAGAAGGCGTCCGAAGACGGGGTGCGCATCTTTACGCTGGGCGTCGGCACCGCCGCCGGCACGGTGCTGCGATCCACCGATCCCTACGGCAACCCGGTGTTCGTGCGTGACGAGGGCGGCAACGCCGTCCGGTCCAAGCTCAACGAGGAGGCCCTCAAGCAGGTGGCCGACGCCGGCGGCGGCTTCTACCTGCCGCTGCAAAACCGGCAGACGATCCAGACCCTCTACGAACGGGGCCTCGACGTGCTGCCCAAGACCGATCTCAAGTCCGGCAAGAAGCGCCAGTGGATCGAGCGCTTCCAGTGGCCGCTCGGGTTGGGCATCCTGCTGTTGATGGTGGAGATTCTCCTGCCGGAACAGCGGCGGACCGTTGCCCGCCGGGCCACCGGTGCGATGTTGGGCGGCGCAGCGGCAGTGAAGTGAGCAGTAACCAGCGTTCAGTTATCAGTGAAAACATTTCGGACAGTTCGCAGCCAGTGTGTGTGGGGGCCGCTTCTCTCACTCATCTCTGTTGGCTGTTCACTGATTGCTCCGGCGCACGCCGCCTCGTCTCCCGACTCGGCCCTCGACGCCTATCAGCGCGGCAACTTCCGCAGTGCGCAGGCGCAGTATTCGCAGTTGGCGAAGCAGCAGGCCGAGGACGTCCGGTTGCGCTTCAACGCCGGCGCCGCGGCCTACAAGAACAACGACCTCACCAACGCCACCGCCTGGTTTGAATCCGCTGCCGGCGCCCCGGATCTGAAACTGCAGCAGCAGGCCTATTACAATCTCGGGAACACCCGCTACCGCCTCGGCGAGACGACCCAGGACCCGCAGGCCCGGATGAAGGAGTGGGAGCAGTCGCTGCAACATTATGGCTCCGCCCTGAAGCTGGACCTGGCCGACACCAACGCCGCCGCCAACCTCGCCTTCGTCCAGCAGGCTTTGGAGCAGTTGAAGCAGCAGATGCCCCAGCAGCCACAGCAGGGTAAAGACGACAAGAACAAGAAGGAAAAAAAGGACGAATCCAAGGATCAGCCGGGGCAGCAGCAGGAACAGGACAAGGATCAATCCGGGGATAAAAAAGAGCAGCAGCAGGAGCCAAAGGACCAGCCAGCGAAGTCCGGCGAGCAGAAGGACGACGACCAGGCGAAAGGCGACCAGTCCCAGGACAAGGACGCCGGGAAGGATCAGCAGCAGGGGCAGGACAAGCAGTCCCAGCAACCGGAGGACGGTCAAGAATCCAAAGCCCAGAAGGGGCAGAAATCGGGCGACGAATCCGGCAGGGAAAGTTCCAGCGGCGAAGGTGAATCGGTGGCGGAACCGCCGGGCAAGCCGGGCGAAATGTCACCGGTGCAGGCCGAACGACTGCTCGACCAGCAGAAGGGCGAGGAGAAGGCGCTCATCTTCAAGGCCGCCGGCGGCGGCAAGGAAGCCGCCCAACGGCAGCGCCGCAAGATGAAGCAATGGTAGCCAGCGCCATGAATGTGAGCCGGTGGGAAGTTGAGGCCGCGGGGACTGCCGGGCGCGCAACGCCGCGGT
>JAYUSF010000360.1:0-31521 GCA_043755815.1 Verrucomicrobiota bacterium
GCACCCGCGGGCGTGTTGAACTCGGAGGAGCCGCCTTGGTTGGTGGAGAGGTTCCACGGGAACGCGCCGCCGTTGTCCGTCGAGAAGATGCGGAAGCCGAGGCCGACGTTCTTGAGGTTGTTGACGCAGGAGATGCGGTTGGCCTTGGCCTTCGCCTTCGCGAGGGCCGGGAGGAGCATGCCCGCGAGAATCGCGATGATCGCGATGACGACGAGGAGTTCGATCAGCGTGAAGGCGCTGAAACGTTGGTTACGGAGACGGTTCATAGGTGTTTTATGTGTGTGACGGAGCTAAGTGGCGCGACACTAGTGATCGCTCACTTTTCGTGTCAACGCCTTTCCACCCCAGCACCAAGCACTGGCAGTGCCAGCCGAGATTCGCCACCCAAATACGTCAGTTGGAGGGGAATTCCGGACCTGATCGCGTGAGTTTTGACGGGCCTGCGTGTTCTTCACGCGGTCGCGGTGAGGCCGGTTCCCTCAAGTTCCGGCTGATCGTCCCGGAGAACGACGACTTCTATCAGCACTTCGCCCGATCGGGATCCGAGGTCAAGGCGACCGGGCATGGGGAGGGCGCCACTGTGAGGTCGGGAAGCCGAGTCGCACTCCCTGAGCGGCGGGCACCTCTGGGTGGTGAGCCTGAAACCGTTGGCGCCGAAACTCGACTCGGCTCCCACCCGCCTGCCCGACAGCAGCGCGCAGTTCCGGGTGAACCGCCTGCGCGGCCGTGGATTCCTCGTTTTCGCTTCGGGTGATTTGCAGAGCTGCCGGTTCCTGTGGGCGGGCGTCGCAAACTCCGACGCGGCGGTCTTCCGCGACTTCACCGCCATCGGCACCGAGACGCGCAATTACGTCGTCCGGCTGGCGCTGCCGGGTGAGGCGCAATGGTTCGTTCCGCCGCCGCCGGCTTCCGGGTCGGAATCCCTTCCGAACGAATCCCGTGAACGCAGGCCTTTCACGGGCGAACGCGCCGGCCGTTACCAGATTCTGTTAGCGGTCAGGGAATCTTGATGGTGCAGACCTGTCGGGACAGGCGATAAGGAATCACCCAATTACCGCTCGGGTGTTGCCGTCGGGCCTTCTCCCTTCGTGCGATGAGGGGAGAAGGTGGCCGGAGGCCGGATGAGGGGTGTGGGCACCAAACCTTCGCGCGAAACCCCTCACCCCGGCCCTCATCCAATGAAGGGAGAGGGAGCCAGTTCGCCGCTGTCTCACCGGCAATTCCGCCGGAATTTCATTCCGAAATGGTGTAAGGTTCCAGGCGCGCCAAGCTGGACCGCAACGTGGCCATCGGATTGGAGGCTGGACGCGCGGCCTCGTGGGTGAGCAGTTGCTCCAGGTCCTCCGGCGACCGATTCAACGCGAGCCGATAGGCATTGAGGTTGATGCTCTCGTTCTGTGCGCGCGCCTTCCCAGCCGGCGGTGGGACGGGCACCCCGACCACGTTTACCGGTCCCGGAGATCGGCGGACGAGGGCGAATCCGCCCAGCAGCAACACCACGAGGGCAGCCACGCCGGCCAACCGCCCCCAACCGGTGAAGCCGGCGAGGAACGATTCGTTTCGTTGCCGGCTCTCGCCCGCCGAAACCGCCGCGGCAATCCGGCTGCGCAGGCGCAGCGAGACCGGAACGTCGGGCAGCTCACGCGCCACTGCGGTGTGGCTTTCGCAGACCGCGGACATCTGCCGGAAATATTCCCGGCAACCGGCGCACCCTTGGAGGTGGTCGCGCAGTTCGGTGGCTTCGCCGGGAGCCGGTGCGCGGCATGCGAGCAGCGCCACGGATTCACGATGTTGGGCACAGGGCTTCATGGTGTTTTTTCCTCCGCAAGTGCCTTCATCTGGCGAAGGCGTTCCAATCCGTGAAAGAGCCGCGACTTGACCGTGCCGACGGAGCAGCCGACCGCCGCGGCAATCCCTTCCAGAGAATCTTCGGCGTAGAAGCGCAGATAGACAACCTCACGCTGTTTCGTCGGCAACCGTTCCAAGGTTTGTAATACGCGGGCCGCCTGCTCCGCCTGTTCTGTTTGCCCGTCGGGTCCGGGTCCAGGTGCAGCAACCTTGACGACGAACGAATCGGCGTCGTCGCGGTCACCGCCAAAGAGCAGCGAGAAGGGCAGCGGCCAGCGTTTCCGGCGCGCGTTCCGGTGCCGGTGAATGAGGATGCTGCAGAGCCAGGTGAAGAAGTGGCAGCCGCCGTGATAACGCGGCAGGCTCCGCCAGGCTTCGACCAGGGTTTCCTGCACGAGGTCTTCTGCGGCGCTCACATCGCCGCACAGCGCGATGGCCTGGCGCAGAACCCGGTCGCCGTGTTCCCGAACCAGTTCGTCGAACGCCTCACTGTCACCGGACCGGGCCCGACTGATGAGGTCGGGCCCGGCGTTGACCGGCGTGGCCACTGGCTCCGTTTTCAACGCGCGAGTCACAGGGTTTCAGGAGGACCAGACCGGGCGAGGCCCATCTCATTTCACCGGTTTCCCGGCGTTCTTGCCGTCAAGATTGAAGGCCGGCCCGTCCTTCTCGATGAAGATCAGCGAGGCGTTCCAGTCGTCCATGTATCTCATCTTCGAGACCAGCTCGAATCCGCGGTCCACGCCGCCGAACTCAAAGGGGCGGAACTGGAACGCTTCATTGTTCAGCGGATCCGGAACCCGGCCCAGGCCGGGTTCGCCCGACAAACGATACGCCTGCCCGGCGCGCAACATCGCCAGCTTGGTCTCGATGGCGAACTCCTTCAGCCGGCATTTCTCGAACGCCGGGAAGAAGACGCGCACGAGGAGGTTGGGGTGCTTGGCGACCTTCGCGTTGAACGCATTGATCCCGGGCAGGAACTGGCCGTAGGGCACCGTCATCAGCACGGCGGCCTCGTCGTAGAGCGCATCCAGTTCCTTGAGTTGCCGAAGCAGTCCCGCGGTCGTGCCACCCGCGGCTTGGACGACGCTCTCCGGTGTCGGCGCGGCGGGATCCTCGGGAGCGTCGCCGCCGGTCATGACCGAGCGCAGCAGTTCACGGGTCTTTTGCAGCGCCTCCGCCTCATCGCGGGACGCGGCTTGGAAGCCTTCGATCTTGCGGGCCAGCCAGTCTTTGAAGGCGATTCGTTCCGTCACGACGCATTGCGCGATCGTGCCGCGGGCCGGAGCGGCGGCGATGCCGTCGATGATCTGCTGCAACGTCTCCGGGCTGAGCCGGAACCAGTTTTCGGCGATGCCGGAGGCGAGGATGTTCTCGATGGCCACCTGAACGAGCGCGGAGATGAGGACGCCATCCTTCGAGGTCTGGCGTCCCAACGCGAACGCCGCGAGCAGGTCGTCGCGGGCATCGTCCGGACGCCCGTTGTCCAGATGCCAGCGCAGCCGCAGCCGCGCCGCCTGCGCGAGCGTCTTCGATTTGGCGAGGCTGGGCAGGAGCAGTTCCGGCCCCTGCGAAAGGTCGTAGCCCCAGTCGCAGGGCACCTTTTGCCGGGCGGCGTGACGGAGCAGCTTGAAGGAATTGTCGTAGGTCGCGATCTGCTGGCCGAACTGCCCGTCGAGTTCGTGCCCTCGCCATTCGTTGGTGAAGAGATGGTCCTGCACCGAACGGTCGGGCATGACCTGGAAGGCCTGCGAGTAAAGCAGGGCCGGATTGATGTCGGTGCGGCCGCCCGGGTCGGCGGAAACAAGGCCGGGGAGAAAGAGCGTCAGGACGACGCACAGGACTGCTGCGGATGATTTCATGGGATGAACCTTTGCTGGAATTGCTGTGACTGGTTTCGCGGCCGCTTGGGCGTTAATCACAGTCTGGCCGGCAAAGGTTCATTTTCTTTCCGCCGCCGACCCGGTCCGACTATCTCACGCGGGAGCCTACGCAGCCGGATGAGTGTCGTCGGTGTCCACGTTGCCGCCGAGCTCCGATACCCGGGTGCGCTTGCGGTCGCGGCAGGACTCGACGGCCTTGCGCAACTGGTCGCGTAACGACTGGTCCGACGGGATGCAGGGCAGCAGCACGGTGGGCGTCGTCACGTCGTCGGTGTTGAGCTGGAGGTTGCCCCGGCCAAACATGCCCAAGATGAACGGCTGGAAGAAGGTGATGTCACGGACGCGGTAGAGCTCCAGCTCGTCGGTGCGCTTGGTGAAGATGCCCTGGGTGATTCGCACGCGCTCGATGGTGATCTCGATGCGATGACTGCGCCGCTGGACCCAGCGCCAGAGCGCCCACGGGATCGGCAGCACGAGCAGGCAACTGAGGTTGAGCCAGAAGTCTTGGGCGGCCGAGGGGCTGCCCTGCCAGAGGGTTTGTTCCGGGGAGTCGCTCATGGCGGGCAGCCTTCCAAGCCGTCGGCCGTTCACCAGCCTGAACTTTGCCAAAGCTTCAGGCTCCGGCCGGCGGATTCAACCCGGCATCATCCAGCGCCTGTTCGAGCAGGTCGGCTACGCCAAGTTCTTTGGCCTACTGGCGCAGATAGGCGAAGTCCAGCCGCTCGCCCTGCACTTTGAGCACGCCGGTCACATCGCCCCAGTGCCGATCCGACACGCCAACGCCGAGGCGATACCAGTCGAGCTTGGCGAGGATGGTGTCCTCCGGCGAAGCCACGAACACCCGATCTTCTGAATTCGTGCCCAGCGCGCCAAGTTGTCGCCTTGCCAATTGACTCTGGTTCCAGCCAGCCGACTTGGCGACGAACACATCCACCTTGCACAGCCACTCCCGATGAATCGCGTTGAAAGACCTCTCGTTGTGGACCGCCCGCACGATGGTTTCCAATTCGACGACAAACGCTCCCGCCAATGCATCCGCCAGCGGCCGGCAATGCCGGAGCATTGGGGCGATCACAATGTCGCCGCCAATGGTGGCGCGCGGAATGCCGTGGTAGCTGGAAGCCAGCGAGCCGCCCACACAGTAGGGGATCTCCAGCAGGTCCAGCACCGTTATCACCTGGTGCGTCGCGACGACGATATCTGCGTCAGGTGGATGCATGGCTGGTGCTAACCCGGGCCTGTGGCGACCAACACCCTCGCCGCCGCCGCCTCGCCCAGAATCAGGACCGCGTAACGGCGCAACATCTCGGCATTGTCGGCACCGGGATGACGGCTACGCAGTCCGTTCCAAGCCGGTTGCCGGGCTGCGAGAGAGGCGTTGCGGGCCATCTCGAACCGTCGTCTCGGACCGGCCTGACGAAGCAGATCAATCAGCACCCGCTCGGCCTCGGGACTTGTATCGGGAGATTGTGTTTTCACCGGCTGCCAAACCCTGCCCACTGAAACTCAAAGTTTCAATGCCCTGGCGGTCGTGAATTCCGAAACTCTTCCTCGGCAGCTTCGACCAATGTCCGTCCGCTAGCCCGTTCATTTTCGGCGATCAGGATGGCAAACCAGGCATCCTGCGACTGCTTCGGATTCAGGAGTCGGTCGCGCCAGACAAGCAGTGAGTTGGCGTCGCGGGCACTGGCCAGTTCGCCGAGGAAGCTCGCCACGTTGGTTGACCGAATGGCCTGCCACAGATGTCGCCCAGGGCCGACTCCCTTGCTGAACCAAATGCCACCCCCCCCGCTCCCGGCGGCTCCTATCCAGTCATGCTGATGTCCGCTGATCATGGGATGATTCATCAGCATGGCGGAGACGGCATTCGTCCTGTCTTTGGAAATCTTGCCCAAGGAAGTCTTCAAAGTGCCGAAATGAATCTCCGACTCCCAATGCTCAAGCCCGCACCGCGAACAGACACTGGTCGCGCCATAGCGTCCTGGCCAGACACACGCAGCCACAGCAAGTCCAACTGCGATGCAGCAGCAGGTCAGGAACACCCGCTTGATGATCCGTTCCATGCTCGTCTGGCTCGCAAGTCCGAGGCCAGCGCCTCAGCTCAACTTGAACTTCGCGCTCTGGCTCAGAAACCGCACCGGGTTCTGGTAAACCACCTTGTCCACCGCTTCGGCGCTCCAGCCGCGGCGGCGCATTTCCAGCGCAGTCTTGGGGATCGCCAGCGGAACACTTTCGCCCCAGTCGCACGCGGAGTTCATCCACAGGCGGTCGCTGCCATGCACGTCGAGGATGTCCACGGCGCGGGCCGGCGTGCATTTGCTGATCGGGTAGAGCGTCATGCCCGCCCAATGCCCGCGGTCGAGCACCACCTTCACCGTGTGTTCCTCCACATGGTCAATCAGCACGCGCTCGGGGCGGATGCGCGGATCATTCTTCAGCACGTCGAGGATCAGGCGGGTGCCCTTGAGCTTGTCCTCCAGGTGCGGGGTGTGGACGAGGACGAGCTGGTCGTGCCGCGCGGCGAGGTCCACATGGAGTTCCAGCACCTTCAGCTCGTTGCGCGAATTCTTGTTGAGGCCGATCTCGCCGATGCCGAGCACGGTGGGGCGGTCGAGGAACTGTGGGATGATCCCGATGACGTCCTCGGCGAGCTTCACGTCCTCGGACTCCTTGGGGTTGATGCAGAGCCAGCAGAAGTGCGGCAGGCCGTATTTGGCGGCGCGGGCCGGCTCGTATTCCGTGAGCTGGCGGAAGTAGTCGCGGAAGCCGTCCACCGACGAGCGGTCGAAGCCGGCCCAGAAGGCCGGCTCACAGACGGCGGCGCAGCCGGCGGTGACCATGTCGAGGTAGTCATCCGTGGTGCGGCTGACCATGTGGCCGTGGGGTTCGATGTAGCGCATGGTGGGGAAAGTAGTCAGTGAACAGTATTCAGTGAATCAGTCTTCCGGGATCGAAGGTGGCCGCCCACTCAACGCGGATTCCAAGTCGCGCGCACCGTGGATCACGCGGGCGATTTCCACCATCCCGGCATGTTCCCGATAAAAGATGGTCAGTTTTGGGAATCCGTCCACCCGCCACTGGCGAAGGCCAGCGAGATCGGGACGACGGGTTTGCCAAGGATGCCCCAAGCCGGGTGTCCGGGCCAGTTTGGCAAAGGTTAGTCGCGCCCGTGCGAAACATCGGTCGGCCAAGCCCGGATTCCCAACTTCGACCGCGAAATTGTCCCAGATGTCCAACAGATCGAGCCGGGCCGCCGGAGCGATGAGGTAGTCAGCCATGCTTCTGTCGCCGCTGCCGGCTGAGAGCTTCCAGCTCCGCCATCACCTGTTCGCCGGGGATGCCCTCACCCCGGTCCAGTTGGGCGACACCTTCGGCGAGTTTGTCCTCCAACTCGTCCAGACTATTGGCAACAAAGCGTCTTTGGACAACGTCCGCCATGCCCTCGTTGAAGGATTCTGGAATCCACGAATCGTCCGCCTCCATCGCTTCGCCGACGAAGGCGAAGACCTTGGCCCGTTCGCTGGCGGGCAGCGCTTCAATCTCGGCGATGACGGTTTGTGCAGTCATGGGGTGAAGCTAGCGGGGTTAGGTGTTTCCAAGCAAGGCCGCCATTGGCGCACAGCGCAGCCGGCGGTGACCATGTCGAGGTAGTCATCCGTGGGGCGGCTGACCATGAGGCCGTGAGGTTCGATGTAGCGTATGCCGGGAGGATAGGCGGGAAGCTAGACTCCGGGAATCAGAGTTGGTCATCCAAAAAGCCGGAAACCGGCAAATACTCGAAGCCCCAACTCCGCGAGGCAGATTAGCGACAGCAGCGACAGCAGCGACAGCAGCGACAGCAGCGACAGCAACGCACCGAACCATCGCAACCAACTCTGGGTAAATCGGAAGTAAAGCACGGACAGTAACAGGTGAATGACCCAGGATGCCAAGGCATGCCAATACAGCCGTTGGTAATCGGGAGAGCTGGCCTGAGCCATCAACACGGCATAGGCACCGCTGAGGAATACGGGAATGAATGCCAGCCTCCGGGCAAAGTCCCTCACCATCGGCTTGAATGGAGTGAATAACTCTCGGCCGCGTGGATGGCGGAGCAATACGAGATCTCGTTTGGGATCGCCCATGCTATGCTTCTAGGTTCCACCCACCTGCCAGCAACGGCGCCGACGCGCAAGCCGGTCCGCCATCCTTCGCCACGGCGTGGACGCGGGCGACCAGCGTGCCGCCGGTCTTCATGGCTTGCGCAAGTTGGACGGCAGTCAGATCGCGCAGGTGAATCTTGATCCGGCGGAACATTTCGCGGTGGTAGGCGCGTTCGCTGGACCAACTCAGGTAGAAGAACCGCTCCCCGCGTTTACCGTGGACCGCCGGCCCGGCGAAGTCGGGTGCGCCGTCCGTGCCGGATTTCACGGTGATTTCAGTGGTCCAAGCCAGCGCGTCCTTGCCCGCGGGTGAGCCCGTCTCGTGGCCATCCTTGGTCTGCAATTCCACTTGGATGCTTCGCCGCCCGTCGAAGCCCTCGAAGCGGTGCGCTGGCAAGCCTTCGCAAACGAGGCGAACGCGCACGGGCTTCGCACCCATCGCAGCCGACGTGAGGAGGCTCTGACCGGATCGGGTCTGGGAAGATGGAGCCTCCTTACGTCGGCTGCTACGTTTTGCAGGGGAAGGCATGGCGCTCAGAGTTTCACCAGCTTCAGGCCGCAGGCGGCGGCCAGCTTCTTCTGCCGTTCGTCGAAGGTCAGGAAATGCTTCAGCTTCAACTCCAGCGCGCAGGCGACGTGGAGCACATCAAGCGCACGGGTGCCAAGGCTCGGAGAGTGGGACCGGCTTAATTCCACGGCCCGGTTCAAGGCGGCCCGCCAGAGGATGTCCACCTGCACGAGATGGCCGCCCTCAAAATCCGCCTCAAGGTTCGACCAGGCCTTGTCCGTCTGGTCCTGCGTTCGTTCGCCCCGGAAAGCGGCCAGGGCGATTGCGTTGACCAGCTCGGTGCGCCCGTGGTGGGTGACCGGAAGAGCGCCCTTGGTCCTGAAACGCCAAAGATGCATCTCCCGCGAGCCGGTCTGATTCAAATAGAGCCGGCTCAAGGCACTGGGATCCACATAGACGGAGTCAGCGGTCACCCCGGTTCTCCTCGTGCAATTGCCGTGACTGCTCAGCGGTCAGGGGAACCGGTTGCTCCGCCAGCAACCGCGCATAGTAGTCGGGCAGCGGGGGCTGCTTCTTGGCCGTCGGCGCGACCGGCTCCATCACGTAGGCCGGCTCGCCGTTGTCGGTGATGATGATGCGGCCGAACTCCTCCAGCTTGCGTTTCACGGCGCGAAAGTCGGTGCGGAGTTCGCGGATGCTGGCGGTGGCGGCGGTGGCGGCGGTGGTGCTCATGCGTGTGAAACACTACTGTTTCACGCCAGCCGGTCAACCGGGCTTTCCCGGCCAGGCACCTACCGCTCCCTTGCCCGGAGCCTTCGCAATCGGCTCTACCGTCGGATCGCTGAAGGCGAGCAGGACGGCTTCGGCGCGCTGCGGGTCACCGTCGGCCAGATGTTTCATGGCGTCGCGGAAGGCGGTCAGACGGAAGTCGGCGTCGCCGGAGCCGCGGTCCACGCGGTCGAGGAAGGCGGCGAGCTCGATGAGCTTGCACCGGGCGTCCATGAAATAGAGGTCGAGCACTTGCTGGCGCGTCATAGGCGGAGGATGTGACGCGGGAAACCTGAACTGCCTTCAAGCCGGGCTCAAGCGCGGGCGTTTCCGGAATGAACCCACCCTCGACGCATCACGGGGCGACGTGGCCATGCCGCAGCTTGGCCAGCAGCAGCACGATCCGGCCGGCGATGATGACCGCGGTGACGAGCAACAGCACGCCACTGGCCTGGGAGAGGCGGCGCAGGGCAAACGACGAGAGCCGGCTGTGCCCGCGGGCGACGCCCCAACTTACGCCACCGAACCACACGAATCCGCTCACCGCAACGCCGCCGCAGAAGAAGCCCTTGCTGTCCCAGGTTCCCTCCAGCGCCCCATGCGCCATCAGCGAGCCGGTGATGCCGATCCACAGCAGCAGCACGCCGGGATTGCCCAGCACCCGCACGAAACCCGTCCAGAACGCCGTGTGGGGATGCAGTTTCTTTTCCACGAATTCCTCCACCCGGTCCTCGCCGGGAATGTGGCCGGCCCGCAGGTATTTGATCGCCAGCCAGAGCACGAGGACAAAGCTGAACAGTTCCATGGCGGCGCGCACCAACTGGATCTGGAAGAGTTGGGCGAAGCCCGCGAACGCCACCGCGCAGTAGATCGTCTCCATCAGCACCGCGCCGACCGCCATGATGAAGGCGCTGCGAAAGCCCCGCGTCGCGCTTTCGTTGACCACGGTCACGTTGATCGGGCCGCCGAGCGCCGAGGTGATGAAGCCGGCCAGCAAACCCAGGGCCCCGGCGGTCAGCATTTCGGAGGCGGGGATCATCAGGATTCGATTGGCGGGGGGCGGTGTTCAGCGAGGGCGGCGACTCAAGGCTTCCCGGCCGGGTCGACCGAGGGGGCGCAGGGTTTCGCAGTTTCGTCCCCTTCGTCCTCGTCGGGTTCGTCGTCCGCCTCGATCTCCTTCTGCATCGCCCGGGAAACCCACGGCCGGACCAGCCCGTAAACGAGGTAGGCCGTGAAGACCAGCGGCGCCGCGAAGGGCAGCAGCTTCTGCCAGAGCACGATGATGGCGCCGACCACCATCACGACGACCAGAGTTTTCACGAACGGGCGCTGGGTGCGCCAGTCGAGTTTCTTGAAGGTCGGATACTTCACCTCGCTCACCATCATCACCGACAGGAACACGAGAATCACTGGCAGCGCAAAACGCCAGGTGCCGACGCCGAAGTCCTTTTCCTCCAGCCACAGCAGGAACAGCGTCAGCGACGCCACCATGCCGGCGGCCATGGGGATGGGGATGCCGAGGAAGTATTTTCCGCCGCCGCCGCCGGGCATCGCGGCCAGGCAGTTGAACCGGGCCAACCGGAAGGCGCCGCAGATCACGTAGAGCGAGGCGATGAACCAGCCGACCTCGGGATGTTTGATGAAGACGTCCTTGAGCACGATCCGGTGGACGAGGAACGCCGGGGCCACGCCAAAGCTGACGATGTCCGCCAGCGAGTCGAACTCGCGGCCAAACGGGGATTCAAACCCGCCCATGCGCGCCACCCGGCCGTCAAACAGGTCGAAGATGCAGGCGAGCAGGATGTAGAGCAGCGCCTCGCGGATGACGCGGGGATAATTCGGGTCCAGCAGGTCCGCCTCGACGATCCGGGTGATGGCGAGGAAGCCGCAGAACAGGTTCGCCGCCGTGAGCAGGTTGGGCAGCAGATAGATCTTCAGCTTGGCGTCGGTGCCGGCGTCGGCGGCCGGCGGAGTCCGTGGAGTTGCGCTCATGCGGGAATTTTGGCCATCACCGTGGTTCCACCCACGACCTTGTCTCCGAGTTTCACCGCCACCTCCGCGTTCAACGGCAGGTAGAGGTTGGCCCGCGAACCAAATTGGATCAGGGCGATCCGCTCGCCCTTGGCCACGGTTTCCCCGGTCTTCAGCCACGGAATGATGCGCCGGGCGATCAGGCCGGTGATCAGGCGAACGCCGACCGTGGCGCCGGCCGGGTCCGAGGACCTGAAGCCGATCAGCACGTTCTCGTTGAACTGCGCACAGTCGGTCCGCATGGCGTTCAGGAATTTGCCGGGCGTGTGTTTCACCAGCGTGACGTCGCCGGCCACGGGCGCCTGCTGCACGTGCACGTTGAAGACGTTGAGAAAGATCGAGACCCGCCGGCAGCGGCCACCCAGCACGTTCGGTTCATCGGTTTCGTCGATGACGTCCACGGTGCCATGGGCTGGCGCCACCACGAGTCCGGTGCCGGGCGGCGCCCTGGAGTCGGGATCGCGGAAGAAATAGAGCGTGAAGAGCGTCATCAGCAGGCCTAGGCCACAGACGACGGCGCCGATCGCGAGGCCGACCGTTCCTTTGGGCCAGACGAAGGAAACGAGGGCGACCAAAAAAATGACGATGAGGACGACCTTTGCGAGGATCGCGCCGGCCGCGGCGAGCGCTTTGCCTTTGTGCTTCACGGGCGGAGCTTAGGCGGCGCGACCGGACAGGGAAAGCATCGGCTTTGATCGGAGGCCGGCTCCCCTTGCGGTCAGTCGGCCCGCGTGATTACCCGGGGCCCGCAGAGCTGCGTTTTTCGACTCGGGCATCCCGAAAGCCGGTGGGCCTGAGCTCCCCTGTGGCTGCGATGACGGCGCTCCCAGAATGCGGCTTTGTCGTTCCGCTCCTGAAAAACGCCTTTCCCGGCGGGCGGCGATCTGCCCTATTCGGCGCCCGCTTGCCCCGCAAGCGACTGTTTACACGCCATGAGTCTACCTACCGCCCTGATCAAACCCGGTGAAGCCGACCGTCTCATAACCGGTCACCCCTGGGTTTACGGCAATTCGATCTTCCGCCTCACCAACCCGGCGAATGACGGCGACGTCGTCCAGGTCAAGGACCACCGCCAGCGCTTCATCGGCATCGGCTTCTACAATTCCCGCTCCAAGATCGCCGTCCGCCTGATCGACCGCGAGCGCACGGACTTCGACGGCGCCTTCTTCCGTGAGCGCATTGCCGCGGCGCTGGCCCTGCGCCGGAAGCACATGCCGCACGCCACCTCCTTCCGCGTGGTGAACGCCGAGAGCGATTTCATGTCCGGGCTCATCGTGGACAAATACGAGGACGTGCTGGTGCTCCAGACGAGTTCGCTCGGCATGGACAAGCGGAAGCACTTCATCGTCGCCGCGCTGCTCGACCTGCTCAAACCGACCGCCATCGTCGAACGGAACGACATGGGTTCCCGGAAATTCGAGGGCCTGCCGGAATCCAACTCCGTGCTGCACGGCGAGGTTCCCCCCGAATTCGCCGTCCGGCTGAACGGGCTGGCCTTCACCGTGCCAGCAAGCGGCGGCCACAAGACCGGGCTCTATCTCGACCAGCAGGCCAACTACGCCGCCGTGGCCGAGATGGCCAAGGGCGCCGAAGTGCTGGACTGCTTCTCCTACCTCGGCGGCTTTGCGCTGCACTGCGCCCGCGCCGGCGCGAAGAATGTCACCGGTCTCGACCAGAGCGAAGACGCAGTGAAGGCGGCCGGAGCCATCGCTGAAGCCAACGGCGTCACGAGTGGCCTGAGCTACGTGACGACCAACGTCTTTGACTGGCTGCGCGAGAAGACGGCGACCGGTCCCAATGAAAGGCTCATCCCGCGTTACGATCTGGTGATCCTGGATCCGCCGTCGTTCACCCGCACGCGCACCGCCGTGGAAGGCGCCCTGCGCGGCTACAAGGAGATCCACCTCCGAGCGCTCAAGCTGCTGAAGACCGGCGGCACGCTGGCGACCTTCTGCTGTTCCCACCACGTCGATGCCCGCCTGTTTGAGGACGTGATCGTGGCGGCGGCGGCGGACGCCCACGTGATGCTCCGACGGGTGCGGAGCTTCAGCCAATCGCCGGACCATCCCATCATTCCCGCGATCCCGGAGACCGAATACCTCAAGGGTTTCGCCTACGAGGTGGTGCGGTAGGCGGGGCGGGTTGCCCAGTTGCTCTCAGCCGGAGCGCGGAGGGTCTTCGTTCCGCGAGTCGCGACTGCGGGACTGAACGACTCCCCGTGCAGGCCGTTGGGCCGCACTTTTGGCGACTCATCGCGTGACGGTTCGCCGCGCCGGAATCCTCCGGGTGTGGACGCGGACGTGACCGTCCGCGCCCCGCTTCACTGCATCATGGCGGCTCAGTCAATCTGGGCGGTGATCACCAGTTGAAAGAAACGCTGGGCTGCGGAAACGGGTTCCGAATACGTCGCCTCGAAACCGGTGAACTTCACCGCGTAGTTCGTGAGCACCGTGAAGTTGGTCACCCCGAGGTCGGCAAAGGCGCGGAGTTCGTAGAGGTTGCCCGGATCAAGCTGGTAACGGAGTTCCAGCCCGCCGCCGGTAAGCTTGGGCAGGCTGAGCGTCGGTTCGAAGGGGGCCGGAAGCGAGTAGCCAATGACCAGTTGGGGACGCTGGGAGGCGGTCGAGCTTTCCCGGGTGACCACCCGCTTGGCCGCGCCCTCGGTGGCCTCCGACTGGCTCTTGAGCAGCCACCCCTGATTCAGGCTTGGACTGTTGAGCCAGGCCTGCACATCGGCCACGACGCCGTCAGTCGAGGCGAAGGTGTAGCTGTCCGGCGCGTTCCAGCTCAGCGAACCGCTGACGGCCGAGGCAAAATCGGTCCCGGCCAGCGCCCCGGGCGCCGCCCAATTCGCGGAGCCGAGTTTTCGCGCGGTCCAGTTCGCCTCGCCCGCCGTCGCCGCCGCGCCGTGATTGCCGGACGATTTCGCGCCCTCGCCCCAGTCCACGAGCAGACGGTGCAGCGCTACGGTGTCGGTCGGACCGCCGCTCGCCTCCTTCGACATCCGCAGCTTGAGGGTCACGTTGGTGACCACGGCTCCGGGCGGAAGGGCCGCCGCGATGTCGAACTTCAGCAGTGCCCGGGCAAACTGGTTTGGCTTGTTGATGGGGCCGACGGGGACCGTCGCCAGGCCGCCGTAATTGTTGTCGGGATTCAGCGACAGCATCGCCGTGTCGGCGACCGGCGTCAGGGTGACCGTGTCGGCGTGCAGTGAAGCCGCGAAGAGCAGGGCAGGGGCAAGGCCGGTGAGTTTCACGCTCTGGACGCTGGGACGGCGGGCGGCTGGCGTCAAACGCGGAGTCCGAATTTGCCGCCCCCTTCACCCAGGCATGAGGCGCCGGCTGCAATTGCCGCTTGCCCCCCGTCACCTCTCACCCGTCACCTTCCGGCCGTGAAACGTCACGACCTCAACGTCTGGACGGTCCTGTTCCTCGTGCTGCTCGTCGGGTTCTTCGGCGCGTTCCTGTTTTATCCCGTCAGCTTCATGCTGCGGCGCGGATTCGGGCTGGAGGGCGAGTTCACGCTCAAATACTTCAGCCTGCTTTTTGCGAGCCCGCTCCAGCGCGAGGCGTTCTTCAACTCGGTGAGCATCGCCACGCTCACGGTGATTTTCACGACGCTGCTGGTGCTGCCGCTGGCGCACGGGCTCACGAAGTTCCAGTTCGCCGGCCGCTCGCTTCTCTCCTCACTGCTGCTCGTGCCCATGATCATGCCGCCATTCGTCGGCGCCATCGGGCTGAAGCAGCTCCTCGCGCGCTACGGCTCGCTGAACCTGTTCCTCATGGACGCTGGCGTGATGGACCCGGCGAAACCCGTGGACTGGCTGGGCGCCGGCAGCTTCTGGGGCGTGGTCATCCTGCAGGTGCTGAACCTGTATCCGATCCTTTTCCTGAACGTGTCCGCCGCGATGGCCAATGTGGACCCGACGCTGCGCGAGGCCGCGAGCAACCTCGGCTCGACCGGCTGGCAACTGTTCCGGCGCGTCACGCTGCCACTGATCACTCCGGGCTGGTTCGCGGGCGCCATCATTGTGTGGATCTGGGCGTTCACCGACCTGGGGACGCCGCTGATCGTCGGGTTCAGCCGCGTGGTGCCGGTGCAGATCTTTGACGCGGTGAACGACCTGAACACCAATCCGCAGGGCTACTCGCTCGTCCTTGTCGTGCTGCTGCTGACGATGACGCTGTTTCTCGTCTCGAAGCGCGTGCTGGCCAGCAAGAGCTACGCGACCATCGCCCGCGGCCACACCGCCGGCGCGGAGGTTCACGCCAGCCGCGCCCAGACGATCCTGTTCTGGGCCGTCGGTGCCGCGCTCCTGCTCGTGGCGCTCACGCCGCACCTGACCGTAATCGTGAGTTCGCTGGCGGATCGCTGGTTCTTCACCGTGCTGCCGGAGTCGTGGACCACCGGTCACTTCGGCGAAGTGTTCGGTCACGGCCTCACCGCGTCGTCCATCCGCAACAGCCTGTTCTACGCGAGCCTCAGCGCCACGGTGGACCTGATCCTCGGCGTGCTGATCGCGTGGCTGCTCACGCGGAAGAAGATTCCCTTCGCCGGCGTGCTAGACGCGCTGGCCATGCTGCCGCTGGCGCTGCCGGGACTCGTGCTGGCGTTTGGCTACTTCGCGGGCTTCGACGTGAACGAGAGGGCGCATCCGTGGCTGGACGGCTTCCTCGATCCGCGCACGAACCCGACCTTCCTGCTCATCGTGAGCTACAGCGTGCGGCGGCTGCCCTACATCGTCCGCAGCGCCTACGCCGGCTTCCAGCAGACGAGCGTCACGTTGGAGGAAGCCAGCGCGAACCTCGGCGCGTCGCCCTTCAAGACGCTCCGCAAGATCACCCTGCCGCTCGTCGCCGCGAATCTCGTCGCCGGCTGCATCCTGACGTTCTCGTTCGCGATGCTGGAGGTTAGTGACTCGCTGATCCTGGCGCAGCGCGACAAATTCTTCCCCATCACGAAGCAGATCTGGCAGCTCATGGGCCGGATTGATCCGAGCGCGCCGTTTGTGGCGTGCGCCCTGGGCGTCGTGGGCATGGCCATCCTCGTCACCAGCCTGCTGCTGGCCGGCAAGCTGATGGGCAAGAAGATGGGGCAGTTGTTCCGGGCGTAGGGGAATTGCCGCCCGTAGCCGTCGACGTAAGGAGGCGCATTCCCAGGCCGAGGAGCTCCGCCGTCCGCCTCGTCACCTCGGCGGCTACGATAGGGACGGACCGGTCAGTTGCGTTCCGGCTTTGGAACTTGGGCCAGGCTGCGGCGGAACGGAGGATGGGGCAAGACCGGGACCATCAATTTCGGCTGCGTCTGGAGTGTGGCATTTCGACCGTGCCGGGTTTATGTCTCCAACGTGAAACGGACTCGAGCCAGCCTTGGTTTGGCATTCATGTTTGCCTGCGCGGCCTTGGCTGACATCACGGTCATCTTTCAGAACAACGTCTTCACGCCTTCAAGGTTGGTTACCTTTGGTTCCGGCAACCTCGCAGGCACTGGCGTCCGCAACGGAGTTTCCGGCGATGCCAGCTATGTGGCCCAGCTCATTCGGTTGATTGATGGAGGCGAAATCCCGATTGGCGGGCTCGCCAATTTCCGGGCAGCGACCACGACTCAGCCTGGCACTTGGTCAGGCGCCAATCGGACCATCACCGGCGTCAACCCTGGCGAGACTGTTATGCTCAAGGTGAAAGTGTGGGACAAATCCGCCGCTACCTATGACCAAGCGCGTGACACGGGCTTGATGGTCGGCCAATCGGCCCCCTTCGCCTACTCTCAGCCGGTCGTTGTGGCTTTGCCGTCTGACACTTACATGTGGAATTTTCTGGGGTTCTCCATTTCGAACGATTGCTTCTATACTCCTGAGTGGGTCTTAACAACGCCGCACGGATCGCAGATTCCGGAATTCCCTGAGAATGGGCTGGGGACTGTTCCTGAGGCTGAAAGCTTTAGGTCGCCCTGGCCCGGGGCCGTCCCGCGGGAAGATTGGTATGGCATGTTGCGGCAGTTGGTTCCGCCGCTGGCGGCGACTTGGGGCGGCGCGCTGGTCGAAACCAACGGGGGGCTTTTTTACCGGCACGCGCCGAACAGCTACGGATATGTCGGCTTTTCATTCTCCCGTGACCATTGCGGCCGCTTGTGGCCCTTCACGTATCTGGGTTTTACCGTGCTGCCTTCACCTCGACGTCCATATTTGGCTGTGGTGAACGACACGCCGCCGAACTCTAGGAAGCTGGTCCTCCGCGGCCTTGCGCCGAAACGCTACCGAGTCGAGCAGTCCGAGAACCTGTCCGCCTGGGAACCAGTCGGCGAATTCACCGCCAACTTCAGCGAGGTGCCGGTGCAGGATCTCTCGCCGCTGTCCGCCACCGCCCGTTTCTTCCGCGCGGTCGATGTTTCGCCGCAGTAGGGATTGCGCCGGTGTCCCTCGGCACGGTTGCCGGCCCTCACCCCGACCCTCTCCCCCGAGGAGAGGGAGATCGCCTGTGAACACGGGATGACTCCACAAACCTGACTGACGAGGACTGCGTGGGGCTCTGCTGGATCAAAGCCGCGCTGAATAGAAGGGCTGCGGGCGAGAAGGCATCAGGCGGCAAGATCTTCTCCCTCTCCTCGGGGGAGAGGGCCGGGGTGAGGGCGGGCGGGTTCCATTCTCTTTGTTGTCGGTGAGATTCCGGCGCAGTTGCCTACCGTCGCCGGACTTTCCGCGTATCGCCCACAAACGCCTTCACAACGTGTCGCACCTCGCGCACTTCGCCGTCGGCGAGCAGGACTTCCACCACGTCGAAGCGCCATTTCACGCGCGGGTCGCGCAGTTGGCGCCGGTAATCCTCGGCGGTCAGGGACAGCGCCCGGCGTTTGCGGGCGTCCACGGCGGCGGCGGGGCGAACCCAGTCCTCGGACGAGCGCGTCTTCACCTCCACGAACGCCAGGCAGTCGCCGTCGCGGAACACAAGGTCGAGTTCGCCGTGCGCGGAACGGTAGTTGGCGGCGAGAAACTTCAGGCCGGCCCGCTCCAATTCGCGGCGGGCGGCGGCTTCGCCCAGTTGGCCGCGGCGCAGGTGCTCGGGTAGGTCGGCGCTTTCGGGTCGCGCGAACGGCCAGAGTTTCGCCAGCCAGTTCATGTCAACGTAGGGCAGGCTGCCAGCCTGCCCGAAAGTCGGGCCGAACAAACGGGCAGGCTGGCAGCCTGCCCTACTATGGCGTGCGAGTTCATCAGGGGAACAGCTCCGGCTCCGGTTGCCGCAGCGGTGCGAAGCTCCGCCGGTGGATGGGGCAGGGGCCATGTTTCGCCAGCGCGGCGAGATGGTCCGGGGTGGGGTAGCCCTTGTTCTGCGCGAAGCCGTATTCCGGCCAGAGCTCGTCGGCCTTCACCATGAGCCGGTCGCGCGCGACCTTGGCCAGCACGCTGGCGGCGGCGATGGAGTAACTGCGCGCGTCGCCCTTCACGAGCGGGGTCTGCGGCACGATGAGTGACTTCACCCGGGTGCCGTCGACGAGGGCGTGTTGCGGCCGCGGCTTCAGCCGGCGCAACACCTCGTTCATGGTCTGGTGGGTGGCCTGCAGGATGTTCAGGGCGTCGATCACCCCGGCGTCCGTCAGCGCGATGGCGAATTCGATTTCACCGTGGCCGGTAATGAGCGCGTAGAACTCCTCGCGGCGGCCGGCGGAAAGCTGTTTGGAATCGTTCAGTCCGACGAACTCCGCCGGCACGCCTTGCTCCACCCAAACCCGCGGCAGGATCACCGCGGCGGCGGCGACCGGGCCGGCGAGCGGTCCACGCCCGGCTTCGTCCACGCCGGCCACACGCGTCACCCCGGTCGCGAACGTTTCGCGTTCGTGGAGGAAGCGGTCGGAGCAAGGTGCTGGCACGCCGCGGATGTAAGCGTGGCGCGCCGCTTCCGCAAAGCGGCAAACTGGCGGGCTCCGTTGGCCGGTCCGGCCCTCCGTGACGGTCATTTCGGGGAACGGCGTCGAACCGGCATCTTTCTTCCGCCGACGCACGAAGCCCGCTTGTGGTGTCGCGGCGCGCTGTGGCAGCGTTTCGGGAAATCCCGCATGCAGCTCGCCGATCTCTCCTCACCAGCCCTGGCCCGGCTCAGCCGTGACACCCCGATCGTGTTCCCCGTGGCGGCGCTGGAGCAGCACGGACAGCACCTGCCGCTGTTCACCGACAGCCTGCTGTGCGGCGAGATCATCCGCCGGGCGGACGCGGCGCTGGGCGACCGCGTGGTGTTCGCGCCGCTACTCTGGCTCGGCAACTCCGACCATCACCTCGACTTCGCCGGCACGCTCTCCGCGCCGCCGCGCACCTACCTCGACGTGCTGGGCGGCCTGCTGGAGAACTTCCTGATGCACGGCTTCCGGCGGCTCGTGTTCATCAACGGCCACGGCGGCAACGACGTGCCGGGCAAGCAGACGGTCTTCGAGGTCCGCCAACGCCACCGGCAGCGCGACGACCTGCTGCTGCTGTTCGCCACCTACTGGAGCCTCGGCGCGAAGCCGTGGGAAACCGAGCCGTCGCTCGTGCAGCGCGAGATGGGCCACGCCTGCGAATGGGAAACCTCGATGATCCTGCGCCTCGCGCCGCACCTCGTGGGCGACTTCGCGAAGCTGGCCACCGTCGAGCAGGGCAACGCCTTCCTGCCCGCCACGCGCGGCTGGATCACCCGCGAACGCACCGGGCCGGGCCAAATCGGTTCGCCGCAGCTCGCCTCGGCGGAGAAGGGCGAGGCGCTCTTCCGCGTCTTCAGCGACGACGTGGTGCGGATGCTCGAACGCGTCCTCCGCTGGGACGGTCGGTCGTGGGAAGGTTGACCCAAGCCGCACATGACCATCCCCGCTGCCCGAACCGCCCGATGGAAATGGCTCGTATGCGGGCTGCTGCTGTTCGCCTCGACGATCAACTACATGGACCGCGTCACGCTCTCGACCGTGGCGACGCGGATCACGGCGCAGTTCGGCCTGTCGCAGGAGCAATACGGGAACATCGAGTTCGGCTTCGGCTGGGCCTTCGCCGTGGGTTCGCTGGTCTTCGGGCTGACGGTGGACCGCCTGCCCGTGCGCTGGGTGTATCCGACGGCGCTGGCGCTGTGGTCGGCGATGGGCTTCCTGACGGCCTACGCCCGCAACTACGAGGAACTGCTCGCCTGCCGCATCCTGCTCGGGCTGTTTGAGGGCGGTCACTGGCCCTGCGCGATCAAGACGACCCGCGCGCTGCTGGCACCGGCCGAACGCTCGCTGGGTAACAGCGTGCTCCAGAGCGGCACCAGCATCGGGGCCATTGCCACGCCGCTGCTGATGCGCCTGTTGCTCACGCCGGAGGCGGACAGTTGGCGCGGGGCGTTCCAGATCATCGGCGCGGTGGGGCTGATCTGGATCGGGGCGTGGTTTGCGTTGATCCGGCGGCAGGACTTGGGGACGGTTGCGGACGTTCCGGGTGTTCACGCGGACGAGGCCGTCCGCGCTCCGCAAAGCAGCTCGCTCTGGGAAGCCGTCTTCAGCCGGCGGATGTTGGTCGTGCTGATCGTCATCGCGCTGATCAACACCTGGTGGCAGTTGCTCCGGGCCTGGCTGCCCAAGGTGCTCCAGGAAGGCCGCGGTTACGCCGAGTCCGACATGCTGAGTTTCCTGCCGGTCTTCTACATCGCGACTGACGTGGGCGTGCTGGGAGCGGGCGCCGCCACGGTTTGGCTGCATCGGCGCGGCAGGAGCGTCCACGGCGCCCGGGTGGCGGCCTTCGCGGCGTGCGCGGCGCTGAGCGCCTTCGCGGTGGTGGCCGCCTTCTTGCCGAAGGGTCCGGCCTTGCTGGGCGTGCTGCTGCTGGCGGGCGCGGGCGCGTTGGGCGTGTTCCCGATTTATCACGCGCTGACGCAGGACTTCACCGCCAAGCACCAGGGCACGATCAGCGGCCTCGGCGGCGTGGCGGCGTGGGCGCTTTCGCCGGCGCAGAAGCTTTACGGCCGGCTGGTAGACCAGACCGGCTCGTTTGATCTCGGCTTCGCGGTGGCGGGCTGTTTCCCGCTGCTGGCGCTGGCCGTGCTCTGGCTGCTGTGGAAACCCGTCCCGGAACCTCAACCCAATCACACCCATCCATGAACTGGAAATCCCCGTCAGCCAACCTGCACCAAGTTGACGTCGCGTTGTCTCAAGCGCCGGAGGCGCGTCAGAAAGTAGCCCCGGGCGTGAGCCCGGGGTGGTCGTTCGGGAATGATACTCCAGCCCCGGCAGGGGCGGCAGATAGGGACTGCTCTGTCGCCCTTTCAGGGCTTGATCCCTTTCGGGCCGTCGACCCCGGGCTCACGCCCGGGGCTACAATCTGCCGGCCCTCCGGGCCTTCACTTTCCCGTCGCTCCTTCCTAGCCGCCGGGGCGGTGAGTTTGGCGGGAATGGCGTTGTCCACAGACCGAGCCGCCGCGCTTTCGCCGCGCCGTCGCAAGACCATTGCCTTGATCGGCACCGAGGTCCGCACGCATTCCCACGCGCAGCACTTCATTGATCGCTTCCTGCTCGGCTATGGTTGGCAGGGTTCCTGGCATAAGCCCGACGTGGATCTCGTGTCGCTCTACATCGACCAGTTCCCGGAAGGCGACCTTGCTCGCGACACGGCGAAGCGCTTCAACGTGCCCATCTACCCGAGCATCGCCGAGGCGCTGACGCTGGGGGGCCCGAAGCTGGCCGTGGACAGCGTCGTGATCATCGGCGAGCACGGCAAGTATCCGAAGAACGAGAAGGGGCAGACGCGGTATCCGCGCTACCAGTTCTTCAAAGAGGTCGTGAAGGTCTTCGAGGCGAGCGGCCGCAGCGTGCCCGTGTTCAACGACAAGCACCTGTCCACCGACTGGAAAGAATGCGTCGAGATGGTCGAGGATTCGCGCCGGCTGAAGTTCCCGTTCCAGGCTGGTTCTTCGCTTCCGGTGACGCGCCGACTTCCCGCTTTGGAACTGCTACGAGACACCCCGCTCGTCGAGAGCGTCTGCGTCGCCTATGGCGGCATGGACAGCTACGACATCCACGGCCTGGAGACGGCGCAGTGCATGTCCGAACGGCGCAAGGGCGGCGAAGTCGGCATCCGCCGTGTGCTCGCGCTGCGCGGCGCGAAGATGTGGGAACACCTCGCCGGCCGCGACGTCACCCGCAAGCTCATGGTCTCGGCGCTGACCCGCAGCCACAACCTGCCGGTGAAGAGCGGTTACCCGAGTGATGCCGTCACGTTCGACTGGGCGCGGGCGACGTTTCCGGAAGGCTGGGCCTATTTCATCGAGCATCGGGATGGCTTCCACACCACCCTGTTCATGTTCGACGTCCGCGACTTCAACTACGCCGGCATGGATCGCTCCGGGAAAATCCACTCGTGCCAGATGTATCTGCCGATGCCGACGCACGGCTCGACGACGGCGGACTTCTTCAGCCCCCAGATCCGGCACATTGAGCGCATGGTGGTGGAGAACCGGCAGCCGTATCCGATCGAACGAACGCTGCTGACATCCGGCATGACGCTCGCCGGTGTAGAATCGTTCCACCGCGGCGCGCCGGTCGAGACGCCCGAGATGGCCGTGCGCTACAAGGTTCCCGGCGAATCGTGGTTCTGGCGGGATTGAGCCGCTCCGCGGCGGGAGCCGAGTTGATGAGCCGTCCCGGCCCGGATTACGCCGCCGTCAACGCCGCGCGGGCGTCTTCCGTCCCGCCCGTTTTCTCCAGGAAGTAATCGTAGCCGCCCGGGTAGGCCATGACTTTGCCACCTGTCACGTGGAGCACTTTGGTCGCGAGTTTGCGGATGAAGTGAACGTCGTGGGAGATGAACACCAGCGTTCCCTCGTAGCGTTCGAGGGCGAGCGTGAGCGACTCGACCGTGCTGATGTCGAGGTGGGTTGTCGGCTCGTCCATGAGCAGCAGGTTGGGCGGATCGACGAGAAATTTCACCAGGTTCAACCGGCTCTTCTCGCCGCCGCTGAGCACCGTGGTGGGCTTGTAGATCTCCTCCTTGCGGAACATGAACGAACCGAGGATCGCCCGGGCCTCGTCCTCCCGCAGGGCCGGTGCGCTGGCCAAGATTTCCTCGAGCACGTTCTTGTTCGGATCAAGGGTGCCGGACCGGTGCTGGCTGAAGTAACCGAGCTTGGCGTTGTGGCCGAGCTTGCACTCGCCTTTCTGGAACTCGACCACGCCCGCCATGATCTTCAGCAGGGTGGATTTGCCCGCGCCGTTCGGGCCGACGAGGACCGTGCGTTCGCCGCGTTCCACGGTCAGGTCGAGGCCGGTGTAGACCGGGTTGGGGCCGTAGGCCATGTGGATGCCTTCGAGGGTGATGGCCCGCTGCCCGCCGCGCGGCGGGGGCGGAATCTGGAACCGGAACGGCTTGCGGGGCGGCGTGGGCTTCTCGATCAGCTCCATGCGCTCGATCTGCTTGAGCTTGGCCATGGCCTGTGACGCCTTGGAGGTGACGGTGCGGAAGCGGTCGGCGAATTCCTGCAGCGCCTGGATCTCCTTCTGCTGGTTCTTGTGGGCGGCGAGCTGCTGTTCATAGCGCTCCTCGCGTTGGCGCAGGTAGTCCGAGTAGTTGCCGGTGTAGGCGATCAGCTTCTTGTCCGCGATCTCGTGAACCTGGGTGATGATCTCATCCATGAACTGGCGGTCGTGGGAAATGAGCAGGACCGCGCCGGAATAGTTTTTCAGGTAGTTCTGGAGCCAGAGCAGCGAGAGCAGGTCGAGGTGGTTGGTCGGTTCGTCGAGCAGCAACAGATCCGGCTCCATCACCAGGAGGCGGGCCAGGTGGGCGCGCATCACCCAGCCGCCGCTCATCTCCTTCGCGGGGCGCGAAAAATCCGCCTCCTTGTAGCCCAGCCCCTTGAGCATCTTCTTCGCCTTGGCCTCCACCTGGGGATCGTTCAGCGCGTCGTGTTTCGCGTGGGCCTCGAGGTATTCAGGGCACGCGACATCGCCGGCCTTTTCCAGCTCATGCAGCCGCTTTTCCAACGCCGGCATCTCGCTCGCCCGCCCGGTGGCGACCTCGAGCACGGTCTCGTCGCCGACCGCTTCGCCCTCCTGCGGCAGGTAGCCAACCATGGTCCACGCGTCCCGCTCGATCGCCCCTTCGTCGGGCACATTCCGCTTCAGGATGAGGGAAAACAGGGTGGACTTGCCGGCTCCGTTCGGGCCGACCAGGGCGACCCGGTCACCGTAGTTGACCTGGAAGGAGGCATTTTCAAACAGCGTGCGTCCGGCAACGGACATCTTGAGATCGCGAATCGTGAGCATGAGGCGGCGGTCGTGAGCGCGGACGAATTAAGGAAAATCGGGCTGCCGCCAGAAACCTGACGGAAAAGGGAGCCTACCCCGGCGGCATACCCCGCCGCAAAGCGAATTCCCGACTGCGTTAACCGTCGGGAGGGCGGCTTTAACTGTCCCAGCCTTCTGCTTTACCAGGGCACCGGCCTGCTATCTCCTGCAAACGGTGACGGCCGAGACGGACATTCAGGTTGCGGGTAGCAATTCCGGTGAAACCCCAATGGCGGAGTTTCGCCGGCGGATCGCGGCCAACGACCGGCTGATCCGCGGCCCCGAACTGGACAATGGGCGCGCCATCGCCTCGGCACGCACCGCGATCTACACCGATCTCGTGGCCCGTTGGGCCGCGGAACAGCAGGCGTCTTTCGGCTATGACCGCCCGTTCGCAGTCGTGGCCCTGGGTGGCACCGGCCGCGAGGAGGTGACCCCGTATTCGGATCTGGATTTCGCCTTCCTCTTTGACGACGCGATCGAGGGCAATCCTTTCCTGCTCAGTTTGCAGCGGCAGATCCTGCCGCCGGGCTCCTTTGCGGAAGAACACGGCTTCGGATTTGAACCGCTGCCGTTCAACCTCGACGACATCCCGGCCCTCGAGGGCAAGCAGCTCAACAGCTTTGTCGACCTGCGCGCGGTGCATGATCCGGCGGGGCTTGCCCGGCGCTTCCGGGAGCGCCTCCGCGGGACGTTTGATCCGTTCGAGCACTTTCTCCACGTGCAGGGCTTTTGGCGGGCGCAGTGGGAGAAATCGGCGGCGGAATCCGAACGGCTCGACCGCTTCGACATCAAGAACGACGGCCTCCGTGTGTTTCTCGCCGGCGTCTGGACGCGCGGGGGCAAAGAGTTCGTTCATAGCCACGACATCTACCGGACGATCGACGATCCGAGGGACCTCGCGGCTTACGACTTTCTGCTCCGGATCCGCGGCTTCATCCACCTCCGCCGGAACACCCACGGCCGGGCCACCGCGACGGGCAGCCACCCGGAAGACGTGCTCGGTTTCGATGACTTCACTTCCTTTGGCGAACTGCTCGGACCGGATGCCGACGAACAGGAGAGGTTTGATTTTTCCGGCGCGGTGCGGGCCCGGCTGCTGTCGGCCCGGCGCCGGGTGGCGCAGTTCACGAACGGCGTGATGGGTCACGAACTCCGCCACGGACGGGAACGCCGCCCCGGCAGTCCCATCGTCTATGGCGAAGGCGGCCTCCGGCACGTCAGTCCGGCCCCGAACCAGACCCCGGTAGAGAAAAGCCGCGCCGCACTCGCGCTGCTGCTCGCCGCGCAGCGCTATCAGGTTCCGATCGACCGGTCCGAACTCGAGGCCACGTTCTGCAATGCCGGCGACTGGCTCCTGCCAGGGCCCGAACTCGCGGCGCTGTTCTACGAACGGCGCGGCAGCCTCGCCGATTCCTTTGAATTCCTCTCCCGGTTGGACGGCGCGGAAGACCGGCTGTTTCCCGGATACGCGAGCTTCGAGGCTTCCCTTGATGAACGGGTGCTGACCGAACGCAAGTCGCTCCGGAGCGCGCTGGAGCGGGAAAAGATGCGGGCGCTCGAAGCGCTGCTGCGCGAGGGCCAGGCCACCCTGGCCGCCGCCCCTTCCGCGGCGACGGCCGCCGACCCCACGCACCCGATGTTCGCCGCGGTGGAGGCGACCCTGCTGGACTCGGATCATTTGGCGGCGGTGAAGTTGGCCCTGAAGACGAAACGGCTGCCGCTCACACCCGAGGACCAGCGGCTCCGCGAAGATGTCTCGCGGCCGCTGCCGGAGCGGTTCTCGACCGGCTTCTCCGGCATCCCGCTGGAGGACTACTACCAGCGCGCGTTCGCCGGCTGCGACTTCACCGCCGAGACCCTGGCGGTGGCGAGGTTCCTGGTTTCCCACCGGCGGGCGTTCAAGGAGCACGCCGCGGCGGCCCTCAACGACCTGAAGCGGGTGCTCGAATTCAAGGATTTGTGCGGCGACGAGGCGCGCCTCCGGGCGCTGTTTGTGTTCACCTGCGCTGACCGGGCGGTATGGGAGTCGGAGGTGGACGAACCGGCCCGCTGGCGGAACACGCGGGAACTGTATCTGAAGACGCTCGAGCAGTTCCGCCCCCGGCGGGCGCCCGTCAGCCCGCTGGGCGAGGCTGGCTTCACCCGGGATGAGGTGGCGATCCTGGAGGATTTTGGCGAGGACTTCTTCAGCGGCTCATATGGCCGCCACGCCACCCGTTTTGGCAGTCACCTGCTGCGCCTCGCGGAAGACACCGCGGGCCGGCCGAAGGTCAGCCTGCTGCGCGAAAACGCCTCCACCATCCTCACCGTCGCCGCCCACGACTACCGAGGGTTGGCCGCCTGCATCAGCGGGGCGCTTTGGCGGCTTGGCATCCCCGTGCAGCAGGCCCACCTCTTCTCCGCCGCTACGCACGGCCTCGCCTTGGATTTCTTCCACCTGGCGCGCATGAGCCGGCCGGTCAGCCCGGAACAGTTAAGGGCGATCGAAGAGGCCATTCAGCAGCGCCTTTACATCAACCCGGAGGATGAAGCCGGCCTGCCCCGTGGCGCGGAAAACGTGGCCCTCGCGGAGTTGCGGCCCGGCCTTCACAGCACGCAGGCGGAAACTTCCGGCAACATCGGCGCCCTGATTTACCTGCTGACCTACGTCATCTTCCGCCATCTCGGCGGCAATGTCTTCGGCTTGGCGGCACACGCCCCGCGCACGGGTCGCGCCCGCGTCACGGTCTACCACAGCCTGCCGCCCGGGCTGCCGCTCGATGGAGCCCAGGAAATCCTGCGCCGGCAGCTCCAGTAAACGGGTGCGGCCCTTGACTGACTTCGTGGACAACCGTCAGCCGACGCTTCACCAATCCGTCGGCTGGTAGTCCTTCAGGAACTTGCCCCAGACGGGTTCGCCCGTGTTGAAGCCGGCGATGATGGGGTCAACGATCCGGGCTGCGCCGTCCACGATGTCGAGCGGAGGATGGAAGCGGTGCTCCTCCGTCTTCCGGGCCGCGATCTGCACCGGGTCCTCGTCCGTGACCCAGCCGGTGTCCACGGCGTTCATGTGGATGCCGCCCGCGTGGTAGTCCGCCGCCGAGGTGCGCGTCATCATGTTGAGGGCGGCCTTGGCCATGTTCGTATGCGGATGCCGGGTGGTTTTGAATTTGCGGTAGAACTGGCCTTCGACCGCCGAGACGTTGACGATGTGCTTGTCGCGTTCCGGGGTCCGCAGCATCAACGCCTTCAGGCGGGCGTTCAGCACGAACGGAGCCACCGCGTTCACGAGCTGCACCTCCAGCAATTCGACTGAGGGAACCTCATCCAGCATCAGCCGCCACGAATTGCGTTCCCGCAAATCCACCTGCTGGAGGTCCTGGTCGAGACGGCCTTCCGGAAAGAGATCTCTTTGGGCGGTCAGCTCCTCCGGCAGCAAAGGCACCTGCGACAGGGCCGCCGCGTGCGTCAGACCCGCGGCCACGGTGCTGCCCCCGTAGCCGCCGACGTGAGGAGGCGGAACCAAACCCTCAACGTGCCCTTCCGCCTCCTGACCTCGGCGGCTACCGCCTTCCGGCAACAGGTGGTAGCCCCGCAGCCCTTCGTAGGCGCCGAGCAGCTTGCGTGCGTCCGCGGGCAGATCGTTCAGCGAAGCCGTCTCGCCCACCATCATGTGCTGATAGAAATCCGGGGGCCGGCGCACGGTCTGGCAGGCGTTGTTGATGATGAAGTCGAGCCGGTTCCGGGTCGCGAGCAGGTGCCGGCAAAACGCCTCCACGCTGGGCGTGTGGCGCAGATCCAAACCGAAGATCTCCAGCCGGTGGCCCCAGTCCGCGAAGTCCGGCTCCGCAGCATAACGCGTCGCCGAATCCCGCGGAAAGCGTGTGGTGACGATCAAGTTCGCGCCCGCGCGCAGCAGCTTGATCCCGGCCTGATAGCCGATCTTCACCCGGCCGCCGGTCAGCAGGGCCACCCGCCCGCGGAGGTCGGCCGACTCGGTGCGCTTGCGGAAGTTCAGCTCAGCGCACGCCGGGCACAGTTGGTCGTAGAAGTGATGGACCTGCGCGTAATCCCGTTTGCAGATGTAGCAGTTCTGCGGTTCCACCACTTCGCGGAACTCGGGATCACCCTGCACCTCGATGGGTTCATGTTCAGGCGGCGGTGGCAGATTTGGGGTCGTGAAGACCGATTGCCGCCGCAGTTTCCGGATGCCCGTCTCCGCGAGCACCGCCTCGTCGCGCATGAGCTTGTCCGCCTTGCGCTGCCGCTGCACGGCCTTGACCAGGCGCCGGCGTTCATGGACGTCCGGTGAAAAGATCTGTCCGGCCGCGGTGAGCAGGCGGGCCCGTTCCGGTGGCGCCAGTTCGGCGAGCAAGGTTCGATCGTGGGCCACGGCTTCCAGCAATTCGGTGGCGGCCTTCAGCCGTTCGGCGAGCGGACGTTCCTGCGGAGCAATCGGATTGGACGACGACATCAATCCCCATGTCATCGCAGCGCGCCGGGATGGGAGCCAGCCTGAAACACAGCGCGGCCGCTGGTCGACGGATCAATCTGCCGACGGCCAGCGCGCCAGGAAGGCAATTTGCGCTTCCCGGTCGGGAATGTCCTCCAGTGTGGGGTCGTTCAGGAACCGCAGGGGATAGGCTGCGTCCAACGTCAGCACGTTGACCGTCTGCCCTTCGACCAGAAAGAAGGCCCGCCACGCCCCACAGCCAATCTCCCACCGTGCTCCGCCGCCCCGCCGCCGGATTCGTCGTGAACGGTGCGGGGAGGGGTCACGCGCCAGCAGTTCCGTCATCCGGGGACGGAAGTCGATGTTCCAATCGGTGCGCAGCCATTCGGCCTGCTCCGTCGCCAACGCGGAGAACCGGACCGTGAACCGGGGCGGCTCCTGCAGCGCCGCATCCACTTCGTCGTGCCAACCGGCTTTCGCTTCGGGAAAGGCGTCGTAGGCGGGGATGTAGGGTTTTATGTCGAACACCGGGGTCCCATCCACCAGATCGCAGGGACCGAGAATGAGCCGCCGGCGCTCGACGGCGAGCAGTTGCACCGGCGTCAGGCCGAGCGGATTCGGTCGGTGCGGCGAACGGGTGGCGAACACCCCGCGCCGTTGGGCGGTTCCGCGCGGAGGCAGCACCAGGGGCCGCCACGTGGCGTTGCGATGGAACCACCAGACGAGCCACACCCGCGAGAAACCAGCGAGGTCGCGCGATGCCAGCTCGTAGCCACGCCCCGGGACGAGTTCGAGGACGCTGGTTTCGGATTCGGCTTCCGACGGCTGGTGCCGGGCCTGAAACTTCACCTGCTTCGGTGAGCGGATGAATCCAATCGGCTGCAGCGTAAGCGATGGCGTCATGCCGGCATCGTTTCAGATCGCCCCCGGCCGTGGCGAACAGTTCTCCGCCTTGGTGCCGGGCACCGCTCGCCCGTTCGCCCCCAATCTGTCGCCGCTGACTGAAGCCGTTCGGCAAACACGGCGGGCGGGTTGCGCCGAAACCCGCAGGGGGTTCCTAGGCAACTGTCATTCTCCAACGGACGAGCCTACCACAATTTCAGCAGGCAACCCTGAAGTTGGCTGCGCCGTCTGGCCGAATTCGTTGTCGCCCCAGGTCCATAGGTTTCCGTCACGATCAATTGCGGCCATGTAACGGTCACCAGCGGACACTGCTTTCGCCGGCGGCAGATGAATTGTTTGGCGGGGGAAGAGGCCATACTCCTTTGGAAGAAATGTGCCCGTAGTTACCAAACCAATGCCAAGCTGGCCTTTGGAGTTTTCACCCCAAGTCCAAACGGAACCGTCAGCTTGGATGGCAACGGTGTTCCTGACGCAGGAGTTGACGGCGGTCCATGTTGTGCCGACCCCGATCTGGACGGGTTGGTTGGTGTGCGTCCATGAACCGATGCCCAGTTCGCCATCCGAGTTGTGTCCCCATGCCCACAGCGTTCCGTCGTCACGTCGGCCGATGCAATGGGCATAGCCTGCGGCCACCGATCGCCAATTCGTGTTGGTGCCGACTTGGCGGGGTCTGGGAGCGCTGGTGGCGGAACTCCCGGTCCCAAGCTGGCCCCAGAAATTGTATCCCCACGTCCAGAGCGAACCATCCGTGCGAATCGCCACCATGTGCCACTTGCCGACCGAAACCGCCCGCCAGTTCGCGGCGGTTCCGACTTTGGCCGGCTGGTAGATTTGGGATGCGTTAGTGCCAAGGCCCAGCAGATCGTTTTCGTTGCGGCCCCAGGTCCACAACGTGCCGTCCCGGCGGATGGCGGCGTTCGATTTTTCCCCTGCGCTGATGACGTCCCAGTCGTTCGAAGCGTCAACCCGCATCGGGTTGGCGACTTTGAAACCGGCGGCCTTTCCTGCCCCCAGTTGGCCACCGTCGTTTGATCCCCAAGCCCACAGCGAGCCATCGACCTTCAGACCGAGCGTGTGCAACTGGCCCGCCGAGATTTGGCGCCAGTCCGCGTCCGACCCGACTCGCATCGGATGGGTGGTTCCTTGGAAGGTCCCGAACCCCAATTGGCCGAACCGATTCTGGCCCCACGCCCAGATCGACCCGTCTTCGCGGAGTGCCACGGAGTGCGCGGTTCCGCACGCGAGCGTTCGCCACGCTCCGAAGGTCTCAGCTTTCATTGGCGTTGGGAAATAGCTGAAAGATCCGTTTCCCAACTGCCCGATATCGTTCCGGCCCCAAGTCCAAAGCGTCCCGTCGTGACGCAGGGCAGCCACGTGCCAATCGCCGAGTGACAGGCTTTGCCATGGGCCCAGAGCGGCCAGCGACACTGGCGTTGGAGAATCCAAGTCGGTTCCATCGCCCAACTGGCCTGTTTCATTGCTACCCCAGAGCCGGAGGTGGCCATCCGATCCGACCGCACCTGAGTTACCTAAACCGGCGTCGACAAGCCGGCAGCCAGTCATGCCGGCGATCTGCTGCGGAACCAACGAGCGTGCCTGGGTGCCTGAGGTGCCATTTCCCAGCTGTCCGCCTGACCCCACTACTGTCCGGCTATAAATCTTTGAAGACCAATTGGTTGCAAACTCCGCTTTCTTTCATTTCGCATGGTGCTTTTGCAAACAGTTGAGCCAGAG
>JAYUSF010000361.1:0-31430 GCA_043755815.1 Verrucomicrobiota bacterium
GCCAGCCAGTCGTAGACCATGCCCTCCTTGACCCGGCTGATGAAATACACCGCGCACTCGCGCTGGCAGCGCTTCCAGTAGCCGAAGTCGATGCACGCCCGAAGACCGCCTCGCCATAGGCGGAGGACTCAGCTTAAACGCGGGGCGCGGCCCCCATGGAAAATCACCGCCCTACTTCGGAGTTCAGGTTGAACTCGTCTTCGTCGGCCGCGGCTACGTTCGGGGACGGACGGACAGGACCGCCTTGAGACCTGCCGGGCTCAGCAGGCCGGCCGAGTTGAGCTTTTTGGCGAGCGAGACCTGGCGGTCACCGATGCCAGCGGACTTCTGGGCGTTCAGCCGCATGGGCATGAGTTCCAGGTTGGCGATTACCTTGTCCAATTCCGGCACCACTTTCCGGGGGATGATGTGGTCCACGCTGAGTTGGTCGGCCTGGTAGGGACCGCGCATGACGGTCGGAGATTGGCCGCGCTGCATGTCCCGGAGCCCGTTGGCGTCGAGACACCCGAGGGATTCCGCAATCCGCAGGTTTCTGACCATGGTCTCCACGGTGAGCAGAGCGGCCTCACCCGCCATGCCGGCGAGCTGCGTCGCCTCCGCTGAAACCCGGTCCGGATCTTTTCCCGCCCGCTTCGCCAGGGCGAGCTGGGTGACGTATTTTCTGAACACGTGGATTGGCTCCCCGCTCCGCCAAGGTCGCCAGCTTCCGGGGGTCAATGAGGCTGGCGATGGCCTTGGCGTGGACATCGGGTGCGGCCTTGGCCAGCAGCGGCAACAGGGCCAGCAGCAGGCACAGGGCGGAACGGAACAACTTCATAGTGGGGTCAACGGAGGCTCACCTCCGACACCCCGCAATGCCTCTACTTTGGCTATAAAGCGCCGCTGTTCGTCTCAATGTTGTCGTCCATTCCGGCACGACCGACCTCCGGCACGGTGTCACCCGCTAAAAGCAGCAGAGCGCCGTCGGTCGCCACGTTGCCCGGAAACACAGCCGCAGTTGCAATCTGCCGAACGCGGACCGGTCATGATGGAAGGCCAGATTTCCAGGCTGGCCTGAGCGACCACAGGCTTGCCCCGCAGACTAGATTCACGCCGCCGTTCCCCGGAAGCTCCAGGCGACCGTCGCGTTGCCTCTCTGCTTCCTGACGACTCCCGTAACCCTGGCCGCGACTTGTTTCTAGACACCGTTTTTCGGTGGGGCCACTTTGCGGCCACATCGCCATGCCGAAGATTCGTTCGTTCAAAATGCGGTCGGTGCGATGAACCGACGCAGCCCACGTCCCATGCACGGCCGACACCTTATCCTGTGGATGGTCGCCAGCGCTGCGGCGCTGCTGCTGGCCGCGCTGGCGTATATCGGCCGCGCGAAGGCGCCCCGCCCGGTCGATGAGGTCAGCGGCTCTTCCACTCCCAAGTCTGCGCAACCCGGATTCGAAGCCCTGCCGCAAACCGGTCCGGGCGAAACCGTCACCCCGGCCGCACGCCCGAAGCCGGCTTACCGTGCGAATGACACCGACGGTCGAATGCCGCTGGTCACCGGGTTTCCCGATCCGACCGTTTACGAGGTGTTCCTCAAGTCCACCCATATGGTCTCCACCGGCTACAACCGGACGAACGAATTTCTTTTCATCAAATTCAAGGGCGGTGTGATCTACCCCTACCTTCACGTTCCGGAATCCGTGTTCCTCGAGTTCCTCGCCGCCGAATCCCATGGCGCGTTTGCCCAGCAGCAGATCTACCCGCAATATGAGGCGGTCCGGCACCAGCCCGGCTATCGGGCGGAGTCAGGACCCGTTGAAGGCGACTCAAGCTTCCGGGATGCCCGCCCATTCAGGGCCGGCGCGGTGCGCTGTTCCGTTCAATGCGGCAGGGCACGATAGAAGGTGGCGGCGCTTTCGAGTCCCAGCCCGTCAATCGGGATAGAAGGGCCGGCTAGTGTGACGTTCGTCACCGTTTGCCACGTTGAAGCGGGCAGGGTGCCGGCGGCTTGCAGGTCATAGGTGATCCCGGGATTGCCGTAGAGCACCACCGACATCCAGGGAGGGTTGCCCACGGTCAGCACCGGGGCACCGTCCACCACGATTACCCGGCCCGGGTTGACCTGCGTCTGGGAAACCGCCTTGGCGCCCACCAGCGTGCCGGAGGGATGGCTTAGGATGAGCGGAACGATCGTCGAATGGCCGTTGGCAAGCGTTTGGAATCCCAGCCGCGCCACTTCGCGCTCACCGGCGCGGGCCAAGACCGGATCCAGGGTCAGGTTGATCCGCACGTGATCCGGGGAAACCTGAAGCAGGCCGGCGGAGTCCACCCCGGGAGCGGTGGGCTGGAGCACCAGGTTGGTCAGCCACTTTTCCGATGCCTCCAGGACGACGCTCACGTTGGTCAGATTGATCCCGGCGCTGAGCCGCAACGGGACGGTGCTGCTGTTACCGGCGAACACGTTGGTGGTGCCCAAGCTTACCACCAGTGCCGGTTCCGGGATGACCGTGACAAAGCCGCGGAGCTTGCCCTGCGGGTCCTCGTATTGGCCGATGATCCGGTCTTCCCAGATGCCGCGCGGCTGGGTGCGGACAGCTCCCGGCACATCCACGAGGACGTAGCTGGATCCGTCCCACAGAAACCCGCGGCCATGAACTCCGGGCCCGGTCGTTCCGTCGTGATAGAAGCCGACCACCCGGCCGTTGAACACCGCCGTGGGCTGGGTATACGTGGAACCGGGAGGGTCGATGGTGACGAAGGCCGAACCGTTCCAGAGAAAGCCATGCCCAGCGTCCGCTTGATCGTAGGTCCCCACCACGTCCGAACCGTGCAGGCCGGCCACCCAGGTCCCGTCGGAGGCCGGCGGATTCACCGGCGTGAAGGTGACGCCGTCCCAGAAAAATCCACGGCTGATGCCGACGAATCCCTGCACTTCCACGTAATCACCCACCACGTGGCTCCCGCTGATGGCCCTCGGCCAGGTGCCCGGTGAACCCAAGGCGTCGAAGCTGGTGTAGGTTGAGCCGTTCCAGAGGAACCCGTGAACATAGGTGGCGGCATCCCGGTAATATCCCACCACCAGGTTGCCACTCACGCCCACCGCGTAAACGTCGCGGACGGAATTCGGGGGAATCAGGTCCTGCGAAACGGAACCATTCCAGAAGAAGGCCCGGACCGGATCAACAACCTGTGGGTCGATGATATATTGGTATCGCCCCACGACGTTGCCGCCGCTGGTGGCGCTGACGACGATCTGCCAGCCGTCGGGCTTGCCCACCGGCTTGAATCCGGACTCATCCCAATAGAAGCCCCGGATGATCGAACCGTCCACGTAGGAGCCGGCGATCCCTTGGCCATCGATGGCGGTCGGGTTGGTTTCCCGGGCATTGGGGTAGTCCAAAGTTTTGAAGGTCAGTTCCCCGGCCAGCAGCCCCACCGGCCCCACCAGTGCCAGCCACCTGCCGGGCTGGATGCATCCGACTCGTTTGTTTGCCATAAAACTCCTCTCGGGCGACCCGGTTCGGTTGGACGATCCACCCGCAGGCTTCGCCCCTTCTATCCGCAGCAGTCTCCCAATCGCGCCGGCCGTCTAACCCGAATTTGGCCAAGGGTGACGCCTGGGTTCGCCCCGGTCGGCCAATGCTCCCAACGCAGCCGGGGATTCCATCGGGAGCGAAAGTCAGAGGCCCCTTGATTCCTCGGCCCGGAAGTCCCACAACATCGCCATCCCGCAGTTGGAGAAATCAACCTCTGGCGGGCACCAATCCTGATATTTTACCGCCATGAGTGAACGCATTGCTTTCGTTGGAGTGGGCCGCATGGGTGCCAACATGGCCCGCCGCCTCAAGGACTGTGGCTACGGCGTCACGGCCGTGTATGACGCCCGGCCCGAGACCGCCGAGGCGCTGGCCAAGGAACTGAACTGCGCCAATCCGCTGAAGCTGGCCGACGTCACCGCGCTCGCCGACGTCATCATCACCGTGGTCACCGACGACAAGGCGATGGCGGGCATCTTCGCGCCGAAGGGCGACAGCCTGCTCGTCGGCGCCAAGGGGCGGGTCTTCATCAACTGCGCCACAGTTTCGCCGGCGACGCATGTGGCGGTGGAAAAACTCGCGGCGAAGGCCAGGGCGGCCTCGCTGGAAGCCTGCATGGCCTCGTCGATCAACCAGGCGCGGGCCGGCACGCTTTACCTGATGATCGGCGGCAAACAGCCCGTGTTCGAGCAGGTGAAGCCGCTGCTCACGAAGCTCTCGGACGAGGGCAAGCTGCTGCGTTACATCGGCAAGGCCGGCCAGGCGGCGCAGGTAAAGGCGCTGGTCAACATGGTCATGAACATCAACACCGCCGGCCTCGCGGAAGGGCTCGGACTGGGCGCCGCGCTGGGGCTGGACCTGAAGACGTTGATGGAGGTGTTTTCCCAGACCGGCGCGAACAGCCGGGTGCTCGCGACCGACGGCGAGGACATGGTGAACCGCGACCACTCGTGTTTCTTCAGCGCCGCCCACGCGGCCAAGGACAGCGGGATCGCCTACGCGCTCGGCCAGCAGGCCAAGCTGGAACTGCCGCTCGCCAAGGCGGCACTCGGCCAGTATCGGAAGCTGGTGAAGCTGGGGCTGGGCGGCCTCGACAAGTCCGGCATCGCCGAACTGACCTTCAAGGGCCGTGGTCCGAAGAAGTCGGCGAAGAAGAAAAAATAGGGCGGTGACAACGGCCGAGACCTTTGGCGCGAAGCCTGGCTAGGCAGAGCAACATGTTAGCCCGATGAATCCACACGACATTCCAGAAGCCAGTTGGCTGTTCTTGTTTGCGATGAAAGCTATCGAGTGGCTGAATCCGATTGTTTACATCGCTGGTTTGGCGGTGGCTGTTTGGGCTTTTCGCTGTTGCCGCCGGTGGGGCTATCTCGTGGTTGGGTTTTACTTCCTCCTTGTCCTTTTCACTTTGTTCGCGATGCCGTCCATCAATCGAGCCATCCAAGCGCGCAGCGCACCCGATCTTTCAGAGCAGACCCAGGAGAAGATTGACGCCGCAGTTCGGCAGGCGATTGATCGCGTGCTTCAGGAGGAGGGGCAGCCTTACGCTCCACCACAGACGCGGACAGTTCATTTTCCATTCGGACCGATGGTGTTGGTTCTTGGTTTGTGGCTTATCGCCAAGCGTGACATTGACGAACATCGGGCTAACCAGAGCGCTGCAGCGCCGCCCCGCTGGGCAGTCGGACGGTTTGGGTAATTTGGCCGCGATTGTTGCAGCAGACCGGGCGTTTCCGGCGGCGGTCGCTGAGCTTGGTCGTTAGGCCGCATGACACGCGACGAATACATCCATCAGGTCGAGAGCGTTCTCTCCGAGCACACGGGGCAAGCAGCGACCCGACTTGCAGCGGTGCTTGCTCTCGTCCCTCCAAAAGCGCGAAAGATTGAGATCGAGATATTCGTCGATGAGGATGGCGAGGGTTTTCTCAACGTTCGTGTCAGCTTGGATGGGCCGGATCTGTCTGTTTTGAATCGAGCCATAGCTTCACATGCAGAGCTTTTCGGGACGCGCATGACTCCGGATGGTCTTAATCCTGCGCTGCCGCTCATGGAAGCACGAGGTGAGACGTTTTCTGTTAAGGACACTTTGTCCGATTGTGCGGCCTCTTGGGTCGCCGCGGTCTGGGGGAAGATTGACCGAGAGGGTTTTCACCTTCCAGCGACCGTTGTGTCGCACGACGGATACGGCACGACTACACCACTTGAGCTCAGCGCATGACACTAGCGCAGCCGAACCATACGCTGCAACGAACCCAGCCCTCACGCTTTGGTTGCAATCCACGAGTCCCACGGGCCGGGTGGCTGAGTTTGGGCTGTTGGCCGCCTGCCCAGCCCAAGCCGGGACAATGATGCTGAATTGCTCGGGGGAGCGCACGCGCCCCGCGTGCTGACCTGGGCGCCCTCGCCCCGGTCGGTGCGCGCAACTGCAAACTGAACGGGGTGCTGACTCCACACGCCCACCGCGGACGGCGGGGGCGCCGTCCGCAGCACGCGAGGGCGCGTGCGCTCCCCAATCAACTGCATCGCTCCGGCTAAGGCGTTGCTCCGGCAGCCGGCCCGTTCTCCGGCGGGATGTTCAGTTCGCCTTCCCAGCGGGCCATCACGGCGGTGGCGAGGCAGTTGCCGACGAGGTTCACCGTCGTCCGGGCCATGTCCATGAGTTCGTCCACGCCGATGATCAGGATGATTCCTTCAAGCGGCAGGTCGAAGGTGACGAGCGTTCCCGCCAGGATCACCTGCGAGGCGCGCGGGATGCCGGCCATGCCTTTGCTCGTGAGCATCAGCGTCAGCACGATGGCGATCTGTTTGGTGACATCGAGTTCCACCTTGGCGGCCTGCGCCACGAACACGGCCGCGACCGCGAGGTAGAGCGTCGAGCCGTCGAGGTTGAAGGAATAGCCCAGCGGCATGACGAACGAGACGATGCGCTTCGGGATGCCGAAGGTGATCAGCCGCTTCATGGCGTCGGGCAGGGCGGCATCGGACGACGTGGTGGTGAACGCCAGCACGATCGGCTCCCACAGCAGGCGGAGGAAGCGTTTCACCGGCACGCGGGCCCACAGGGCGATGGGCAGCAGCACCGTGAGACAGAAGACGATGAGGGCGGCGTAGAGCGTGAGGATGAGCTTGGCGAGGTTGAGCAGCACGCCCAGGCCGCTGTGCCCGACCGTGTAGGCCATGGCGGCGCCGATGCCGAGCGGAGCAAACTTCATCACGAGGCCGGTGAACTTGAACATCACTTCGGTCAGGGCCTCGCACCACCGCAGCATCACCTCTCGCGGCTGCCGTTCGATTTGGGCCAGCGCCACGCCGAACATGAGGGCGAAGAAGACCACCTGGAGCACGTCGTTGGCCGCCGCCGCCTCGAAGAAGCTCTTGGGCACGATGTGTTCGATGATGCCGGACATCGTCACCTTGTTGGCGGCCAGTTTCTCGCCCGCACCCGGCGCGGGAAGCGTGAGCCCGTCGCCGGGGCGGGTGAGGTTCACCGCCACGAGGCCGATGACCAGCGCGAGCGTGGTCACGATTTCGAAGTAGATGATGGCCTTGAGCGCGAGCCGGCCAACGGATTTCAGGTCGTCGCTGTGGCCGGCCACGCCGACCACCAGCGTGCCGAAGACGAGCGGCACGAGGATGCACTTGATCATCTTCAGGAAGACGTTGGAGACGATCTTCAGGTGCTGCGACTCGGCGGGAAACGCCACGCCAATGGCCACGCCGGCCACCATCGAGATGAAAATCCACTGCGTGAGCGAGATGCGCCGGAAGAACTGCCACATAGCGCGGCGGAGCATGGCGATTTCCCCGCGCCTGTCCCAGCCCTTTGCTGGGGAGGTGGGTGACAGCCGGACGCAGGCGCATCTGGACACCGTGTGTGGACGGGCTGCATCGGGGGCCGACCGTGGTGGCTCGAGGTTCCCACCGAGCCAGCGGGCGGACTCGCTCGGCCGGAGCCTCGCGCCACCGGGGCCGCACTGTGCTGGAGGAGAACGCCCACGGTGTCCAAATGCACCCGCCTAGGCTGACGATGGCTTCCCGGATGTTCCTTCACGCCTTGGCCAACTACCTTCGCCGCATGTCGTCATCCATTGAACCTTCCGCCGCCGAGGTCACAACCGCCATGCGCACCTGGCTGGAGAAGGCGGTTATCGGGCTGAACCTCTGTCCGTTCGCCAAGGCCGTGCATGTCCGCAACCAGATCCGTTACGTCGTCAGCAAGGCGCGGACCGAGGAACAGCTCGCGGCCGAACTGCGCGCCGAACTGCGCACCCTGCAGGCGGCGGACCCCGCGGAGATCGAGACCACGCTCCTCATCCACCCATGGGTGCTCGGCGACTTCCTGGACTACAACGCCTTCCTGGCCGAGGCCGAGGCCGTGGTCGCGGAACTGGGGCTCGACGGCGAGATCCAGGTGGCCAGCTTCCATCCCCGGTTCCAGTTCGCCGGCACGGAGCCGGACGACATCACGAACTGCACCAATCGCGCGCCGTATCCGACGCTGCACCTGTTGCGCGAGGCGAGCGTCGAGCGGGCCCTGGAATCGTTTCCCGAACCCGAGAAGATCTACGAAGCCAACATTGAGACGATGCGAACCTTGGGGCCCGAAGGCTGGCGCAAACTCTGGACCAAGGAATGAGCCGGCTCGCCCGTCCTTTGGTTTGGATCGTGGCGGTTGAAATCCCCGGTTGCCGGACTGAATCGCGGGACCACTGTTCGCGTCGGTGATGAGCCATTGGGTCATGCGTTTCTCCTTCTTCAAAGCAGTCGTGCTGGTGCTGGGCAGCCTCGTTGCGTGCGGGGCCGAAGACGTCTTCCTCCGCGACGTGCAGCCGCTGCTCAAACAGCATTGCTACGAATGCCATCGGGGCGCGAAGGCCAAGGGCGGCGTCAACCTCGCCGCCTTCACGAACACTGCCTCGCTGTATCGTGATCCCAAGCTCTGGGAGACCAGCGTCCGCCAGATCGAGGACCGCCAGATGCCGCCCAAGGACGAGGAGCAGCCGGCCGAAGCCGTGCGGCTCAAGCTCGCCGAAACGCTCACCCAACTGCTCGACAACCCGGCGCCGGAGTTCGTCGTGCGCGATCCCGGCGCCAAGCTGATCCACCGGCTAAACCGCACGGAATACAACCGCACCGTCCGCGATCTGCTCGGCGTGGATACGCGGCCGGCGGACAACTTTCCGGCCGACGGCGGCGGTGGTGGCGGCTTCGACAACAACGCCGACACGCTCTTCGTCCCCCCGATCCTGATGGAGAAATACCTCGCCGCCGCGGACGACGTGCTGGCGGCGGCCCGCCGGGAACGCCTCGTGAAGATCCCGCCGACGTGGTTTCGCCGGGAGCGCTCCGTGGCGGCGGACAACGTGGAGTGGTTCGCCCGACGCGCCTACCGCCGGCCGGTGGACGCCGACGAAGTGGAGCGCCTGCTGGGCCTCTTTGATGCGGCGCGCGCCCAGGGGCGCCCGTTCGTGGTGGCGTTGAAGTCGGCCTACAAGGCGGTGCTCGCCTCGCCATCCTTCCTGTTTCGCACGGAGGCGGAACAGCCGGGCGACCAGCCCTGGCGCATCGACGACCACGAACTCGCGGCGCGCCTGAGCTATTTCCTGTGGTCGTCCATGCCGGACGACGAACTGTTCCGGGCCGCCGACCGCGGGCGCCTGCATGAACCGGCCGAACTCGAGGCGCAGGTGCGCCGCATGTTGCGCGACCCCAAGGCCCGCGCGCTGGCGGAAAACTTCACCGGTCAATGGCTCGGCACGAAACGCCTGCTCACTACGGTGAGCCCCGACCGGGGCCGCTTCCCGCAATACACCGATGGCCTGCGCGACGCCATGGCGGCCGAACCGCTGGAGTTCTTCGCCTCGCTGCTGGCCGAGGACGCCAGCCTGCTGCGGCTGCTGGATGCCGATTACACCTTTGCCAACGCCGAACTGGGCCGCCTCTACGGCGTCACCAACCTGACCGGCACGAACCTCGTGCGCGTGACGCTTCCCGACCGCAACCGCGGCGGCATCGTCGGGATGGCCGCCGTGCTCACGCAGACGAGCTATCCGCTGCGCACGAGCCCGGTGCTGCGCGGCCGCTGGATTCTCGAGGAGGTGCTCGGCACCCCGCCGCCGCCGCCGCCGCCGCTGGTCGCCACACTGCCGGCCGACGACAAGGTCAAGGAGGGGCTCACCTTCCGACAGCGGCTGGAAAAACATCGGAAGGACAAGAACTGCGCCGCCTGCCATGACCGGCTCGATCCGATGGGCTTTGCCCTGGAAAACTTCGATGCCATCGGCCGCTGGCGCACCCAAGTGGACGGCCAGTCGGTGGATGCCCGGGGCGTGCTCACCAACGGCGAGGAGGTCAGCGGCCCCACGGAACTCAAGGCGGCGCTGCTGAAGCGGAAGGCGCTCTTCGTGCGGCACCTCACCGAGAAGCTGCTCGCCTACGCCTTGGGCCGCGGCCTTGAGCATTACGACGTGATGGCGGTGAAGGAGATCGCGGACCGCGTCGCGCAGAGCGACTACCGGGCCACCGCCCTGGTGCTCGAAGTCGCCCGCAGCTATCCGTTCCAGTGGCGTCGCGGCGAGAAGGCGCCCAACCCGGTCGCCGCCAACTGATCGGGGCAGGGCGGCGGACACCAAGAAGCGTCTGGAGAGGGGCAGCTTTGCGGTTGCGGGGGCGTTTCCGTTTTTCCACGGTGCCGGCATGTATTCTCCTGCCAATCTCTTTGACCTCACCCAGACGGAACACGCCGCCCTCTTTGCCGGCTGCACCCATTCCTGGGAAGTCTTGGGCAAGCTGGCCGCCTACTGCCGTGAGCACGCCAAGCCGGTGCACCTCCACCGCGCCCTGGGGTCGGTCCACATCGGGGAAAACGTCCAGATCGGCGAGGGCACCGTGCTCGAGGCCGGCGTGATGATCGTCGGCCCCGCCATCATCGGGAAAAACAGCATCCTCCGGCACAACGCCTACATCCGGGAAAACGCCATCATCGGCGACCACTGCACCGTCGGCAACTCGTGCGAGGTGAAGAACTCGCTGCTCTTCAACGGGGCGCAGGTGCCGCACTTCAACTACGTGGGCGACTGCGTGCTCGGCCACAAGGCGCATCTGGGCGCCGGCGCCGCGCTGTCCAACCTCAAGCTCGACGAGTCGAACGTCTGGGTCGAGGGACCCGCCGGCGTGCCGATCGACACCGGCCTGCGCAAGTTCGGCGCGCTCCTCGGCGACTTCGTGGATATCGGGTGCAATGCCGTGCTGAATCCCGGCTCCGTCATCGGCCGCAACTCCATGATCTATCCCAACCTCTCGTGGCGCGGCTACCTCCCGGCCAACATGATCGCCAAACACAAGGCCAAGCCCGACGTTGTCGTGCTGCGGCCGCGCGGAGTGTGAGGCAGGGCGGCCGCCGCGGTCCAATCAGTGAATGAAACTTCCCCTCACTCGACGAAGTATAGCGGGACTGACCCGGCTCGACGTGGTGGCCGTGCTTGGAGTCGTCGGAATTCTCGCTTTCATTGCCATGGGACTGTCGGTGCTGCGTGGTGCCAGCGATATGGCGAAAGGCATCAACTGCCTCAACAACCTCAAGCACGTTGGTTTGGCCCTTCGCATCTTCGCCACCGACCACGACCAGCAATGGCCATGGAATGTGCCGGTCAGCGAAGGGGGATCGGCGGGGCCAACCCAGAATCCGGAACTGCTCTGGCAACACTTCTTGGTGCTGTCGAACGAACTCGGCTCTCCCAAACGACTGTGGTGTCCCAAGGATTCGTCCAAACGCCTCGCCGAAGCCTTCCTTCTGACGCCCACGAACCGGGATGCCGTCCTGTTCGCCGGCAACCAACACGTCAGCTACTTCCTCGCGTTGAACGCGAATACCAATGATCTGCGTGGTGGCGCAGCGGACGAAATCCTTGGGGGTGACCGCAACTTGACCGTGGAGGGTCAGCCGGTAACCGCTGGCAAGAGAACAGTGAGAGGAGGGCAAACAATCGGGTTCAACCAACGGACCCTGCACCGCGTTTACGGACAACTGTTGTTCGCCGACAGTTCGGTCGAGCAGGTGGGCAGCCTTCAATTGGCGGATCGGTCGCCGGGCTGGCCTTCAGCGACCAACATGTTGCTGGTCCCGTAGCAGAAGGTGGCGGCGATCCGGCCGCTCACGCCCCCCAATGGGTGTCGCTCCATTCGCGGTCTTCTACCCCGGCGTGGGCGAACGCGGCCGCGTCGTGGAGTGCGCATGGCTTGCCGCAGTTTTCACCGGCCGGACGGGCAAACGCGCGACCCTCCTCGCAAACTGGACGGCTGGTCCCGCCAAAGCGGCAGCTTTGCTCCGCTCCGCCGCCGCAGTCCAAGACGCTGCCGCGCTTGCCCGGCGATGCGGCGCATTCCGGCGGCCGGCGACGTTCCGGATGCGGGTTGTCAGCACGGCACCGTGGTTGCTATGTGAGGCCAATGTCGCACCCGAAAGTTTCACCCCATCGCGCGTTCACTTTGGTTGAGCTGCTCGTGTTGGTGGTGGTTGCGGCCGTATTGGTTGGCTTGCTGGTGCCGGCCCCCTCCCGTTCAAAAAACCGGTCCAAGCGCATCCAATGCGTTAACAACCTCAAGAACATCGGCTTGGCATTCCGGGTTCATCCGCTCATGGAGATAGGTGCCGGTTATCCATTCCAGATCCCAGTGGAACGGGGTGGCACGAAGGAATTGGGCGAGGACCCGTCGCAAACCTGGCGACATTGGGCGGTCGTCTCCAACCAACTCGCCAGTCCAAGAATTCTCATCTGTCCCTCAGACAGGCAGCGTGTCGGCGCCGCAAGCTTTTCGCCTGCGGCCAACGTCCCGACGCAGTTCGTCTTCCGTGGCAATCACCAGCTCAGCTATTTCCTCGGCCTGCTGGCCAGCGAGGAACGCCCGCAAAGCATTCTCGCCGGCGACCGCAACCTGACGACGAACGGTGTTGCCCTTCAACCCGGACGGCACGACCTGGCCGCCAGCACAAAGCTGGGCTGGACCGAGACAATTCATCGAAGTTCCGGCAACGTGCTGCTCGGCGATGGCAGTGTGCAGCAGACCACCTCTGGCCGTCTGAACGATCAGCTTCAGGATGCGCAGCGTTTCACCGGCGCCACCAACGACATCTGGCTGATTCCTTAGCCGGAGCGATTCAGTTGGTTTGGGGAGCGCACGCGCCTCGCGTGCTGCGGCCGGCGCCCCCGCCGTCCGCAATGGGCGCGTGGAGTCGTCACCGTCCAGTTAGCAGTGACGCGCTCCGACCGGGGCGAGGGCGCCCCGGTCAGCACGCGAGGCGCGTGCGCTCCCCAAGCATTTCAACTGCATGGTTCCGGCTTAGTTGCCCAAAGCGTCGGTCACCCCGAGGCGTATCTTTTCGCCGTGCCTGCGAGCACGCCTCGCGGGCCTCGCTCCGGTGGCGCGAGGCTCCTGCCGAGCGAGTGGGCAAAGTGCTGCCGGCATCTTGCCGGCAGGGGCGGCCTGGTGAGGTGGGTGGCGGAAATTCTCCCACGCCTGCAAGGTGACGCCCCTTCCGCCGGCTGGAAGCACGGCGGCACCCTGGAACGCGAGGCTCCGGCCGAGCGAGTGGCCAACCGGCTCAGCCGGAGCTTCGCGCCACCGGGCCTGGTTCCGTCGGGTTGAGCGTTCAACCCCGGGGACAAGATGCGCCAGTCACCCCGCCACCCGCATTTTTTCTTTGCCGAGCGCGACCGGTTTCACGAGTAATCCGGCTCCAAAGTATGAGTTCATGGTCTGAACGCCGGGTCGTCGTCACGGGCATCGGCTGCGCGAGCAGCCTCGGATTGGATGCCCACACGCTGTGGAACAACATCCTTGCCGGGCAATGCGCCATTGATCGCGTCACCGCGTTCGATGTCACCGGCTACGACTGCCAGATCGCGGCCGAAGTGAAGAACTTCGACCCGACGCCGGCCTTCCCGAATCCCAAGGAGGTCCGCCGCACGGACCGTTTCACCCACTTCGGCGTCTATGCCGGCTGGGGCGCGCTCAAGGATTCCGGCCTCGACCTCGAAAAGGAAAACCGCGACGAGATCGGCGTCTATCTCGGCTCCGGCATTGGCGGCCTCTCCACCACCGAGGAGCAGCACAAGATCCTGCTGAACAAGGGCCCGGGCCGCGTGAGCCCCTTCATGATCCCGATGCTGATCCTGAACATGGCGTCCGGCCTCTTCAGCCTCTACTACAAGCTCCGCGGACCCAACTTCGCCACCTGCACCGCCTGCGCCACCGCCACGCACGCCGTCGGCGAGGCCTGGGCCACGATCAAGCGCGGCGACGCGGCGGTGATGTTCGCCGGCGGCACGGAGGCCACGGTGGTTCCCCTCGGCCTCGCCGGGTTCGCCGCGATGCGGGCGATGAGCACGCGCAACGATGACCCAAAGAAGTCTTCCCGCCCCTTCGACCGGGATCGCGACGGCTTCGTGATGGGCGAAGGCGCCGCGGTGGTGGTGCTGGAAGAACTCGAGCACGCCAAGAAGCGGGGCGCCCGCATCTACTGCGAAGTCGTGGGCTATGGCAACACGGCCGACGCCAACCACATGACCGCGCCTGACCCCGAGGGCGAAGGCGCCGCCCGCGCGATGCGCATGGCGCTACGGCACGCCCAGCTCGCGCCCGAGGCGGTGGACTACATCAACTGCCACGCCACCAGCACGCCGGTGGGCGACCTGTGCGAGATCCGCATGATCAAGCACGTCTTCGGCGACCACGCCTACAAGCTGGCGGCCAGCGCCACCAAGAGCATGACCGGCCACATGCTGGGTGCGGCCGGCGCGATCGAGATGGCGATCTGCTGCAAGGCGGTCGAGGCCCAGGTGGCCCCGCCGACGATCAACTTGGACAACCCCGATCCGGCGGCGGACCTCAACCTGGTCCCGCACACGCCGCAGGAGCGGAAGATCGACGTGTTCACGAACAACTCGTTCGGCTTTGGCGGCCACAACGCCATCGTCATCGGGAAACGGTTCGTCGGCTGAGCGGGCGAACCACGAAAAAGGCCGCCGGGGTTTCCGGCGGCCTTAGGTTTCAGGGGAGTTCAGTTCGCCCCGGCACTTCAATAGCCGTATTGGCGGGTTCCGTCCTTCGCGAGCACGTAGCCGGTCCGTTCCTTATACCAGGCGAAGTCGAGCCTGCCGGGGGCGTCGAAATTGATCGTCGTCGGATAGTTGTAATTGTTGCCGGAAGGGTTGGGATACTTCGACGCGCGGCTCAGCCATTTCTTGATTTCTGAATGCCCGTCGGCAAACGAAAAACCGCAGGCCCCGTTGTGGTAGGAGGCGGGAATGTCCTGCCACGCGCCGCCGTCCGGATTGTTGATGAAGTAGCCGTCATTGATTGAATTCGGGTGTTCGTCCAGCACCAGCCACGTTTTGGCCGGGGCGGGGACGCTGCCCTGCTTCAGGAATTGGAGGCGATCCGACATGCCCCAGTTCTTGCCCGAAGCGGTGGGATCATTGCCAATGCTGAAGCGGCCGAAGAACGAGTTCATGGCCAGGCTGCGGTTGCGCTGCTTCCAACCCTTGGCACGCTGCTGCTGGTGCAGGAAAATGTCGGCCGGGCACTTGTAAACCCCAACCGCTCCGCCCGTGTATTTGCCCAGCGCGCCGTTGGCGACCCATTCGTTGTTCGTGATGCTGCGTTCCCCGGTTGAGTTGCCGGCTCCCCAGCTCATCACGTTGTTGACCCAGTTATCCAAGACCTTCTTGTCGATGGCCTCGATGGTTTCGCTGACGCCGTAATTGTTGGCCACGCGATCATTGAAATCGGTGGAATAGAGGTGCCAGCCGACGGTCAACTGCTTGGTGTTGCTGAGGCAAAGGATGCCCTGCGCCTTGGTCTTGGCCTTGCCCAACGCGGGCAACAGCATGCCGGCCAGGATGGCAATGATGGCGATGACGACAAGCAGTTCGATCAGGGTGAATCCCCGGGAACTGCGGGCAGACAGGTTCTGAGCTTTCATTCGGTGTGTATGATTTTCGCCAAACAGATGCAACGGACCGGTTCCGTTGGCAAGACTGAGTTTGGGCGCGGGGCGTTCTCGGGCGCATCGGGACACCATGAGTGGATGGGTAGCCGTCGCTGGGCAGGCCCCGGTGGCGCGAGGTTCCTACCGAGCCAGTGGGCCGACTCGCTCGGCGGGAGCCTCGCGCCACCGGGGTCCCGCCGCGCTGGTGGGAGAACGCACACGGTTTCCCAATGCACCCTGCCCTCCCCTCAGCAGCCACGGCCACTTCACGGCCGCCATTTGTCTCCGACTGGGCGCTCGAACTGCCGATGCGCTTCGGGCACCGTGGGAAAAATCAGTCCCGGTCCGTCATGAAACTGCCAGTCCTGTCCTGCCTGCTTCTGTGCCTCTTCGCGTCGGCGTGCCGCACCTACGTTCCGCCGGCCAAACCTTTCCGCGCGGGTGCCGACGTGGCGGACATCTCACCGACCAAGTTCCCCGTCATCGTGAACGCCATGTTCACGGAACGATCCGCCACCAACGTCACGGACCGGCTCTTCGCCAAGGCGCTGGTGCTGGACGACGGCACGACCCGGCTCGCGCTGTGCGTCGTGGACTCGTGCATGGTGCCGCGCGACCTGCTGGATCAGGCAAAGGACATCGCGTCGAAAGCCACCGGAATCCCAACGGAGCGGATGCTGATTTCGTCCACCCACACGCATTCGGCGCCGGCCGCGATGGGCTGTCTCGGCAGCCGCGTGGACCCTGATTACGCCGCGAGCCTGCCACCGAAGATCGCCGCCGCCATCATCGGCGCGGCGCAGAAGCTGGCGCCGGCGCGCATCGGCTGGACGGCCTTCGACGACTGGAACCACACATTCAACCGCCGCTGGATCCGCCGTCCCGACCGGATGCTTTCCGACCCGTTCGGCCAGAGCAACGTGCGCGCCCACATGCATCCGGGTCACCAAAGTCCCGATGCCGTGGGACCGTCCGGCCCAGTCGATCCGGGACTGAGCGTGCTCGCGGTAACTGCGCCTGACGGCCGGCCGCTCGCCGTGTTGGCCAACTACTCGCAGCACTACTACGGCTCGCCGCTGCTGTCGTCGGACTACTATGGACGCTTCGCGGGGCATCTCGCCTCGCTGCTGGCAGCCCCGGATTCATTTGTCGGCATCATGTCGCAGGGCACGAGCGGTGATCAGATGTGGATGGATTACGGTGCTCCCGCCCGCGACCTCGGCTACGACGCCTACGCGAAGGAAATCGCCGACCGCGTGGCCGCCGCCTATCGCCGGATCGAGTGGCACGACACCGCCCCGCTGCGGATGGCCGAACGCAAGCTCGGGCTCCGCTACCGGACTCCCGACGACGCCCGGCTGAAGTGGGCCCAAGAAATGGCGGCCAAACTCGGGACCAAACTGCCGCAGACGTTGCCCGAGATTTACGCGCTCGAAAGCATCTACCTACATGAAAGGCCCCAGACGGAACTCAAGCTTCAGGCCGTGCGCATCGGCGAGGTCGGAATCGCCGCCCTTCCCAACGAGGTTTACGCCATTACCGGCCTCAAGCTGAAGGCTCAAAGCCCGCTCCCGGTGACGATGAACGTGTCCCTCGCCAACGGCGCCGAAGGCTACATCCCGCCGCCGGAGCAGCACGCGCTGGGCGGTTACACGACGTGGCCCGCGCGGACCGCGGGACTCGAGGTGCCGGCTGAATCCCGCATCGTCGAGACGCTGCTGGGCCTGCTCGAAGAGGTCTCCGGGCAATCGCGGCGCCCATTGCCTGAGGAGTCGGGTCCCTACCCGATGCGGGTGCGGGCGGATCGACCCGAGGCGTTTTGGCGCCTGAATGAAATCGTCGTTCCAACCGCCCGCGACGCGAGCGGGAATGGCCACGACGCGGTCTTTGAGAACGGCGTTGCCGTTTACCTGCCCGGGGTGGGCAGCGGCACTGGCGTATCGCCCGACGCGGCCCTGAAGCCATCCAACTTCTCCGGCACGCAGATCAATCGCGCCGTCCACTTCGCGGGCGGGCGCCTCCGGACCCAACTCCCGCTCGGCGACCATTACAGCGTCGAGTGCTGGGTGTGGAACGGCCTGCCGAACGATGCGCGCGCCGTCACGGGCTACCTCTTTTCGCGGGGCCCGGACGGAGATTCCGCCGCCCGCGGGGAGCATCTGGGAATTGCTGGAACCCACACGCCCGGATCGGCCGGTCGGCTGTTCCTGTTCAACGGCAATGAACGCAATGAGCTCCTCGTTGGCCGGACGGTTCTGGCCCAGCGGGCGTGGCACCACGTTGTGTTGGTGCGCGACGGCACCCGGGTGCGGGTGCACCTCGATGGCCACGCGGAGCCGGAGATCAGCGGCGAATTCGTCCACACCGTTCCGGCGGGTGAAGCGTCGGTCTTCTTCGGCGGACGAAACGACGGGCTTTACGGACTCGAAGGCCGGCTCGATGAAGTTGCGGTTTATGAACGGGCATTGAACGCCAAAGAAATCGCCGGGCATTACCAGGCTTCCGGCCTCAAGCCGCCCGTGGTGGCCGCGACGGCTCCGAAGCCCGCCTCAGCGCCGCTTTCGCCGGAGGAGTCGCTGAAGAAGATCCACGTTCGCGCTGGTTATCACGCGGAGTTGGTCGCCGCCGAACCGCTCACGCTCGACCCAGTCGCCATCGACTGGGACGCCGCCGGCCGGCTTTGGGTGGTGGAGATGGCGGATTATCCGATGGGACTCGACGGCAAGGGTAAGCCCGGCGGCCGGGTCCGGGTCCTGACTGACACCGATGGCGACGGCCGTTACGACAAGTCCACGCTGTTCGCCGACGGTCTGAACTTTCCCAACGGCCTGCTCACCTGGCGCGACGGCGTGATCGTGACCGCCGCGCCCGAGATTCTTTTCCTCCGCGATACCGACGGCGACGGCAAGGCTGACCGGCGCGAGGTCTTGGTCAGCGGATTGATGGAAGGCAACCAGCAACTGCGCGCCAACTGCCTGCGTTGGGGTCTCGACAACTGGGTTTACTGCGCTTCGGGCGGCCATCACGGCAATCACGGCGTCGGCACCAAACTGCGCACTCGCACCGGCGAAGTGCTCGTCGGCAGCCGTGACTTCAGGCTGCGTCCCGAGACTGGTGAACTGGAACCGCAAAGCGGCCCATCGCAGTTCGGACGCAACCGCGACGACTGGGGCCACTGGTTCGGCACGCAGAACATCCGCCCGCTCTGGCATTACGTGTTGGACGACCACTACCTTCGCCGCAACCCGCACAACGCCGCACCCGATCCGACCAAGCTGGTCGTCGTCCCGCTCAGCCCCAAGGTCTGGCCCGCGAGCCCGCAGGAAAAGCGCTACCACAGCTTCAACGAGGCCGGGCACTTCACGTCGGCGTGCAGCGGCATGATCTACCGCGACGACCTGCTGTTTCCCCGGGGCGACTACGGCGCGGAGAACGCCTTTTCCTGCGAACCGTTCCACAATCTCGTCCAGCGCAATGTGCTCGCTGCGGACGGCGTCAGCTTTGCCGCGCGGCGTGCCGTGGGTGAGGAGGCGTCCGAGTTCTTCGCCAGCGAAGACCGCTGGTGCCGGCCGGTGATGACCCGCACCGGTCCCGAGGCGCGCTGTGGGTCGTGGACATGTATCGCTACATGATCGAGCACCCCGACTGGCTGCCGGCCGAAGGCAAGGCCGAGCTGCTGCCGCATTACCGGTTAGGCGAAGATCGCGGGCGGATTTACCGCGTCGTCCTGGACGGGAAGGCGGCGCGGAAACCGGTCCGGCTGGACCGGTTGGACACTGCGGGATTGGTCACCGCGCTGGATTCGCCAAACGGCTGGCAGCGTGACAAGGCGCACCAACTGCTGCTGGAACGAGGCGAACGCACGGCGGTGCCCCCGCTGACGGCAATGGCGCAGGAAAGTTCGAATGCGCTGGCCCGCCTCCACGCGCTCTGCGTGCTGGATGGACTGGGCGCGCTGGAGCCGGAGTGGGTCGCGCGCGCCTTGGGTGATGCCCATCCTGGCGTCCGTGAAAACGCCCTGCGTCTGGCGGCCAACCGGGGGACGCCGGCAGTGGTCGCCGCGGCCGGCAAACTGGTGACCGATCCCGATCCCAAGGTCCGGCTGCAACTGGCCTTCACGCTGGGTGAATGGACGCCGCCGCCAGCGGGCGAATTCTTGGGCCGGCTGGCCGTGGCGGACCTTGCCGAACCCTTCATTCGGGCGGCCGTGCTCAGCTCGGCTTTGCCGCATTGTCGGGCGCTCACCGAAGCCGTGGTGACGGCGGGTTCACCCGCGCTGGACGCGTTTGGCGAACCGCTGGCCAACCTCGCGCTAGCACTGAACGAACGCGCCGCACTCGCGACGTTGCTGACGCCGTTGTTGCAGGCCGACGGTGGCCGGTTCACCCCGCAGCAGGTGGAGGGTTTCGCCAGCTTCCTGGCCACCCTCGGACGGCGCCAGACCACACTGGCCGCGCTGGCTGCAGGTGACGATGCGTTGGCGCATCGCCTTCGGTCCGTGCCCGGATTGGTTCAATGGGCAAACATCGCGGCGGCCGACGAGACGGGCCCGGCCGCCCAGCGCGGTTCCGCTGCCCGACTCCTGGCGCGGATTCCCGACCGGCGGGCCTCCTTGCTTGCCCTGCTCCCGACGTGGCTCGAGCCGCGCCAGTCCGCCGAGTTGCAGCGGACGGCCATCGGCGTGCTGGCCGCGACCGGCGACGATTCGGTTCCAACGGTGTTGCTCGCCCGCCTCAGCTCCTTCGCGCCTGCGACGGCCCTGGTCGCGTTCGATGCGCTGCTGGCGCGGGAACCGTGGACGTTTGCCCTGCTCGAAAACGCCCGGAAGGCGCCGCTGTCCGCGCTCGACGCGACGCGACGGAGCCAGTTGCTCAAGCATTCTTCCCCACGGGTCCGCACGCTGGCGGAACAGGTGCTCAGCCCGACGGCAACCCGCGGGGAGGTGATCGCGAAGTTCCGGCCGGCGTTGAACCTCGTGGGCGACGCGGGGCGGGGGAGAACCACGTTCACCCGCCTCTGCATCGGCTGTCACCAGCTCGGCGAACTGGGCCACGAAGTGGGACCCGACCTGCACGCGGTGGCGAACCATCCGCCCGAAAAGCTGCTCGCCAACATTCTCGATCCCAGCGCCGACGTGCAGCCGGGCTTCAACGCGTATCAGGTCCAGCTGGTTGACGGCACCGAACTCTACGGTCTCATCGCGGCGGAGACGGGCAACAGCCTCACGTTCAAGCTGGCCGACGGCACGCCCCGGCTGGTCCTGCGGAAGGACGTCGCGGCATTGCGGGGCAGCGACCTTTCGCTCATGCCAGAAGGGCTGGAGAACGGTCTGCAGCCGCAGGACCTCGCGGACCTGATCGGGTTCCTGAAGGCCGGGCTGAAATGATGGCCGTCCGGAGGGAGCGGCAGGAAGCTGTGGGCGGATCACCCCCAACCCGCATCGGTTTCCTGGGGAAACTGCCCACGACTCCGGACCGATCACCATTCGGGCCGGGCCGGAGCGAATTCACTCCGTCACGACCGGCAGCAGATAACACGCGGCTTCCTGGTCGTTGCGCATGAGCAGATAGGGCCCGGCAAGCGCGGGGTTGTTCCAGGTCTTCGAGGACAGGGCACTGATCCGGCCGAGTTCGGTGAAGCCTTCTGGCTTGGCTTCCGCGAGCGCGACGAAGCCGGGTTCGCCCTGGATCAGGACGAGGTCGTTCACCAGCAGGCTTTGGCCGGAACCGTAGCGGCCGTCCTTCCACACCCGTTTACCGGTGGCAGTTTCCACGCAGGCCAGGAATCCGTCGTCGAGGCCGTAGAGGTGTCCGCCGAGCACGGCAACGTTGTTGAACTGCGTCTTCAGCGCGCGCCCGCGCCAGACTTCGGTCGCGGCCAACGTGCCGTCCGCACCGGCCTTCACCTCGATCAGCAGGCAGCCCATTGAATAGCCGCCCGAAAGAAACACGCGGTCGGGCTCCACGGCGAGCGGTTGCGAACTCTTGGGCCACTTGTCGCCGCCCCACGCAAATTCCCAGAGGCGCTTGCCCGTTTGCGGATCAAGGCCGGCGACGGCGCGCGCCCCGTTGACGAGGATCTGCGGTCGGCCCGCAAGGTTGGCGGTGCTGGCCGACGCGTAGGTCGCGGCGTCGCCATGGTCGGACCAAAGGGGGTTTCCGGACTTGGCGTCATAGGCCAGGCAGCCATTCACATTCCCGGAGCCGCCGCTCACGATCACCCGGCCGTCGGCGACCAGGGGCGACGAGCTTTTGCCCCACGTGAGGTTGTCGAGATGGTTTGTCGCCAGCACGTCCACGGACCAGAGAAGGCGGCCCGTGGCGAATTCGAGGCAGTCAAGGATGCCGGTCGCGCCGTAGGCATAGGCCCGGTTGCTGACAATCGTGGGCGTGGCGCGCGGACCGTCGCCGCCCTGCCATTCGCGGAAGCGCGTGCGGTTGGTGTGGGCCCAGACGGGGTCGCCGGCCACGAGCGTGTAGGCGGTGATGAGTTCGTCTTCGCCGCGCTGCTCCTGCGTGAGCGCAAGGCCGTCGGCGACGACGAAGCCCGACCAACCCAGCCCGACCGGGTGTCGCCAAAGCTCCTTCGGCGGCTGCGTCGCCCAGTTGCGGGCGAGCTTCACGCCATCCGCCCGCCCGTCGCGCCCGGGACCGAGGAACTGGGGGAAACGGAAGCGGGCTTCCGCCGCGGATGAGGCCAGTGCCTTCGTCGTCGCGGCGGTTTCAGGCATCTGCGCGAGGCGCTGGTCGGCGGTGGGCGTCCAGCGCCAGACGAACCGCGGCAGGCCGGTCCCGCTGACCGTGCCGTCAATCCGGGTCACCGCCTTGAAGCCAAACCCAATCCCCGCCACAACTGCGAGGACGGCGAGGCGCCTCCACCAGCGCAGTCCGCTGAAAAGCAGCAGCCAGAGCAGCTGCGCCGCCACGCCGAGGAGCACGATGGCCGAGGCCAGCCAGGCGCGGATGTTCCGGTCGGTTTCGCTGAAGGACTGGACGATGGCCAGGGCCGCAACGGTCAGCGCCAGGAAAACGACCGGGCCGACCCAGCGGCGACGCGGAGCCGGGGCGGGGGTGGAGGAAGTTGGTTCGCTCACGGCGGGAGTGTCGGCGAGCAGGCCGCGGGCGCAATGGACCTTCCCGGGCGAAGCAAGGCCGCGTCCCCGCGCCATGGTTTACTTCCGCCGACTCCACGCTTTCCCTCGCTCCGCTTCTCCGGCATTGCTCTGCCGCGCTCCGCGCCCGCCTGCATGAAGCTGCTGTTCTCCGAAGCCACGCCTGACTACGCGCACTACTGCTATCCGTATGCGGTGTGGGGTTTCCTTGAACCGGGCGAAACCCCGGCCGACGCCTATGCCGCCGGTTTCCTCCCCGGAGTCGCCTCCCTGGAGCGCTTCTACCTGACGCGTCAGATCCGGGTTCCGTTGGCGGAATGGACCGCGTCGTCGGAAAACCGCCGGGTCCTACGCAAGGCCGAGGGTTTGCGCTGCGGGCTGATTTCCCGGGCGGACTTCGCCTATACCGACGCGCGCCGGGAGGCGTGGCTGGCCTATGCCGCGGCGAAGTGGGGTGAGGGCATCATGCCGCGCGAACGCCTGGACCGGCTCATGGCCGGCGCGGTCGTCAGCCATGTGCTGCACTTCACCGACGGTGCGGGCGCCGATGCCGGGAGCGTGCTCTGCTACGTCGAGGCGCCGCGCGTGGCGCATTACTACTACGCGTTCTATCCGCTGGGCACGGAAACGAGACACCACGGCATGGCGATGATGACGCACGCCGTTGCCTTCTTTGCCGGCCGAGGCGTGGAACACCTTTATCTGGGCACGTGCTACTCGGAGAGGGCGCTCTACAAGACGCAGTTCGAGCCGCTGGAGTTCTTCAACGGCTACCGCTGGTCGCGGGATGTCACCGAGTTGAAGCACCTCGTGCGCACCGCGTTGCCCGAGGGCAAACACCGCCTGGAAACTCCGGAGTTCCTTGCGTTTCTGCCGGGCTCAGTGGCGGACGCGGCGGCGGAGAGCCGGTTCCGCGTGGCAAAGTAGGGGCGGGCGCGAGAAGTCGACGGTTGAAGCCCGGAGGGCGGGCGGTGGGCCTGAATTTCAGCGGGACTCGATTCTGAATCCCGAACTTCCGCCGATCCATCCGCCGGCAGTAACAGCGCGCTCCTGTGCTGGGTCCGGGGAAAGCTACGGATCAATCCGCCTTGGCGATCCAGCCGGCCACGACGGTGCCGACGACGATCTGGAGGATCGAGCCGAACACGGAGGGACTGCCCTCGCCACCGATCGCGCCCGCCACCCAGACGCTCAACAGCAACCCCACCAGCGCGGACGCCGCGGCGCCGCCCACGAGCAGCCACGAATCGTAACCGCGCGAAACCCGGCTGACCGTGAAACCGACCAGCCAACCGAGACCGACCAGCAATCAGCCCAGAACGCGGCGGGCGCCCCGGGTCGCGTCGCCGAGCCTGGCTTCGATCACGCCGAAGACGATCCCGGCGATCAGGGCCACGATGAAGCCACAGGCCAGCGCCTTGAGCACCACGTTCATTTCGGAAGGCTCCTCGGAATCCGGCGCCGGGGCCGGGCGGGACGTTGAAGTGGCTGCAGACTCCGGAGGGAGCTGCTGCAGGAACTGGCCTGCGGGGATCCAATCCGGCAAGCCCTCATGCCAGACGTTGGCGTCGGGACCGAGCGTGCCGAGTCGGACCATTTCAGCGACAGCCTCGCGTGTGAAGGGGCCGATCTGGGCGCCCTGATGGTGGACGTGGATTTGCATGTTCGGAGCAGAGCCGGACCGGGGAAATCCCGTCAAGTGCCGCCCGGTCTTGGCGGGCGCAAGCCCAAGGTCAGCCACTGTAAACAATACGCCCCCGTGTTCCGGGCGTATCTGGACACTGCCCCCGAGATCCGCCCAGTGGACTCCCTCTCTTCCACTTGGAGTGGAGGGCTTGGGAGAGGAGGTGCTGCACCCGGGTGGGACAGCCCCTCTCCCCAACCCTCTCCCCGCTCGTGCCTCGCAGGGCGAGGGAGCCACACGGGGGCAGTGCCCAGATACGCCCGCTGCGCCGCCCGACGCGTGCTACCGCTTGTCGTGGCCGGCGGGCTGTGCTTCGCTCGCCCCATGAAGGTTGTCCGCTTTTTCGCCCGGCTCTTGCCGCTGGGACTTATTCTCTTCGCGGTCGGTTGCACCACGGTGTCCGAGACCGGCCGGAAGCAGTTCAACTTCATGTCGCCCGGGCAGGAGATGCAGCTGGGGTTCTCCGAGTTCGACAAGATGAAGAAGGAGGTGCCGATCTCAAAGGATCCCGCCGCCAACGCCCTCGTGCAGAAGGTTGGAAAACGGGTGGCCGCGGTCGCTGAACTTCCGAATGCCCAGTGGGAGTTCGTCGTTTTTGAGAGCAAGCAGGCCAACGCCTTCTGCCTGCCGGGCGGCAAGGTCGGCGTTTATACCGGCATCCTGGCCATCACGAAAGATGAGGCCGGACTGGCCACGGTCATTGGGCACGAGGTGGCCCATGCGGTGGCCCGCCATGGCGGCGAACGGATCAGCGTGGCGATGGGGATTCAAACCGCCGGAGCGGTTGCCGGCGCCCTCATCGGCGGTTCCAAATACGCCAACTACGGTCCGGCGTTCAACCAGGTCTACGGCGTCGGCACCCAGCTCGGCGCCTCCCTGCCGCACAGCCGGCTGCAGGAAGCCGAGGCCGACGAGATCGGCCTGACCTATATGGCGCGGGCCGGCTATGACCCGGAGGCGGCGGTCGGCTTCTGGCAGCGCTTTGGCGAATACAACCGGGCCGCGGGCGCCAACACGCCGTGGTTCCTGCGCACGCATCCGACGGATGATCAGCGCGTGCAAAACCTGAAGTCGCTTCTGCCCAAGGCCAGGGCCCAGTATCGCGCCCAATGATTCGATCTTCGTTTTCCGTCCTGCTGGTCACCGCCGTTTGCGGGCTAACCTTGGCGACGGGTTGTGCCCGGCGGGCACCGATTCCCGGACGCGCCGGCTACGTGACGCTGGTGCCGCAGGAGGCGTCAGGAGTCACCGCGAGTCACGTCTCCGGCGGTCCATCCGCTTCGCTTCCCGGCGCTAACGCCATTCCGCAACGGGACGCCAACGTCTGGCGCGCCGCCGCTGAGCCGTGGATCGGCACGCCGTATCGCCTGGGCGGAATCTCGCGGGAAGGGATCGACTGCTCTGGCTTCGCGTGGGTGCTGCATTCGGAAGTGAGCCGCCGCAAGCTGCCGCGCACCACGACCGGTCAATGGCGGGCCAGCGTCCCGGTCAACGTGAACCAGCTTCGCCCGGGCGACCTGCTGTTCTTCAACACCACCGGCAAGGGCATCTCGCATGTGGGCGTGTTCATGGAGGGCGATCAGTTTGTTCACGCCAGCACGTCCCGGGGCGTGATGTATTCGTCGGCTTCCGAGCCCTATTGGGCGGGCAGCTTTCTCGGCGCACGCCGGCCCTGATCCTCGGACCGGGCAGCGCGGACGATTCCGGACTTGCGGGGTGGCCGCCAGTCCACGACAACCCCGGTGCATTCCACGAACCGCGCACCTGCTTCCGCCATGAACCTGACCAGCTCCCGCCGACAGTTTCTCCGCCAATCCGCCCTGCTCGCCGGCACCGCCGCCCTCGCCGGCTGCTCCGCGCCCTACGTCAGCCGCCGGCGGGTGCTCGGTGCGAATGACCGCCTCAACGTCGCCTGCGTCGCCGTCGGCGGTAAGGGCTGGGTGGACATGAACGGCGTGGACTCCGAAAACATCGTCGGGATCTGCGACGTGGACGCCAAGAACCTCGCCAAGGCCGGCGACAAGTTCCCCGGCGCCCGACGTTTCGCCGACTACCGCGCGATGTTCGACCAGCTCGGCGCCGGGTTCGACGCGGTCACGGTCTCCACGCCGGACCACATGCACTACCCGCCGGCGCTGCGGGCGATCAAGGAAGGCAAACACCTCTTCTGCCAGAAACCGCTGACCCACACGGTGTGGGAGGCGCGCGAGCTGACCCTCGCCGCCCGCGCCGCCGGCGTCGCGACCCAGATGGGCAACCAGGGCATTTCGCATCCCAAGCTCCGCCGCGATGCCGATCTCGTGAAGGCGGGCGTGCTCGGCCCAATCCACGAGATGCACTGCTGGACCGACCGGCCCATCTGGCCCCAGGGCATCTCCCGGCCGACCGAATCCAAACCGGTGCCACCCGAACTCAGCTACGACCTCTGGCTTGGCACCGCCCCGGCGCGTCCGTATCACCCCGCGTGGGGGCACTTTGTCTGGCGCGGTTGGTGGGACTTTGGCACCGGCGCGATCGGTGACATGGGCTGTCATCTGCTCAACCTCGGCGCCTTGGCCATGGACCTCAGCGCCCCCACTGCGGTCGAGGCCGAAAGCGAGGGCTCCAATGCGGAGACGGCCCCGAAACGGTCCCACATCGTGTGGGATTTCCCCGCCCGCAACGGCCAGCCCGCGTTCAAGTTCCACTGGTATGACGGCGGGAAACTTCCGCCCGCGAGCCTCTTCCCCGGCGCCAAATACGACGGCAACGGCATCCTCGTGATCGGCGCCCACGACACGATGCTCACGAACTACGACGGCGGTGGAAAACTGAAATCAGGACGCAGCTACGACGACCTGAAGTCGGTGCCCAGCGTCTTCCCGAAATACGACAACTGGGACAGGTGCCACTACGAGGAATGGATCCGGGCCTGCAAGGGTGGCCCGAAGGCCTATTCCAACTTCGACACGGCGGGGCCGGTCACCGAGACCGTCCTCCTCGGCAACGTCGCCATTCGGGTCGGTCGCCGGATTGAGTGGGATTCCAAGAAACTCCGCGTCACCAACGTGCCCGAGGCCAACCGTTTCATCCGCACCGAATACCGCCCCGGCTGGATCAGCTAGTAGGCCGGGCTGCCAGCCCGGCTCGTAGTCCAAGCTGCCAGCTTGGACCTCTTCCGGCGAGGCTGAGCTTCGGGACGGGCTCGCAACCCGCCCTGCCCGACGTTCACCGTTTCGGCCGCGTGCGATCCCCGGGCTTAAGTTCGCCGCGCGCGATGTCCGCCGAGATCGTCGTGTCGCGGACCGGCCCGTTGACCTTCAGTTCGCCGACCTCGACGCCCTCGCGCTCGACGGTGAGCACCTGCCCCTGCGAGGGCAGTTGATAGAGCGAATAGTCCAGCACCACGAAGCGCAGCCGCTCATCGACCTTCAGCACCCGTCCCACCGAGCCATCCAGCGGGCGAATCCTGGGCTCCTCCAGCGGGGCGTTGGTCACCGCCGGCTTGGGCGCGGGAACCGGTTCCGGCCCCAAGGTCCGGCACGCCGACAGCAGCAGGCCGGCGACCGCCGCGGTGAACACCGTGAACTTCAGCATGAGGCGACTAAAGCCGGGATAGTTCACAGCCGTCAATCTGCCGTTCCCGCTCCGGCCGTTGCCTCGCCAGCCCCGCCCGCTAGCTTCGCCCCATGAACTGGCAGACTCCCGCCGCCCTTGGCGTCGTCGCGCTCACCGCGGCGATCCTGCTGTGGCGACGCTTCCGCCCGCGGAAGTTCAGCTTCCACCGCGACACGGGCTGCGGCTGCTCGTCGCCCGGTGTTCGCCCGCCGACGGTGGTGGTTGCGGGCAAACGCGGCGAACGCCCCACCGTTACCGTGAAGTCCGCCTGACCGCACGCCGTCCGATTCCCCGTTCATGAAGTCCTTACTGCACCTGATTGCCGCCCTGCTGTTCGGAACGGGCCTTCCGCTCCTTGCCGACCCGGCGCAGGATGAGATTGAAGGCCGCGCGCTCGCCGCCGAACTGCGCGCCGCCCGCCCCCCCGCCAGCTTCACCAATCGCGCCACCCTGCGCATCGCCTCGCCCGATGGCGTCGTGCGCCGTTTGCCGGTGACCATCACCACGCTCACGGAGGAAGATTCGGAGTGGCGCGTGATCTACGCCGCCCAGGTCGGCCTGAACGTGGAGATGCTCACGCTCATCCGTCGGCTGGCGCGTCCGCCGGAATTTGAATTCGCCCGCGCAGTGACCAACACGGCCGCGCCCATTCCGCATCTGGTGGCCGCCGAGGACACGCAGCAGCCGTTCGCGACGTCGGACTTCTGGTTGAGCGATCTGGGACTCGAATTTCTCTACTGGCCCAGCCAGAAGATCATCCGCCAGGACAAGCCCGTCATGCGCAAGGGGCGGCCCTGCCGGATTCTGGAAAGCACCAATCCCAAGGCGAAGGGCTACTCCCGCGTTCTTTCCTGGGTGGATCTCGAGAACAAGGGCGTGATCCTCGCCGAAGCCTACGATGGGGCCAGCAGCAAGCCGATGAAGCGCTTCAGCGTCGGCTCCGTGGAGAAGGTGAACGGCGAATGGCAGCTCAAGGACATGGAGATGATCGATGAAGTCCGCGGCAGCGAGACGCGGCTGGAATTTGACCTGAAGGTGAAGTGAGCCACACCGCCGGCGGCCCATTGGCCACCTGCCGGCCAACCCGGAAGCGTCTCTGTGGCCCGATCCAGCTTTTGCGCTGCCCCGGAAGGAGCCGATCCGGGCAATCCATCCGGTCCGCAACCGTCTCGGTGATCTCCGCCTTCCCCGCTGGCTTCCCCACGCGGCGCCCGCTATACCGGGGCCATGCTCCGCTGTTTCGCCGTCGTGCTGGCGTTGGTCTGGGCGGTCCGGGTCTGCGCCGGGCCGGACGACGACTTCATCACGATCTACAACCTGATCCAGGTCACGGATTCCCAGAACTCCGCCGGCCGGGGCGCGGACGCCCGTGAGGGTTACCTCAAGGCGCAGCAGCTCCTCCGGCAGTTGCAGAAGAGCTACCCGACCTGGAACGAACGGGTCATCGCCTACCGCCTCCGCTACGTCGCCGAGAAGCTCGCCGCCATCCCGGAGATGCCGGCCGACGCACCAAAATCTGCCGATCCAGCTAAGCCCGCGCCGAAGACCGACGAGCTCGCGCCCAACGGCGAGGTGATTGAGCAGTTCAACACCATGAACGCGCAGATCGCCCGGCTCGCCGCCGAGAAGCAGGTGCTCGAGGCCAAGCTCCGCGAGGCCCTTACCGCGCAGCCCGCGCCGGTGGACCCCAAGGAACTCCAGTCGGCCGTGGAAAAAATCTCGCAGCTCCAGTCCACCAACAGGGTGCTGCTCGCCCACCTCGCGCGGCAGGAGGCGGAACGGCGCAACCTCGTGGACAAGGTCGTCGCCGAGGAGGCGCAAAAGGCGCTCAGCGACGCCAACCGCGAGCTGCTCACCCAGCGCACCCGGGCCGCCGATCTGGACAGGCAGCGCGAAGCCATCGAAGGCCAGCTCAAGAAACTGGACGTCGAAAATTCGACGCTGAAGTCGCAGGTCACCGAGCTGAAGTCCGACAGCGAGCGCGGCAAGCAGGTCGCCGAACTCTCCGCGAAGCTGTCCGGGCTTCAGGCCGACCTGTCGCAGGTGAAACTGCAGAACGAGGTGCTGGTCGCCGACAAGGCCAAGCTCGAAAAGCAGGTCGAGGATCTCCGCGCCCGCCAGTCCGAGGACGGCATTCTCCGCCTCAAGCAGCTCGAAACGGATCTGGCTCTCGCCAAGGCCGAGGCCGGCCGCAACTCGCTCGTGGCCGACGAACTCGCCGCGCAGCTCGCGAAGGAGAAGGGCGTCCGCGCCCAGGCGGAAACCAGCAACGTCGAGCTGACCCGCCGTGTGCAGGCGCTCACGGAACAGAACACCGCGCTCAAGGGCATCGAGACGCAGCTCGCCGCCGAGCGTAACGAGCGTCAGGAAGCCGAGGCCCAGCTCAAGGCCGCGGAACAGCGCCTCGACGCGCTCAAGAAGTCCGCCGCCGAAAATCCAAAACCCGACGTCCCGGCCGATCCTGCGGTCGCCGGCCAGCTCAAGCTGCTCGAAACCGAGGCCGGCCGCCTGCGCGACGCGCTCAAGGACAGCCGCGCCCGCGAAACGGAACTCTCCACGCTGCTGGGCGAGGCCAACGCCGCCCGGGATCGGTTGGAACGCGAGAAAGGGCATCTGCTCGCCCGTCTGACGGAGGTGGAACGCGGTCCCAACACGGGCGTTGTCACCCGGGCCAACCAGACCATCGCCACGCTGGAAACCCGCCTCAAGGAACTCGAACGCGAACGCGACCAGCTCAATGCCAAGCTCGCCCAGGCCGCTGACCGTTCAGCGGCGGAAATCACCCGCCTGCGGCGCACGCGCCTCGGCAATCCCCGGGAAGATGCCGCCCAGTTCCGGCTGCGCCGTTGAGTCTCGAAGCCGTGGCCGCGGACGTGAGAGGTGGTCCATCCTCTCCGGCCAGAGTAAGCGTCGTGACCTTGTCGGCTACGGACGCTGCTGCGCGTTCAGTCTTGAGCCGCGCCAGCGACGCCGCGCTCAGCGGCATGGGAAACATCTCCGTGTCGGGCAGTTCGCACGGGCCACGGCCGTCGTTGAGTTTCACCCGTCCGGTGATGCCATTGCGGTCCTCCAGCAGCCACCAGGGCATCCCGCCGAAGTCGTATTCTCCGCAGACGTAGGGGCCGGGGCGGAGCAAGATCTGCAGGCCTTCCTTCTGTGCCTGCCGGCAGAACTCCGCGAGGTCGTTCTCCCCGCTCCAGTCGAACTTCCCCGGCTCAGGTTCGTGCCGGCTCCAGAAGACGTAGGTGCTCACGGTGGTCAGGCCCAGGGCCTTCGTCATCCGCAAGCGGTGTGACCAGTGTTCGCGGGGGATGCGTGACATGTGCAGCTCGCCACCACTCAGCGAATAAGCTGTCGTCACAAACAAAGGCTGAACCAAGACCAAGAATATGCCCACGCTTTTAGCCAGCAAAGGTCCAACATCTATTGATCTGAGCAGCGCTCGCGGAAACCATCTTCCACAATCATACATATGGCAGTGAAACCTTTGCACAAGGCTTAGCATTCGCAGCAAACCATTGATCCCCACGCAAG
>JAYUSF010000362.1:0-9694 GCA_043755815.1 Verrucomicrobiota bacterium
CCCCCGTTGGGCACATAGATGGTTCCATTGAAGGTCACGTCGGCCGAGTAATAGAACTCGATGACGTAGAGATTGTCCGTTGAACTGGTGTCCACCACCCTGGCCAGCACTTCCGGCGATTTGACCTGCTCGATCGTGCCACTCGACGGATACCTGAAGACTCGCGGATCCAGGAACAGGTATTGCAGACTGGCCGGCGTGGTGATGCTGGCTGAAGGCGTCAGGGCATCAATGCTCAGATAACCCGCGTCCTTCCTGTCATCCAAGTGCCCCAGGTAGAACTTGACGTGCAGGCTTTTAGCTGCCGATGTCGAATTGCCGCCCTGATTGTCCGTTGAACAGCTGCCGGAGCAGCCCTCGTCATCAATTGACCAGGTCACCGACTTGGTCAACGTGTGCGAACCCGTGTCACCACAGGCCGGATTGTCCAGCTTGTAGGTAAAATTCACCGTGAGTTTCACTTCCCCTTTCGCGTCGGGCGAATTGAGTATGACCCAACAGGCTTGGGCATTGGGCGGGGTCTCTTCCGACTTGTCGGCTGGACCGGAAACGGTCCAAGTGATGCTTTGGATCGTGTAACTTGCCTGGGTCCCGCCGATCTTCAGCTTCGCCTTGTCCTTGTCATTGCACTGGCTCAGGGGAAGCTCGCTTCCTTTGATCAGGTCAATCTGAGGCGCCGTGCAATCTACGGCACGAGCCGAAGTCACGGCCAGTGAGAGGAAGCTGAAGCAGACTAAGAAGCGTTTGAACATAAGCGGGCCAGGTTGAACGGATAGATGGGAAAGGGTTGGAAGGGCGGTTCACTCAAAGACGGTGAACACCTGGAGTCCCGGCGAGCCGGTGGTGCCGTTGGCGCTGGCCTGCCAGTCGGTCTCGCCGCTGGAGACGCTGGTGTCGCCGTTGCGGTCCTCGACGTAATCGGGAATCCCATCCCCATCCGTGTCGTTGGGCACCCCGGACGAATTGAGCCCGACGTAGTGGAACCCGAGGTCCACCGTGGTCGGGGTGTCGGCCCCCTCCTTGGTGGCGTTGGCCGTCTTGACCGTGAAATGGTAGAGTCCGGCCGTGTCCCGGTTGCGGCTGCCGGCGTCAATCAGGGTGGCGAGACTGGGAGCAGCGCCGGTGGCCGGATAGTAGCGGTTCCCCCAGCTCCCATTGCTCTGGTAGTCGGTGCTGAGGCCCGTCTTGTCGCCCGTGCCGTTGAACGTGTTCGCCGTGCCCGAGATGAAGCCGTTGTTCGAGCGGGTGACCGAGGCACTGGATGTCCCGGTCAAGGTCTGGGTCGCGCCATCAAACAGGTTGTCCTTCACCGCCCACGTCGGGTTGCTGGTGCCGGAGTCGTAGGTCACCGACAGGGAGCCCCGCCAGAACAGGTTGTTGTAGGCATTGACCGTGAGGGGCGTGTTGACGTTGGCGCCAGACTTGTTGAACGCCAGCGCGCACCGTTCGAACAGGTTGTTCCGCAGCGTGGCGGTCTCACTGTAACTGTCCGCCGGCCAGAAACTGAACCCCACGTTGCGCACCTGGCAGAACTCGACGGTAAACGTCTCAAAGGGAGTCGAACCGCTGGGGTCCAGCAGCAGGTTGCCCGACTTGCTCAGCGCCGAGATGTCGGTGAACCGCACGGAAACCTTGGGCCGCTGCCCGTAAACGCCCGTGATCAGCGTCATCGGCCCGCCATTGCCCTCCGGCGCCGTCTGTTCCTGGACGTTGTGCCAGCGGGTCAGGCGGTTGAGGTTTTCCGCCCGGCCCTCCCCGAGGAAGCTGCTGCCGTTCTGCAAATCGACGCCATAGGTCCCGGCCACCGCCACGGCGACGCCGTTGTTCAGCCGCAGCGGCACCGTCGTGGCCACCTGCTTGAACACGTAGTCCAACGGAACGTAATGAAATCCCTTGTCCACGGTGTCCGTGTCCCGCCCCACCCGCGGGACATAGGTCGTGTCCACGCTGACAGTGCCCGTGAGGACCAGCGGCGCTTCGGTGGTCATCGCCTTGAGTTCGGTCGCCAGCGTCGAGTCGATGTTGGGCGTGCCGGCGTTGCGATAAGGACTGCCGGCCACCAGGTAGTGGCTGCCGCCCGAGGCGGTCTGGAAAATGCCGGTGCCGGAACTGGCCGTGTCCACCGAACCGTTGGGATTGCCATAAGTGCCGGCGGTGCCGACCTGGACGAGCAGGCAGTTGTTCAGCGTGACCGTGGCAGCCGACGTGTAGTTGAAATGGGTGGCCACGTTGACCGTCAGGTGTTGGCCGTTGACGGTGGCGGCCGTGCCTGCCAGCACCTTGTCCACGTTGTTGAACAGGGCGTTGTGCAGGTTCACCGTGTTGATCGGGTCCATGCCTTCCTGGCAGCGCACAAACTGGGCGTGCCGCACGATGTGGCCCGTGCCGTTCACGAAATCCAGCGCCCGGCGTTGGTGACTCATGCGGAGATGCGTCAGCGTCACGGCGCTGCCGTTGTTCAGCACGAGCGTGCCGCCGGTCGCCCCGTAGTAGGTTGAGGTCAGGTTGTTGGTGACGTAACCGGTGATGTTCTGCCCCACGGTAATGTCATCCTTGGCCGTGAACACGACCGGTTTGTAAGGCGCCCCGCCGAAGGTGAGCGCTCCCTGGACTTCCAGTTTGGCCGTCGTGCTGGAATCCATTTTCAAGACGGTGCCGCCCTCGAACGTGGTCGTGCCCGTCAGGACGACGGCCCCGGTGATGTAATAGGTTTCGTCGCTGGTGAAGGTGTAGTTGTTTTGGGTCGTGTTGAGCGTCAGATAATCCACCACCAGTCCGGGCCGCGCCAGGTTGGCCACCAGTTGGGTGTCCCGGCTCCGGTCCAGCCGTTTGACCCGCACCTGTTCCCGGTCGGTCCGGCGCGCTTTGGCGGGCCGGCTGTGGATGGCCTGCAGCCGGTTGTTGAAGGGTTTGGAGAGCGAGGCGCCCCCTTTGGAAGCCGGCAGTTCCTCAAGGCTGGCGCCCACGGCGGACACATCCACCGCCTCGACCAGGAAACGCCGGCTGGTCGGATCGACCACCCATTGCTTGACCACGAGCGAAAGCGACTCGTTTTCCTGGCCCAGCCGGAACGTCCGGCCACTGCCAATCTTGGCCGAACCGAAGTCGAGTTCCTCGTCATCCGGTTCTTCCGTCGCCAGCGCATTGCTTCGCCGTTGCATCCGCTGGGGTTCCGGTGGCTGGTCAAATTCGGTCCACACTTCGAGCCGCGTGGTGGCCGGGTTCAGGCCGTAGGCTTCCGGTCCGGGCGGTTTTTCCCGCAGGATGATGTCCTGCTCAAAGCCCGCGCGGGTGTAGGTGTAACGCACGTCGGCCCCGACGTGGGAAAACGCATCCGCATAGACCAGTTCGTTGGGGGACACCAACACCCCCTCGCTGTCCTTGACCTCCGCGATCAACACGGACTGGCCGGTCTTTGTGTCGAAATAGGCCAGGCCAAACACATGGCTGGGCATCAGCCGCCCATCGGGCAGCCGCATTTGCACCGCCCCGGCCGTGTTGAGGTTGGGGGCGAGGCTGACCTTGTGCTGCCCCTTCCACGCCGTGACCGCGCCGGGAATGATTTCAAACTCGGCCTTGGACTCTTCCCATTCGCCCTGGGCGTTGCGGAAGTTCAGCCCCGTCTCCAGTTGGATGTAGGAGTTGGTCTCCGTCAGCGTATTGCCCGACTCGTCGAGCCGGGTGCTCACCAGTTCGACTTTGTTATGGTGCGCTCCCCGTTCCAGCACCGTGGCGTCTTGGGCGGCGAGACGGGCGGAGGCGGCCAGCCAGACCAGCAGGGCCAGCGGGCGGCGAGGCATCAGGGACAGAGGCATGGGATTCATGGCGAGGGGCGGGACAGTGGGGAGCCAGTTCGGGGTCTGGGTTCGGTCGCAGAAGGGCAGTTCCAATGGCACTGGGCGTAAACGAACGGACACGGTTGCAGTTCACCCGTTCAATTCCCGGCCGCCCATCCTTCCTCCCGTGCCCCCTCAGAAATCCACGGACTGTTTACAGCCGAAATGCCTGAGCGGAAGGACGTCGTTGAGGGAGGTAATTGGGCGCTTGGGGAATTGAAACTGGTGAATCTAAGGAAAAGCTGCCGAAGCCAAGTGCGGGAGGGCAAGCTAAAACGAGGAAAAGTCGCACCACCCGTTTCGAACTGGGATGGCGACGGCACCAAGAACGATCCGCCCAACGCGCTTCGTCGCTGTTGTGTTTCTCCGCTCGGCAACAAAACACCGCCCTTTCAGGCGGTGCCTTGCTCTGGCTTCTAATTGTTACGAAGTGGAGCGTCACCCAGTTGCAACAGCTTGGTTTCGAGCTGCCCCACTCTTTGACTCGAATCCACCACCTGCTTGAGCAGGCTTTCCCGTTCACCCTTGAGCTGTTCGATGAAGTAGTCTTTGCCGCGGTTGGTGATCTTAAGATCGAGGTTTTCCTTTTTCAGTTCCGCGAGTTCGTCGGAGTCAGGAGCCGGTTTGGAGTTCGGGTGGTCGGAGTCATTCGGCGGCTTGCGGAACGTGTTCGCATCGGGCTTGGGCGGGTTTCCTAAGTCTTCCGCAACGTGCGGCACGGGTTCCGCATTGTTCTTCGCGGCGCGGGCCTTCTCTTCGCTGATGATCGTGTCCACGGATTGGCGGGTGATGAAGTAACGGCGTTCGTTGGGATCGTAGTAGGCGTCAAGCCGGGCGATGCCCTGCCGGTTTTTCTGGCACCAGTTCACGATGCTTCGTTCTGAACGGGCAACGCCCGCCGTTTCAAACAGCCGTGCTGTTTCGCGCACGGTCAGCGTGTAGCTCTCGCGCCAGTCGGACGGTGGCATTAGTTCCGCAGGGTTCGGCACCGTGCGAAAGGATTCCGCACCTTTCGGAACCGTTCCGAATGCTTCCGCAGAGTGCGGAAGAGTTCCGAAACCTTCGGAAGCGTGCGGAAGGTTGCCGAAGGGTGCCGCAGGATTCGGCATCTTTCCGAAGTCAGTCGGCATCGACGGAACAGCACCGACAGGTTCGGTTCGAGACAGGTGAGGTTGTGGTTTGAATTCATCGGGCATGGAGTTGGTTGGGAGGCGTGACCGGACAAAGTTCGCCGGACTTCCTGTCTTTCATTCTACCACGGAGAAGTGCTGGCACGGAAGGGGCGGAAGTTATCCCCAGTGGCGCCCATGGCGGAAGCCCGACACCCCGTGGTAAGATGGTGGGATGAACACACCAAAACCATCAACCGACTCGCAGGGCATCTGGATTCCGCGCGCCATCTGGCTCCTGCGCGGCCTGTCGTTGCGGGAGAAGGCCTTGCTCGCCGAGATCCGCGCCCACGATCCGGCACAGGACTACCGCGCTTCCAACGCCACGCTGACCGACCTCCTCAACATCGGGGAACGCCAGGTGCGGGCCTGCCTCGCCGCGCTGCGCGCCAAGGGCTTCATCACCCTCCGCGTCAACGCCGAAAACCAGCGGCTCATCCGGCTGACCGGCAAACATGCCCAGCCGGCCAAACGCGTGGGTCCGCCGAGTGGCGGCAAACGCCCGAAGCGGAAGGCTTCCGCCCGCGCCCAGTAATCTGCGCTCCGGAGTTCAGGGGCCGGGATAAAATCAAATCACCATGCAACCCATCAGCGAACTCATCCGCGAAAAGAACATCGAGCTGGCGACCACCGATCCGGTGGCGCGGGACGGTTTTACGCAGGTGCCCAACTTCATCCTCCGCGACCCGGAACTCTCCGCCGGGGCCAAGGTCGTCTACTCAATGTTTTTGTCCTACGCGTGGCACAACGAGTCGTGTTTTCCCGGCCAGGAACGGCTCGCACAGGACATCGGCCTGAGCCGCTCCCGCGTGACCGAGTTCATCTCCGAACTGAGCCGGGCCGGACTGGTGACCATCCAGCGCCGCGGCCAGGGCAAGACCAACGTCTACGTCGTCCAGTTCAGCGTGAAGGCCACTGTGCACCGTCCCCGAGCGGATGTCGGCCGGCCGACATCTAGAAGTCGACGGCCCGACGCCCAGATGTCGGCCCGCTGACTTCACTCTATAGAAGAATACCCAGAGGAATCATACTCAAAGGAAGAATAGGATTCCTTTCAAGGAAATGGGACAGAACTGGGGATAACCCGAATCCGATCCATGTAGTGTTCCAGTCAGACCCGCGGTTCACACCGCCAGACCACGAAACCGGCAAGGTGTCAAACCGACCCCCATTTAATGGCTCGGTTGAGCCCCCGTTTGGAATCGTCCCTCAGCACTGCGTAAAACAGATATTGGGCGACGTGGTTGCCCGCGCTGGGTTGAGCCATTCCCCCACGGGCTGGCGCCGGTTCCGGGATTGCCGCAGGCCGGAGTCATTCGCTACGGTCTGGCGGTCAGCCACAAACCTTCTGTTCTTCGCGCCATGCCTCGTTCTGCCCACGACCCGCTCAAAGCCTTCGTCACCCTCCGCCGTTCCCTGGAAGCCGAACGGGCGCGCCTTATGGCCCGCCTGAGCGAGATTGAAGCCGCCCTCGGCTCTGTCATCGCCGCCGGTGCGCCGAAGGCCACCACGGGCTCCCCAGCGCCCCGGAAGGCCAAGCGCGTGGAGAACACGCTGTCGCTCAAGGTCGCCGTGTTGCAGGTGACCGCCCAAGCGGCGCTCACCAAGGCCGAGATCCTCAGCGCCGTGAAGAAACTCGGCTACCGCTTCACCGCCAACGATCCCACCAACTCGCTCAACACGCTGCTCTACGGCAAGCAGCCCAAGTTCAGGAACCAGGACGGCAAGTTCTCCCCCGTCTGAGGTGATCTGGCCCAACAAGAAACCCCGAGTCGCCAAGGCGGTCGGGGTCGTTTTCATTTTGGGTTCAAAGCAGTTCGCGGAATTCGTCTTCGGTAAGGCCGGCCTGCCGGAGGATTTGCCGTAGTGTCGGCATCGGCAGATCGCGCCCGTGGAGGGCCACGATGGTCGTGCGCTGCTGGCGTGGATGCCGTAGGACGAGGTGGCTGCCCTTCTGGCGTTTTTCAACGAAGCCGGCCCGTTTTAGCGCGCTCACCACGTCGGTGGGACGCACCACGGGCAGCCGGGTCAAGCCAGGGCCGGTCGTCGCACCTGAACCCCGAGTTTTACCGGCTGGGGCGAATTGCGCCCCTCCGGGATCGGTTGACCGAGTTCCTCCATGGTTTCCAGCCACGCCTCGATGGCTTCCCGCGCCATCGCGACGGCGTGGTCGAAGCTGGTGCCCCACGTCACACAGCCGGGCAGGGCCGGCACGCTCACCGCAAAGCCGCCCGCTTCCAGGGCTTCCAGTTCGATGATGTAGGTGATGGGTTCCATAGATTCCCATCCTACCATGCCGGGGTGGCTTACGTCAAAAGCCCCAGGGCAGGGGTGAATTTGGAAAACAGGAAAGCAGGAAAACGGGAGGACAGGATTCCCTTTCTTCTTCCTCTCCTGCTTTCCTGTTTTCCAAATTGTTCTCCTCGGCTGCGATTACACTAGGCGGGGTGCCCGCACGGTGACTGGGAACACGAACGCGTGGCGGGGTCGCTTCTCGACGGGAAATGGGGTTCCCTGCCGGGTCAACTGAAGCAGATGGCACTCGATAGCTTCGCGCACGTAGGCGGTCACCTCTTCGAGGGTGTCCCCGCGGCTGAAACAGCCCGGCAAAGCCGGCACTTCGGCCCAGAACCCTCCCTCGGCAGCGGGCACGATCCTGACGGTGTAGTGGGTTGTTTCCATCCCGTCATCTTACCATGCCATCGCGGATTCCGGCAACCGGCCGAGGCAATCAGAAGGCAGGAAAGCAGGAGAAGAAGCAGAACAGCCAACGAGCAATGATCCCTCCCGTTGTCCCGTTTTCCTGCCTTCCTGCTTTCCAGATTTACTTCCCTGTCCTTTACGAGCTGGAAGTGGCACCGCCACCCGACATGACGGGCGACATCCATGGTATGTAGGGGGCGATGCGCCCCGGTTCGGCGAACGGTGGCTTAACCAGCGGATGACTGGCGCCCCAACGTGTCGTCGGCTAGCGCCCGACTTTGCGCTTTTTCCATCCGGCTATCGGGTCACGGGTCTCCCTATCGGTCACCCATCACCAAAAACCGCAAAGTCGGCCGCCGCGGTCCTATCGTCCCTTAGCGACGACACGTTGGGGGACGGGTTTTAAGAAGAGGCTATCGCTAACCACGGGTTCACCGACGTGACCGTTCGCGAGGAATCGCGGAGGGACGGGCGGACGACTTCCCTGCCGGGAGCACGAGTGCGAAAAAGCGCCGCCGCGAAGGCGGGCAAAACGGTTCGCGCCCTTGGCGCGTCAGTTGGCGGTGGCGGCGTTGGGGCATGCGAGAACAATTGGTTGAGGAGCGGCTGGGAGTGGGAGCAATCCCTGATAAGCAAATCAGGCGTTTTGTTGACGGTTGAAACCGATAAGCGGCCGCCCATCGATTGCCTCCGTCAAAGCGGCTTCCGCCTCAACGTCGTCTTCCTTATCAATGCGCTTTTTCCACCATATGAGGATTCCTCCGACGACGAGGCTGCCTAGGAGGAGTATTCCAACGACGATTAGCGAAATACGCAGTGCGGTGTTCATTGGTTTGGTCGAGGTTTGGACAAACGGGTGGCTGCTCGCGGCAAGTTCTAGTGACCGAGAAAGCCGGCAGTCCAAAGACTGCCGGCCGCATATCTGCGAGAGTGGTCAGCGGCCAGTCCCCTTTCCTGGAAGCGGTAGGCGCTCCCGGACAGTGGTCGAAGGCTTGCGCGCGGCAGTTCCCTCAACAACGAAGCGACCTGAAACGGCGCTTCGTTCAGCGATACGAGTGGACGGAGATTTTGATTTGCTCATGGATTTACCAAGTTCGATTGGCGGTTGAAAAGCCGGGGTGCACCGCACCCCGGCGTGAGACACCGTTATGGCGTCAGGGTCCAACTAACTTTCCGTCAGTTGTTGCGGGAGTCGTCGTTCACAATGAATCGAAACGTTTTCCCAGGAGGCGCGTGAACCCGTCGCTTGGCACGTTTGTGCCAGTAGCTTCGGCAGTAGATTACGCGGCCACTCTTTGGATCACTCGAATTTCGTCGTCTTGATCGCATGGCGGTCCTTTCGTCGTTAGGGAAACAACTTGACCGCGGCGAGCCTCAAGCGGATAAATCCGTTGCAATCCTGGGGCTCTGTCCCGCGCTTCCTTTCGAGTGCTTCCCGCTTCTCGGTGGAAGTGAAATTCGAAAACTCCTGGGCGCTCTAACGCTTGGGAGTTTTCCTTTGAACTAACGAAATTCATTGATCCTTTCCGCCAAAGGCGTCGGAAGCTCCTTCGGTAGGAGTTCGCTGTTTGGCTCGCACTTGCGATAGCCGTATTGTCCGAGGCGCATCCAAAGGAACTGGGCATACCGCTGCTGCACGCATCCAATCTGACTGGCACGTTTGAGCAGTGCCTGCATGGACACTTTCCACTTCAACTTTAGCCTGGCGAGCGAGTCGATGCTGAGGGGGTAAAAATCGCTCGCGATTTCGTCCTTGGGCATCAGGAACTCGGCAGCAAAGGCCCAAGCTTCAGCTTCAACTGATTCCTTCAATTCCCGATGCATCACCAAGTGGCCGACCTCGTGTGCAAGCGAGAGGCGGATGCGATCGGTCGGGAAAGATTCATTGAGGAAAATGAATGGGTGAGGGGTGCCACCTCCCATACTTAGCGCGTCTATCTTGTCGGTGCCGAAATTGAAGCTCTCGACCAGACAACCAGAAGATTC
>JAYUSF010000363.1:0-9683 GCA_043755815.1 Verrucomicrobiota bacterium
CACCGCCGATTCAAAATCGAATCGCAACGTCGATATCTTGCGCGACTTCGTCAAAGAACAGGGCCTTCCCTACTTTTACGACGTCATCGACGACCCGAACGGCCACTGGCAGTTCGACGCCTCGAAGGGCCTGCTGAAGAAGCAATACGGCTCGAACTACGCCGGGGTCTGCCACACCGCGCTGCCGGCCAAGGGCCACACCCGGCCCGGCGAAGTCCTCTTCGGCACCGACTCCCACACCTGCATGGCCGGCGCGTTCAACGAATTCGCCACCGGCATCGGCAACACCGACGCCGGCTTCGTCATGGGCACCGGCAAGCTGCTGATCAAGGTTCCCGAGACGATGCGCTTCCGCCTCGAAGGCAAGCTCCAGCCGGGCGTCATGGCCAAGGACATCATCCTGCACATCATCGGCGAGATCGGCTTCGACGGTGCGACCTACCGCGCGATGCAGTTCGACGGCCCCGGCATCCCGACGCTGTCGATGGACGACCGCATGACCATCGCCAACATGGCCATCGAGGCCGGCGGCAAGAACGCCATCTTCCCGTTCGACGCCCGCACCGCGGAATACGTCAACGGCCGCACCGCGCTGAACGGCACGAAGCAGAGTTACGATCCCGTCGAAGCCGACGGCGACCAGAAGTTCGTCTATGAACTGGTCGTGAACCTCGACGACCTCGAACCCACGGTCGCCTGTCATCCCGATCCCGGTCAGCGCAAGAAAGCCAAGGACATGGGCCACCTGAAACTGGATCGCGCCTACGTCGGCTCCTGCACCGGCGGCAAGACCAGCGACTTCGTGGAATTCGCCCGCGTGCTGCGCGGCAAGAAGGTCGTCATCGACACCTTTGGCGTGCCCGCCACGCCCGACATCGTGCGCGACCTGCAGTCCACGCGCTGGGGCAACCAGACCATCTGGCAAATTCTCGAGGACGCCGGCGTGCGCATGACCGAAAACGCCGGCTGCGCGGCGTGCCTCGGCGGCCCGGTGGACACCTTCGGCCGCATGAACCAGGGCGGCCTGAAGTGCATCAGCGCCACGAACCGCAACTTCCCCGGCCGCATGGGCAGCAAGGAAAGCGAAGTCTATCTCGCCAGCCCGGCGACGGTGGCCGCCAGCGCGCTGACGGGCCACGTCACGGACCCGCGAGAATACGTGGCGAACTGAACCGCGACGGGGAGACGCCTTCATGGGCAGTGAACACGGATTCCGGGAACTTCAATGCCTATGATCGGTCGTGTCCTCTGCATCGGCGAATGCATGGTTGAGCTGTCGCCGGCCGGTGACGGACTATTTCGGCAGGGGTTTGCGGGGGATACGTTCAACACGGCGTGGTATCTGCGCCGGGAACTGCCTCCGGCCTGGTCGGTCGATTACCTGACGGCCGTGGGGCGGGACCCTCTGTCCGACCGGTTGCTCGGATTCATGACCGGGGCCGGGATCGGCACGTCCCATATTCGCCGGTTGGCCGAAGCCACGGTCGGGCTCTACCTGATTTCGCTTACCCACGGTGAACGGAGTTTTTCCTACTGGCGGGGACAGTCTGCCGCCCGCCACCTTGCCGATGACGCGGATGCGTTGGACCGGGCGATCGAGGGCGCCTCACTGCTCTATTTTTCCGGGATCACGCTGGCGATCCTGCCCGCCGAGCGTCGGGTGACGTTGCTGAACCGGCTCGGCCAAGCGAAGCGCGACGGCATCGCGGTGGCGTTCGATCCCAACCTGCGACCCCGGCTGTGGCCGAGCCACGCGGTCATGCAGGAACAGACCGCCTTGGGAGCTTCGGTCAGCACCCTCGTGCTCCCCTCGTTCGACGAGGAATCTGCCCTTCTGGGAGACACGATCCCACAGGTCACCCTCGACCGTTACGTCGCCATGGGGGCAGACCAGGTCATCGTGAAAAACGGCGGCCTCAGGATTCACGCCCTTGACCGGGACGGTGTGACCACCCACGACCCGGAGCCGATTGAGCCCGTAGATACCACGGCCGCCGGGGATTCTTTCAATGCCGGTGTCCTGTCGGCGTTGATTCAGGGAACAGCCCTCGAACCGGCACTGGCCCGCGGCGCCAAGCTCGCGCGCCATGTCATTTCCGGTCCAGGTGCGTTGGTTGCATGAAGTGGACGCCCCCCCGTGCTTCGCTTCGGAAATCGATTCCGAAACCCGGACCAACCGGGGCGTTAAAACGAAACACCCCGCTTCCAGTGAGCGGGGTGTGATCAAATGGCGGAGAGGGGGGGATTCGAACCCCCGTTTCAATGACGCCGAAAACGTCGAGTGACGCTGAGTTCATTTGCAACGACTTACAAAGTCGGCGACATCCGAAATGCTTGACTTTATTCTGATTCTGATTCTGAATCGTAACCATGTCATCACTCTGGTTTGCTGAACGGGGAGCCTCCTGGACGGCGTGTTTCACCACCCTTCAGGGAGCCGGCCGGAGGCAGCTCAAGAAGGCCACCGGCACCGGCGACCGGAAGCTCGCGCAACGTATCGCGGACGAGCTGGAAGAGGCCGCCCAAGGCCGCCGCAAACGCGAGGACATCATCACCTTCCTGGACTCGATCAAGGACCTGCGCTGCCGGCGCATGACGACGAAGGCGTTCGACGGGGCGCTGCGGGCCGCCACCGGCGCGGGCCTCGAAACCAAGGCCGCCGGCACCTTCCTGCGAGGCTGGCTCGAACGCGTTGAGCACGAGGTCGCCCCTTCGACCTGGGTCCGCTACAAGCAGGTGGCCAATGGCTTCCTGGCCTCACTGCCGCCCGGGCGGGCCGAAGCCGACCTGGCCAGCCTCACCGCCGAGGACTGCGTCCGCTACCGGGACGGAGAGGCTCGCCGCGTCTCGCCGCAGACGGCCAACGGGGCGCTCAAGATTCTCCGTGTCATCCTGGGGGTGGCCGAGGCCGACGGCGTGCTGGTCCGCAATCCGGCCCGTTTTGTGAAAAGCCTCAAGGTGAAGGGTGAAAGCACGCGCCGGCCCTTCTCGCTGGCGGAGTTGAAGCGCGTGCTCGCCGCGGCGGATGACGAATGGCGCTCGATGATCCTCTTCGGGTTTTACACCGGCCAGCGGCTCGGGGATCTGGCGGCGCTGACCTGGCAGAATGTGGACCTGCAACGCGGCGAACTGCGGCTGGTCACGGGCAAGACGGGCCGGCGCATCATCCTGCCACTGGCCCAGCCGCTGCGGGACCACCTGGAGCGGCTGCCCGCGGGCGATGACCCCAAGGCCCCGCTGCACCCCCGCGCGGCCGCCGTGGTGGCCCGGCAGGGCCGCGTGGGCAACCTGAGCAACCAGTTCAGCGACCTGCTCGCGCAGACCGGGCTGGTGGAGGCTCGGACGCACCGCGCGCCGAAGGACGGCAAGGGCGACGGCAGCGGGCGCCAAGGCAAACGGCACGCCAGCGAACTGAGCTTCCACAGCTTGCGGCATTCGTTTGTGACGGCGCTCAAATCGACCGGTGCGGCGGAGGCCGTGGCGATGGACCTGGCCGGCCACGACTCGGCGGAGATCAGCCGGCACTACACGTCGCTCGACTCGGCCACCAAACGCGCCGCGCTCGACCGGCTGCCGGTGCTCGCCTAATCCTCCGGGGATGAAGCCGGACCAGTAAGAAGAAGGGGGAAAGTCTCTCTCTCTCTTCCTACCCGCTGCCGGAGAGTTTTCCCCGGACGGACTTCCTTCCATCCGTGCGCCCTGCCCTAACGGAGAGCGTGGACGGATGGACGAGCCCGCCCGGCCGGGCACTCCGGCGGAAGCCGGGTGAACGCCGGGCAGACGGCGCGCCGCCGCCGCGGGCGGTGGAAGCCTCGCCACCTTACCGGGTCAACGGCCGGCCGGTGCCGGCGCAACCCAACCGGTCGCTGCGATTGCGGCCGGTGGTGACGCCGTATCGGGCGGGAAGGAACGGTGGATGACCGGGCGCGCGGAGGAACCCGCACGGCGAACGGCGGCCGGGGAGCACGGGGACACCCCGGGGGGGGGATCGCCGCCCGGGCGAAGGGGGCCGGGCAGTCGGATGGATTGCAGGGTGCGAAAATTTTTGGGCAAGGTGGCCGCGGGTCGGGGCGCTGCGGGTTCCTTCCTTCGGGCAACGGCACTTGGCGCGTTGCGCCATCCGTCCGCTTTCCCACCGCACGCGCCGGACGAACACCCATTGACGTAACATGGCAAAACAGCAGAAGCCGCAACCGCGAGCCGAGAGCCACGCGGATTCACAGGGCACGGTGCAGGAATGTGGAAAGCTACCGGCAACGATCCGCGGCCTAACCGAACACGACTGGAACTTCGAAGCGGTTCAGACATTGCCGGAGCTGCAAACCTGCCTGCTTTACGAGATGGCGCGTGAATCGGTGCTGATCCGAGAACAGGTCAGGCTGTGGCACACCGGACCACCGCAGGACGAGGAGCAGGCAAAGTGGTGGCGTGACGCCTATCAGAGCAGACCAACGCCAAGCTTTGCGTATCGGGAAGCAGACTGGTCAACCCTCATCGTGCATTGGGGCACACTTGGGGAGTCTCCCGCTTGGTTGGCTCTCAATGCGAAGGGGAGGAACTATCTGGTCACGACGTTTTTCGGCCGTCCCGCGGTTCATTCGGGCTTCGACCCCGATGTGGGTCTGATCAGGCAAGCTCTCAAAGAGAAGTGGGCTGATACCGAAGCCAATGCCCGAGTCGTTTCGGATGACGGGCGCAACAAGCGCATGGAGATTTCAGCGTGGCCGGAAGCATCCGCCATAGGCTCTGATGGACGGGAGCGTGTGGTCATGGTCATTGACTGGGCAGGGTTTGACGAGCCAGCGATCAGGGACGCTTTCGAACAATGGCTGAAAGGGCGACGACCCGTCGGCGTGGAACCACGTTCAAAGACGCGGCGGGGCAACGATTCGAAGCACACCGGACATTTACGAGACTGGCTGAACGCACTTGGGGCTGCGCGTCTGAATGCGAAATTCACACCGCGGCAGCTATTTGACCGTTGGCCGGATGCGTGGCGATTGTTAGGCGGCAATCAGGATTTCCATGGGTCCGAGAAACGGGTGCAGCAACGGCTGCGAGACGGCCGAGGAACGTTGGCAAAGAAGTTCGGCGAATTCTTCAATGGCCACGGTGAGCCGGCCTGTCTGGCAGAGTTTGCGAAGCGTCCGAAGAGATAGCGCTGGGGTCCGCTCTGAGCGGGCTAGGGTGTGGGGAGAGATTCATTTGCTCACATCTACCGGGGCACCAACCGCGTGATACATCGGCGTTCGTAATTATGAACGCCAATGTTAAAGTAACACCGGGAGCAGTCGGCCTCCCGGAAGTAGTCACAGGCCGACCAACGGTCGCCCCCAATACAGGGGCGCGCCTGAACCACAAAAATCTTCGCGGCTTTCAAGCCGTCGAAGGCACCGCCGTTCCGGACTGGGCGCGGTTGCCCCGTCCCTCGACTCGCTGCCAATACAGCGGCCTCTCGCGGACGACGCTACTGGAACTGATTGACCGCGGCGCGTTCCGCGCGGTCACGATCCGGCAACCGGGCGCAACGCGTGGGATTCGCCTGTTTCACCTGCCGGGGCTGTTCGCCTATCTCGCGCGGCTCGACGTCGAGCAGAACGGTGCCGGCACCACCCCCAGCCCGGAGGCCAACGTATGAACGCGACACGCTACTGGGTTTTGGTGTCGCGCAATCAGCAGGCGACGCATTGCGAGCCGGTCGCCGAAGGGCTCGCCAACAACCGGCAAGCATTCGTGCTGGGCCGGCTCCAAGACTTCGTGCCGCTGGCGGAGTTCAGTTCCGAGGCGGAGGCGAAGGCGTTTCAGGAAAGCATCGCGCCGTTCGTCGGCCAGGTTCACCCGCGGGACGGAGGCGGCCAATGACCACCGCCGCCGAACTCAAGGCGCGTTACGCCATCGCCGCGGCGTGGCGCGACCTCGCCCTGCCGGGGGAGCCGGCGAAAATCTGCCGCTCCCCTTTTGCGGGCGAACACAAGCACGGCGACGCGAACCCGTCGTTCTCCGTGTTCGAGGAGGGGCGGCGTTGGAAAGACTTCGCCACCGGCGACGGCGGCGACGTGTTCGACCTGATCCGCAAGGTTCGCCAGTGCGACGAGGCCGCGGCGTTCGCGTTTGTGCGCGAACGGTTGGGCATTCAGCGGGAGCCGAGTTCACCGGCCCCACCGCGCGCGGCCACGCCGGAACTGGCGCGGCGGATTCCCAAGCTGCGGCGCGGCTCGCCCGCGGACGTGCGCGAGTTGATCGAGCGGCGCGGCTTCGGCGAGGAAGGGCTACGGCTGGCGGAGGCGCGCGGGTTGCTCCACTTCTGCAATCTCTTCGGGCGCGAGGCGTGGTGCGTGGCGGACCAGCGGCGCGAGCTGTTCGAGTTTCGCCGGCTGGACGGCGAGAAGTGGGATGGTTACGGCAGCCTGCCGGCGCGCAAGTCGCACTGTCTCGGCCGGGGCAAACGCTGGCCGCTCGGCACGCTGGAGGCCGCGCCCTTCCCCAAGGTGGTGTTTGTCGAAGGCGCACCCGACCTGCTGGCGGCGTGTCACTTCCTTACGGTCGAGGGCAAGGCGGCGACGGTGGCCCCGGTGGCGGCGCTCGGCGCGAGCAATCAGCACCTCGCCCCCGAGGCGTTGACGCACTTTGCCGGCAAGGTGGTGCGGCTGTTCCCGCATCTCGACGACGCGGGCCGCGTGGCCTCGCGGGCGTGGGCCAAGCAACTGAAGGACGCCGGCGCGGCGCGCGTGGAAGCGTTCGACTTCTCCGGCCTGGTGCGGGCCGACGGTCGCGAGGGCAAAGACCTGGCCGACGTGGCGTTGATTGATCCCGACTGCTTCGAGCGGGAGCGCAAGTTCTGGGAGGTGCTGCCGTGAGCGACGCATTGCCAGAACCGAATCCCGAGTCGTCGTCGGGCGTGTATAATCCGCTGGCGGACGAAGCCGAAGCAGCGCCCACCGGGGAACTGGACGCGGTCCCGCCGAGTGGCGGCGGCAAGGCGAAGAAGCCGCACGCGCCCTGTGTTCGGATGCTCCGTCCATCCGAAATTACCAGCTACGTCGAGCCCGCCGGACAGGTGCTTGTAGGCGACTACCATCTGCAACTTGGCAGCCTAGCCGTGTTTGCCGGCCCCGGCGGGGTCGGGAAATCGCGGGCCGTCCTGGCGCTTGCAATCGCAGGCAAGCACGGTGAAGGCGAGTGGCTGGGATTTACCATCCGGCGACCGTTCAAGACGTTCTGGTTGCAGTTTGAGAACAACCTGCCGCGCCTCCGACGTGATCTGGAGGCGATGGCAGCCGGGCAAGTGCTGGATGACTGGATTCGCATCTCGGAACCACCTGAGGAGACGTTGCCCATGGAAAACCTCCAGTTTCGGAAGGACCTGGGCGCCGCCCTGACGGCGTTTGCGCCGGACCTGCTGGTCATTGACCCGCTGAACCAAATCACCGAGGACGCCACGGAAAAGGACATCGCCCGCGTCTTGGGGCGAATCCGCCAACTGTTGCGCGAGGCCGGCATCCGGCCCGCGGTGCTGATTGTCCACCATACCCGGAAACCCAAGTCTGACGACCGCCACAAGGGCCGCTCGCTCGCGTATCTCTTGGCCGGCTCCTACACGCTTCAGTCGAAACCGCGGTCGGTCATCCTGATGCTGCCGGTGTCCGATTCCTTGGAAGACGACCGCGTCGTGGTGGTGCCTGCCAAATGCAACGACGCCCTCAAACCTGCTCCGCGCTCGGCCTGGCGCCGGGTCAACAGTGGCTATGAACCACTTCCGGAATTCGACTGGTCAGCCTACGACGGCGACCAAGCCCCCGCCGAAGCCAAGGTGAAGGCGGAACACCTGCGGGCCATCTTCGAGGAAGGCCGCAAGCGGCTGCCCCAGTCGCGCGCCGCGCAGGCGCTCATGGTCGCCGCCAAGGTCGGCCGCTCCGCCGCCTACGAGGCGCTGAAACCGAACGGGCGCTTTGCCGAACTGCTGGGAAAATCGCCCGACGACGACTGCCTCTATCTTCGGTCGGAGCAGGACGAATTCAGCGACGGCCTGCCGGCGTGACGGGTGCCGTCCATCCGTTCGGAAGTCCTAGGGGGGGATGCCCGGACGGATGGACGAGCCGGCCCGACCGGGCACAGGGCAAGGGTGGGGCCTTGAATGAGTTCGACCGCCAGACCACCCAGCGCTCCGAAGATGCACCCGAGCGCGGCGCGCCGGGCAGCCCCCCGCCGGCGCCCCTCCGCACTGGCGGTTTGCCGGGGATTGCCGCTAACATCCAGCCGCATGAAATCCCCGCTCCCCCTCGGCCTTGCCCTCGCCCTGCTGGCGGTGGCCGGCTGCGCCAGCGGTGCCGGCGACCAAGCCGGCACCAAGCCCGAACGCGGCCGCGACGGCACCATCGCCTACTACGTGAAGATCGAATCCAGCGAACCCGGCGCCCGCGTCGAGGTAAACGATGACCAGGCCGGCGTCACGCCCCTGGAGCTCCGCGTGTGGGGCGACGAGGACGGCACCTTCCACAACTTCGGCAGCTCCGACTTCGTCATCCGCGTCCATCCGGTGCGCGCCGGGCAAAGTGCCCAGACCAAGGTGTTCCGCACTGGCGGTTGGTTCTCCCAGGAGGATCGCATCCCCAAGCACCTCTATTTCGACCTCGACCAAAAGGGCCAGGGCGGCTTCACCGTCGAACCCGGCAAACCCCGCTACTGAGTCTCCAACCCCGTCCAACCATGAAACCTTTCCGCCTCCCTCTCGTCCTCACCGTGGCAGCCGTCCTCGTGGTCGCCGGCTTCTGGCCCCGGCTTCCGCTCCACGCCCAGACCGCCGCGACCGGCAGCGAGTATGCCACGATCCGTTGGGCGGGCCGGGAGAACACCCACGTCGTCCGGCCGGGCGGCCAGGTTGAGTTCATTGGCCCGGAACTGCGGAAGCTCTCACGCCCCGACCGTTGCGACGACCGCGCCTTCTACCTGAACGCCGCCATGAACGGACTCGTGAAGGAAGGCTGGGAATTCGCCGGCATGAGTTCCGACGAGATCCTGATGCGCCGCCCGCTCGGGCGTTGAATACCGCCGCCGCTACGGGCGGAAAAGCGCCTGATAGAAGTGAGGTCTGGTCCAGACGTGGGCACCAAATCAGCCCGTTTGCGGACTGACCCCGCCCGCGATCACATTGCCCCCGTCCGGGCGTGCCGGAAAAACCGCCTTGGCGCCGCCGCCGTGGTAGCCCCCCATCGGCTTCCCTTTGTCCCTTGGCGCCTCGCAGTTGGCCCCATAGCCTTCCGGCGCCAACCCCGCCTCATGATCTGGATCGCCCCATCCGAAAAGGACACCGACAACGCCGCGCTGGAAAAGCGTCTCTGGGACGCCGCGGACCAGTTCCGCGCCAACTCCGGCCTCAAGTCCCAGGAATACTCCGCGCCCGTCCTCGGCCTCATCTTCCTGCGCTTCGCCGAAGTCCGCTTCGCCGCCCAGCGCGCCAAGCTGGAGAAAGCCAGCGCCTCCGCCCGTCGTGGCAGCCGCGTTGATGAACCCGCCGCCTACCACGCCGACGGCATCCTGTATCTGCCCGCCGAGGCGCGGTTCGATTACCTGCTCAACCGCCCCGAGGCCGAGAACATCGGCGCGAAGGTCAATGCCGCCATGCGCGACATCGAGAAGCACAACCCGCAGCTCGCCGGCGTCCTGCCCAAGACCTACAACCTCTT
>JAYUSF010000364.1:0-31251 GCA_043755815.1 Verrucomicrobiota bacterium
GGCGGCTTTCCAGCCGCCCAGCCCCGGCGGCTGGAAAGCCGCCGCTCCGGACCATGGAATCAGCAGCGCCTGCGTTGTCCAAGCATGCCCAGCCGAGTCACCAGTTGCGCCCGCGGCCCGGCTCGTTGCGGCCCGGACCGCGTTGCTGGACTATTGGCGGGCGCATCGGGCGGAGGTCCGCGCACTGTTCGGCGGCGGTCGGGCGAACCCGACCTTCAAGGCCGATTACAACAAGGACGCCTTCGCCGCCGAGGTCGAGGCGCTGCGCGAACGCCTGGAGCGGGGCGAAAGCTGGAACGCCGACACGGCGAAACTACTCGACGCGTTGAGCTTGGCGGAGGCGCACGCAGCCGTGCTCGCCAAACCCAAGCAGGCGCCGAACTTCGCCTTCTTCGAGGCGGTCCAAGGCGTGCTCGACGCTCGCCAGGAGTTGGGGCGGGAACTACAGGCCCGCTTCGCGCTTGAACTGCACGCGCGCCTCGCCGCTGCCCAGCGGCGGGCCAAGACCCAGTCCTTCGACGAATTGCTGCGGCGCACCGACGCGGCCCTCGCCGGCGGTTCCGGGCCGGAATTGGTCGCCACCCTGCGCCGCACCTATCGCGCCGCACTGATCGACGAATTCCAGGACACCGATCCGCTCCAGTGGCGCATCTTCGCCCGCCTGTTCGCTGACTCCGGTGCCGGCCACCGCCTGCGGCTGATCGGCGATCCCAAGCAGGCCATCTACGGCTTCCGCGGCGCCGACGTGGCGACTTACCTCGCGGCGCGCGAATCGGTGTCCCCGGGCGCCCGCACCACGCTCGGCACCAACTGGCGTTCCGAGACGAAGCTGGTTGCGGCGGTGAACCACCTGTTCGGCAACCACCCGCAGCCCTTCGCGAATCCGCGCATCGAATTCGCGCCGGTCGCCGCCGCCGGCCAGGCCGAGGCCAACGCCTTGCGCGATCCGTCGGCCAACGCACCGTTGCAGCTTTGGCTGCTCGGCCAGGGCGACGACGACAAGACTGTCGCGAAGGAGCCGGCCGGTGAACTGGCCCGCGCCGCCATTGTCGCCGAGATCGAACGGCTGCTCGGCGATCCGAACGTCACGCTGGGCGGCGCCCGCGTGCGGCCGCGCGACGTCGCCATCCTCGTTCCGCTGAACCGCGAGGCGCTGGAACTCCAGGACGCCCTGCGGCGACGGGGAATTCCCAGCGTGCTCCAGGCCGCCGAAAGCGTCTTCGCCTCCGACGAGGTCGCCACCGTCGAGAGCCTGCTCGACGCGCTGGAGTCGCCGCATTCCCCCAGCCTGCTCCGCCGATTGTTGGCCACGCCCGCGCGCGGCTTCACGCTCGCGGATTTCGCCCGGCTGGACACCGACGCCGACTTTGCGGCCGACGTCGCGGAGGCGTTTGCCCGCCACGTCCAGAATTGGCAGCGGCGCGGTTTCGCCGCGGCGTTCCGCGGCTGGCTGGAAGGCGAGGGTGTCCGTGCCCGGCTCATGGCCCGGCCCGACGGCGAACGGCGCCTGACCAACCTCCTGCACCTGGGCGAACTGCTGCACGCCGCCGAACAGGCCGGCCATGCCGGCACCGCGCTCCGCCGCTGGCTCGCCGACCAGAAGTCCGCCGACGCCAAGGCGACCGACGACACGGAGATGCGCCTCGAAAGCGACGCCAGTGCGGTCCGTCTCGTCACGGTCCACAAGAGCAAGGGGCTGGAATATCCGATCGTGTTCTGCGCGTTCCTCTGGCGCAGCGTGGAACCGTCGAAGAACCGCGATCGGGACCCGTTGGTGGTCCGTCGCGCCGCCGGCGGACCGCTGATCGACCTCGCGGGCTATTGCGATTCCACGCACCGCGAAGCCTACGCCGCCGACATGTTGCAGGAACACCTGCGTCTGCTCTATGTCGCGCTCACCCGCGCCCGCAACCGCTGCTACCTGCTCACCGGCCCGATCAGCGGCCTCGAATCCTCGGCGCTCGGCTGGCTGCTGCACGCGCGTTCGCGGGCGGGCGAAGTGCCCGATCTTGCAGCCCTGCGAGCGCGCCTCCGGGAGCTGCCGCTGTCCGCGATGCGCGCGGAACTCCAGACCATTGCCGAGCAATCCGCCGGCACGATCGCCTTGGCCGACGCCTTGCCGAGCCTAGCGCCCCACGGCGGTGACGGGTCGGAAACGTCCGTTCCGCTCGCCGATCCCCGTGAGTTTAGCCGGAGCGGCTTCGACCACTGGGCGATTCAAAGTTACTCCGGCCTGATCGCCGGAGCGGCCGAAGAAGCCCCGGACCACGACTCCGTTGAGTTGGCTGCGGAACCGGTGGAGAGCCAACCCGTGGACGAGTTCGCCCGGCTTCCGCGGGGCACCACGCTGGGCACGTGCCTGCACGAAATCTTGGAGCACTTGGATTTCACTGCGGCCAGGGAAATGTGGACGCCGTTGGTTGAGGGCGGCCTGCGTCGCCATCAACTTTCGGTTGAGTCCTGGCGGGACACCACGTTGTGCCTGCTGGACCGCGTGGTCGCCGCCCCGCTGGTCTCGGCGGACGGCAGCTTCGCCCTGCGTGACGTGGTTCCGGCTCGGCGGATCAACGAGCTGGAATTCTTCATGCCGACCCGCCGCTTTAACGTGTCCGCCCTGGAGCGTGTTTTCGGGCGGCACGCCGACGGGATTCCCGTGCAGGACTGGCCGGCGCGCATCGCCGACCTCGGCTTTGCGGAAGGCAGCGGCTTCCTCCACGGTTACGTGGACGCCGTGCTCGAACACGCCGGCCGGTTTTACCTGATCGACTGGAAGACGAACTGGCTTGGTCCGACTGCGGCCGCCTATGATCCGACGACGGTGATGAGGGCGATGCGGAGCGGCTTCTACGTGCTCCAGTATCACCTCTACGCCGTCGCGTTGCGGCGCTACCTGCGGCTGCGCCGGCCAGAGACGGACTTCGCCTCCGTGTGGGGGGGCGTGTTTTACCTTTTCCTGCGGGGCCTGGATCCGGCCCGGCCGGGGCAGGGCGCGTTCCATCATCGTCCCGGCGACGCGTTGCTCGACGAGCTGGAACAAACGCTCGAATCCGGAGGTGCCGCATGAAGCCCGTCCGTTCCGCCCCCGAACGGCCGCTGGCGACCTCGCTGGCCAACTTCATCGCGGGCCTCGCGTCCGACCATCGCGAACGCATCCGCTCGACGGTGACCGCGCTGGTCCAGGCCGAGGCCGACGGGCACGCGTGCATTGCTGACGCTGCGCCTGAGACCCTGCTGGCGTCCGGCGTCGTGGGCCGTCCGGGCGAACTCAAGCCGCTGATCTGCGACGAAGGAAAAGTCTACCTGCGGCGGGTGTTCCTCAGCGAAGGCACGGTGGCAGGCGCCTTGAAGATCCGCATGCTCGCGCCCGATGGCCCCGTGGACGCGCGGTATCTCGCGACGTTTCTCCGGGCCTGCGGCCTGTTGGACGATGCCGAGGTGAACTGGCAGGCCGTCGCCGTCGTCGCCGGCTTGGTGCGCCCATTGCTCGTGATTTCCGGCGGACCCGGCACGGGCAAAACGCGCACGGCCGCCATGCTGCTGGCCGCGATCCGCCAGTTGCAGCCCGCCGTGAAGGTTGCCCTCGCCGCCCCAACGGGAAAGGCCGCTGCCCGGCTCGGCGAATCCATCGCCCGCACCTGGTCGGAACTGGATTGCGGCTCCGGTGAAGTGCCCGCGGCAATGACCCTGCACCGCCTGCTGGGCGCCTCGGCGGATGGACGGCGTTACCGCCACGGGCCAGAGAACCTGCTCGCCGCCGACCTCGTCCTCGTCGACGAGGCGAGCATGGTGGACCTCACGATGATGAACCGGTTGGTGGCGGCGCTTCGGCCGGAAGCCCGGCTGGTCCTGCTGGGGGACAAGGATCAGCTCGCGTCGGTGGAGGCAGGTTACGTGCTGGGGGACCTGTGCGCCGCCGCCGGGCTCAACCGGTTTTCGCCGGCGTTTTCGGAATGCCTCCAGTCGATTGGAATTCCCCTGCCGCCTTCGACCGGCGGGACCAGCACGGCGATCGAACTGCAACGCAACCATCGCTTCGGCGAAGACAACGCCATCCAGCGCATCAGCGCCCGGGTCCGGTCCGGCCAGGCCGAGGCGACCCTCGACTCCCTGACGCGGCTGCAACCGGAGGACGCGGTCCGGTGGGAACCGGTCGGCACGGTCGCCGAACGAGATGAAGTGTTGCGCCGGGTATTCTTCGGGCGGTTGCGTCCGCGTTGGGATTCCTCCGCCCCGGATACGGCGCTGGCGGAACTGGGCCGGTTTCAGATTCTGTGCGCCATCAAACGCGGACCGTTCGGATGCGCCGGGGTGAACGAAACGATGGAGTCGTGGGCGGAATCGGCCGGTCTCCGGCGCCGCGGCGCGGTCTGGTATCCGGGGCGCCCCGTGCTGATCACGGCGAACTCACCTGAACTGGGACTCTTCAACGGCGACCTGGGGCTCGCGTGGAAGGACCGCGCCGGTGCGTTACAAGTCTGGTTTTCCGGTTCGGACGGGGTTCGCAGCCTGGTTCCCAGCCGCCTCCCCACCCACGAGACGGCCTTTGCCATGACGGTGCACAAGAGCCAGGGGTCGGAGTTCGACGAAGTCCTGCTGATTCTGCCGCCCACGCCTGCTCCCGTCTGCACCCGTGAACTTGTTTACACCGGACTCACGCGGGCGCGCCGGCAGGTGACGTTGCTTGCCGCCCCTGAAGCGGTGCGAGCCGGCATCGCCGCCAGCAGTGCGCGGACCTCCGGGCTGGCGGACCGGTTGCGACGCTAGTGTTTCAGCCCCGCCGTTGCCCCAGCACGGAGAACGCCCGGCCGAGGTGCTCCGGATGGGTCAGCGTCTGGAACTGCCGCGCGCGGGCGGCATCCCACGGGGGAAAGGCGGCGCCGGGACGCTGGGACGCCGCGAAAATCTCGGTCAGATAATTGCGCTGGCTGGTATGGACGGCCGTCGTCAGGCCCGCCGCGGCGCCGGCTTTCGTCAGGGCGGTGAAGTTGACGTGGGCCGTCAGGTCCTGCGCGCCCGGATTGGCCAACACGTCGTCGGCGAAACGGTGGCCGGCATAGGCCCGAAGGGTTCCATTCGCGCGGTGAGGAAGAAAAAACTCCGCCCCTTCGAGTCCGTAGTCGGCGGTGCACAGCCAGCCGGACTTGAGCTGCTTGGCGACGGCGCGCCACCAGGATGTCGCCGCGGGGCAGACCTCGGTCGAGAACCCGTCGGGCAGCACGGCCAGCAGTTCGTCCGGCAGTTCGGGAACGGTCACTTCGGCGCTGACTTCGGCGAGCGGGGTCCACGCGAACCGTTCGCCCAACTGCTTCACGCCCCATTCGAACCAACGCCGCCGGCGCGCATCCCAACCGAGCCGGTGCACGGGGAACGCGTCGAGCAGTTCGTTGCTCAGGATCACGCCGCGCACCTCGGCCAACCCTTTCACCGAGTTGATCCAAAAGGTCCGGCCCTGAAACTCTTTGAGCGTCTCGCGCTGCCATGCCCGGCGGGCATTGGAGGGCTCGATGATCCAGTAGTCCACCCGGGCGGCCACGGCGGGATGAAACGTGGCCAACGCCGTCAGGATGTCGCGCGCAAGCCTTGCATCGTGCGCGCCTCCTTCGATGAGATTGAGCCGCCGGGAGGGATTCGGGAAATCCGGAAGCGCGGCCAGCCATTCTGCGAACTGGAACGCGAGCAGTTCGCCGAAGAGCGGCCCGACGCTGACGCTGGTGTAAAAATCCCCGCGCTTGCCGACCACCTGTCGGCCTCGTTCGTAGTAGCCCAGTTCAGGTTCGTAGAGCGCCCGCTCCATGAACCGGGCGAACGGAATGGCGCCGCCACCGGCCGCGATTTCCGCCCCGATTTTCCGCCGCAATTCGGCGAGCGCGGCGGCTTCTCCTTCCGGCGGCGGATTCATTTGCCGGCGAGTCCGAGCAGGTAGTGGAGGACGAGTTCCGGCAGGTCCACGGAGTAGCCGCCTTCGAGGATGCTGAACGCCGGCACGCCGAACCCGCGCACCTGTTGGCCGAGCCACTGGAAGTCCTCCTTCTCCAGCGTCCCGTCGGCGAGCGGGTCGCGGGCGTAGGCATCAAAGCCCGCCGACACCCCGAGGAAGTCCGGCTTCGTGGCCTTGAGCCGTTCGATGGCCTGCGTAAGCGTGACGCGCCACTGGATGCGGGGGGTGCCCCCGGCGAGCGGGTAGTTGAAGCAGTTTCCGGCGACATCTGCGACGCCGGTGCCGGGGTAGCAGGGATGCTGGTGGACCGAGGCGAACGCCACGCCTTCGACCCCGGCGAGGATGTCTTCCGTGCCGTTGCCGTGGTGCACGTCGAAGTCCAGCACGGCGACCTGCTTCGCGCCCGCAGCCTTGGCCGCCAAGGCTGCGATCGCCATGGAACCCAGGTAGCAGAAACCCATCGCGTGATGCCGCGTCGCGTGGTGGCCGGGCGGGCGCAGGAGGCTGAAGGGAATCCCGCCGGCGCGGGCCAGCTCGACCGCCTTCAGGGCCCCGCCCACCCCGCGCCGCGCATGGTCGGCGATGCCGGGGAAGAACGGCGTGTCGCCGTCGAAGGCCTGCGCCACCTTGAGCCGGTCGAGATGTCCCGCGGAGTGTGCCCGCAGCAATGGCTCGTCCGTCACGGCCCCCGGTTCCGTCCAGCCGAGCGCCAGGGACTTCTGGGTCTTGAGCAGGTCCACCGTCCGGCTGATGCGGACCGGTTTTTCCGGGTGACCCGCCGCGCGGTATTCGGTGCACCGCGGGTCGGTGATGATTGTCATGGCGGAGTTCTACCGGGAGGGCGGCCCGCAGGAAAGTGCGGCGAGAAGATTCAGCCGGGCGAGCGCGTGTCCAGCCGGGGCCTCCGGCGGAAAGGCCGTGTTAATTGACGTTGGCACCCACCGCCCCGACGGTGCGAGCGGCATGAAATGGTCCTTCAAGATCGCGCGGTTGTGGGGCATCGACGTGTATCTGCACGTCACGTTCCTCCTCTTCCTCGGATTGATGGGGCTGCAGGACGGTCTGCAGCAGGGAAGCGTTTCGGCCGGCGTGCGCCAGACCCTGCTGCTCGCCTCACTGTTTGTCTGCGTGCTCCTTCACGAATACGGCCACGCGCTCGCGGCCCGCCGTTTCGGCATCCGCACGCGCGACATCACGCTGCTCCCCATCGGGGGCGTGGCGCGGTTGGAACGCTTGCCGGACCAGCCGCGTCAGGAACTGGTCGTGGCGCTTGCCGGTCCCCTCGTGAACGTCGCCATCGCCACATGTCTCTTCGTGGGCATGAAGCTGGGGGGCGTGCCGGTCTCGTTTCAGGCGTGGGTTGAGAACCCGTCGGTGTTGCACACGCTGCTGCTGGTCAACGTCTCGCTGGTGCTCTTCAACTTGCTGCCGGCTTTCCCGATGGATGGTGGACGCGTGTTGCGGGCCCTCCTTGCCATGGCCTTGCCGCCGGCGCGCGCCACCCAGATCGCGGCGGTGGTCGGGCGCGTGATGGCGGTGGGCTTTGCGGTGGTGGGCGTCGTTTTTCACGTGTGGATGCTCGTCTTCATCGCGGTGTTCGTCTGGCTCGGCGCGGGACAGGAGGCGCAGGCCGCAGTGGCCCGTTCCGCCTTTGCCGGCGTCAGGGTGGCGCAGGCGATGATGACCGAGTTCTATGTGCTCCATCCCGCCGAACCGATCCGCCGCGCGGTGGACCTGCTGCTGGCGGGAACGCAGCAGGATTTTCCCGTGATGGAAGGTGACCGTGTGGTCGGCTCGCTGAGCCGGAAAGAGCTGTTCGCGGAACTCTCCCGCAACGGCTCCGGCGGCACCGTCGGCGCCGCCATGGCGGCCGCGACCCTGGTTCTGGACGCCGACGAACCGCTGGAACGGGGAGCCATGAAGCTTCAGGAATCGGGCCAGCCGTTCGCGGTGGTGGTGAAGTCCGGGCGTCCGGTCGGCCTCCTGACGCTGGAAAATGTCGGCGAGTTCGTGATCGTCCGGCAGTCGCTGGCCACGGACCGCCGGCTGCCGCCGATCATTGTGCCGCCGTCCCGGTAGAGGCTGACCGACGGGCCCTGAGGTTGGCCCGTGGAAGCTCAGCGGCAGGTTCCAGTGTTGAGCCGACCGCGGGCGCGTTCACCCTCTTGGCGAAACCCGGAAAGGAACATACAACATGATCATCCCACCGACCTGGAATCTGCCGGAAGCAATCCGCAACCGCCTCGGTCAGGCCACCTTTGGCCGCCAGCGCGCCATCGTCGAGGACGGCCACCTGCTGCTGGTCCTGCACAAGCCGCCCGGCCCCGATGATTCGAAGCGCGACGGCCTGCTGTTCTGGCGCAACCCCGCCGGCGATTGGCAGTTCAGCCGCGGCGGCCCCGGCCCGGGCGCCCTGAAGCGGCACCTCCAGGGCTTTGCCGAAATCGAGGCGAAGCTTGCCGCGGACTACGAAAAGGCCGAGACCTCGACGGCGCTTTTCGACCTGCAGGAAGCGCTCACGCCGCTGGTGCGGACGGCCCGCAACCAGCACCTCGCCCTGCAGGCGGCGCGCGAAGCCTTCAAGGCGGACCCGTTCCTGATCGAGCTGCGCGACGTGGCCTACGAACTCGAACGCAATCTGGACCTCCAACTCGAGGACGTGCGCAACGCGCTGAACTACCGCACTGCGCGCGACGGCGAGGAGCAGGCGCAGTTGAGCCGCGAAGCCCTCCGCGCGAGCCATCGCCTCAACGTGGTGGCCGCGCTGTTCCTGCCGCTGACGGCGATCGCCAGCGTTTTTGGCATGAACCTGCCGCACGGGCTCAACATCCAGCGGCCCGGACTCTTCTGGCTGATCTTCGGCGCGGGGCTTGTTCTCGGATTCCTGATGAAGAGCTGGGTTCTGGCGACGCCGGCGAAGGTGGAGACACCCGTGCCGCCCCGCCTGCTGAAGACCTAGGCCGAGCGGGACGCGGGCGCGCTTCCGCGCAATTGCACCCGCGGCGTCCCGGCGGCTAGCTTCGCTCCCCGTGAAAGCCACTCCGCGCCTGCTGTTCGCCGTGATCCTGGGGACGTTCTTCCTCTCCGGAGTCGCGGGCCTGCTCTACCAGGTGGTTTGGACCCGGTATCTGGCGCTGTTCCTCGGGCACACCAGTTACGCCGTGATCGCGGTGCTGGCGGCGTTCATGGGCGGGCTCGCGCTGGGCAACGCCTGGCTCGGAGCCGTCGCCGACCGGGTGAAACGGCCGCTGCTTTTTTACGCCGCGCTGGAGATCGGCATCGGCCTCTTCGCGGTCGCGTTTCCGCGCTACTATGAGCTGGTGCATGGCGCCTTTCTGGGAGTGGTGCGGGGCGTCCAGCCCACCGGCCTGTTCCGGCTGAGCCTCCAGTTTGGCTTTGCGGCGATCTCGATCCTGCTGCCGGCGGTGCTCATGGGCGCGACGTTGCCGGCACTGACCCGGTTTGTGACCCGCTCGCTCGCTGAGCTTCGCGGCCGCGTGGCCGCCCTCTACGCCATCAACAGTTCCGGCGCCGTGATCGGCACGATCCTCGCCGACTGGTGGCTGATTCCCGAGCTGGGCTTGGAGCTGACCGTATACCTCGGTGCGAGCATCAGCCTGCTGATCGGCGCGGTGACGCTGCTGCTCAGCCGCCAGGAAGCGGATGAGGTCGTGGTGCCGGCGCTGCCGCTGGCGGCGTCCGGCGGGGAAGAAACCTTCACGGCGCGGGAACTCCGGCTGGCCCTGATCGGCATCGGCGTCTCCGGCTTTGTGGCGATGCTCTACGAAGTGGCCTGGACGCGCGTGCTCGGACTCGCGCTGGGTTCCAGCACGCACGCCTATTCGCTGATGCTGGCGACGTTCATCAGCGGCATCGCGGTGGGCGGATGGATCATCTACCGGTGGCGGCACGTGGGCGGAACCCTCCGGGCGTTTGCCCAGGCCGAGCTGGCGCTGGGCCTGTCGCTCGCGGTTTCCCTGTGGTTCTACGACCTGCTGCCGTGGTGGTTTGCCAAGCTGGCCGACCTCCTTCAGCGCAAGCCGGCGGCGTTCCCGCTCAACCAACTGTTTCAGACCGGGATCTGCTTCGCCGTCATGTTCGTGCCGACTGTCTTCCTGGGCATGACGCTGCCGCTGGCGAGCCGGATCGCGACGCAGGAAGTGGCCCGGACGGGGCGTTCCGTCGGTTTGGTTTTCGCCGTCAACACGCTGGGGACCGTGCTGGGCGCGGTGCTCACCGGCTTCGTGCTGCTGCCGCAGTTGGGCCTCGCGCCGACGTTTGCCCTGGGCATCGGGCTCAACCTCGCCATCGGCGCGGTGATCCTGAGCCGCGACTGGCGCGGGCCGCGGTGGGGCTTCTGGCTTGCGCCGGTCGGCGGTGCTGTGCTCGCGCTTTTGGCTGCGGTCGGGCTGTCCGGGCGCTGGAACCGTTCCTTCACCAGCGGCCTGTGGCGCGCAGCGGTCCCTCCGGCCACGGCGAAGGAATTCCGCGCCACGGTGGATGCGTTCACGCTGGAGTATCACCGGGACGGCGCCGGTTCGTCGGTGACGGTTGTGCGCGGTGCGCTCAAGCCGGGCCAGGAACAGCTCTTCCTCAAGGTCAACGGCAAAACCGACGCCACCTCGCGCGGCGACCTTTCCACGCAGGTGCTGCTCGCCCAGGTCCCGCTGCTGCTGCATCCCCGGCCGGAGGAAATCCTGATCGTCGGCCTCGGGAGCGGCGTGACGGCCGGTTCGGCCTTGCGGCACGACACGGCGAAGCGGGTCGAAGTCGTCGAGATTTCCCCGGAAGTCGTCGAGGCCACGCGCCGGCATTTCAGCGAAGTGAACGGCAATGCCCTCGCCGATCCGCGCGTGACCGTCGCCCTGGAAGATGCGCGCACCTACCTGCAGGTCGCGCCCGGGAAGTATGACGTCATCATCACCGAACCTTCCAACCCGTGGATGGCCGGCGTGGCGGCGGTGTTCAGCCGCGAGTTCTACGAGGATTGCCGTGCGCGGTTGAAACCCGGCGGCCTCGTGGCCCAGTGGGTGCAGGCCTACGAATCCAGCGACCGCGTGTTCGACATCGTGGCGGCCACCTTCACGTCGGTCTTTCCCTACACGTCCATCTGGCAGACGAGCGGCGGGGACCTGATGCTCGTCGGCTCGCCGGTGCCGTTCAGTCCCGATCTTGCACAGTTGTCCCGCCGGGCCGCGACCCCTCGCATCGCGGAGGACCTGCACCGCGCCCACGTGCAAAGCCTGCCGGCGCTGCTGTCCCTGGAACTGCTGCCGTTCAGCGACGGCGCCCATCTGCCAGAGCCGGGCACACCGCTGCACAGCGACTTCAACCCGGTGCTCGAATACGCGGCGCAGGCCGGCTTCTTCAACCGTGGATTCTCCCGCAAGGCCTTTGATCTGGCGGAAGTGCTCTCGCCGCGGCCGCGCACGCTGCTGGGCCGCTGGCGGGCGACCAATGAAGTGTCCGTGGCCGACGTGCGAGCCGCGACGGCGCTGTTTTTCGGCGACGTCACCCGGGAAGTCGCGCCGCTCAAGTCCGCCATCGAACACTGGATGGCGCTGGAGCCGCAGCGGTTTGAACCGCAGGAAGCCCTCGCGCTGTTGGGCGAGCAGGCACCGAACCCGGCGACCGAAGCCCTCCGCCTGGTCGAGCAGCCTGGCTTCGCGCAGAATCCTGCCCGCGAGGAACTCATCGATCTGCGGGCGCAGGCGAGCCTGCTGATGGTGGCGCACCGGTCCCGGCGCTCCGCCTGGCATGTGCCGGCCACGGCGAAGACGGAACAGGTGCTCGCCGAACTCATCCGCCGCGATCCGGATCTCCGGCGGGTGCACCGGCTCCGGCTGGCGGAGCTGAAGTGGGACCAGGGACGCGACACCGAATTCCTGCAACTGACCGGCCGGGCCTTCGCCGCGGACACCCAGGAGGCGGGCCCCTACGGCTTCACCGCCGACCGACGGGCGCTGAGCACCGTGCTGGTGCGGATGTTCGACCTGTTTGAGCGGCAGGGGAATCCCGCGGCCGAACTGCAACTGCTGCGCGACGGTCTGGAACGCCGCTTCTTCGGCGACGAGGCGAGCTACCGGGACCTTGCGCTCGAAGTCGCCGCCCGCCGCGTGGCCGCGAAGTTCCCGGTGACGCCGCCGGCGCGGTGATTGTCGATGCGGTCACCCTGATTCCGTCAAAGCTGCTCCCATTCGTCGCGATCGATGTTGCGTCCGAGAATGCTCTCCCCCTGACGCAGGAGCATCCTCAACTGCGGCACGGAATACTCCGCGTTGGTGGGGATCGTCTGGCGGTGCTGGCCGAAGACGAGGAAGTCGTGGCGGGTGCCCCGGAACGGGCCGGTGAATCCGAGTGCCTGCAGCCGGCGGACGAACCCACGCCGCTTGCTGGATTTCCAGCCAGGCATCGCGTGAATTGAGGTCTATGCCGGCAAGCTTCGGCAGTTTGTGGCCCAGGCGCAGGCCGACGAGCAGCCAGTCTTCCAGAGTGGAGCGCAGCTCCCGTTCGCATTCCCGGAGGGTTTTGCCGAAGGCGGCCACGCCCTTGAGCTTGGGAATTTCACCGGCGTAGGTGCCATCCTCCAGCTTATCGTAGCTGGCCAGTTCCAAGGCAGCTTCGGCGTAGGCGTTCAGCGGAAACGTCATGGCGGGAAGCTAGCTGAGCCTGCGCCGCGCCGGCAAGGCATCGTCATCTCAGGCTTCCGGCTTCACGAGCCAGATGTAAAGACAACGATGAGGCTGTTGGCGGCGCTCATTCCGGGTCTGAGAGGAGCTGCCTGAGGTCCCGGCAAAACTTCCCAAAGGAAGGCGCTCGTTGCGCAGCTTCGAGGTCGAAGTTCGAGGTTAAGGAGGGCTGATGACGGGTCTCCGAATAGCTACCTCGAAGCAGATTAGCTCCCACCCATTCCTTAGCCCCGCGAATCGCTTCAGGATCGGGAGGTTTTGGATGCCCCGGAGGCAGACCCAACGACTCCGCTGCTGCGATAAACCACGCCTCAAACTCGCGCTTCGCCAACACCACCCTGAATGGAACATCGCAACGAACAGCCCGCGCTTGGGCCAACACTTCTGGGCCGAGCGTTGCCGGACAGTCGTCATCCGCATCGAGCAGTATCAGCACTCGTCCGCCAACACCTGCTTTCAATGCCGCCAGCTCAACGTATCGGTTGAATTCGGTCTGCCGATGCAGGAATTGCTCGCGTTTGATCCGGATTGGCGTCGGAAAATCTATTGGCGCCGCCACAACCCAAGCTGCCGTCAGTCGGCGGAAAAGGATAGGCAGGGACATCACCTCGGAATGTCCTTCGACAATGGAAGCGATGCGGATGGCCATGCCTAGTTCTCGAAGTCAAAAAGGTTGGGTTGCCGTTCGTCCAAGAGCTTGGCCAGCGCCTGGCGGTCTGGCGAAAGTTGGTTGACTCTCAGGAGTTCGCCGGGCGTGAAAAGCTTTCTGGCCAGTGCTGTTCTCCCTGCTTCATCAAGCTGACCCAATTGCGTCACCCCATCTATGCTTTCGACGGCAAGGATCGATTCGGGAGGAATGTTGGGATGGTCAAGCAGGTCAGGGCTGTGACTGGTCACAGCCACCTGGGTCCAGTTTGAGGCTTGTTTCAAGCCGTCCAGTAATACGCCGGCGGCTGCCGGATGAAGAGCCACTTCGGGTTCTTCAAGGCCGACAAACTTCGGTGCATGGCCATTACGTTCGAGGGTTTGGAACAGAGCGAGCAGAACACCGAAGGCCCGCAAGGTTCCGTCGGACATGCTTGCGGCAAGAAACCGCCAGGGATTCTTTGCGCCTTTCACCTGCTGGCGGAATTCCAGCGTTTCCTGCGAACCAAGAGTCTTGAGGTCCACTCCCGCAACGCCAGGAACAATGCGCGACAGGTAGGCGTTTATCTCCGTTTGCGCTTGGCTGGGAAGCTTGGCAAAAACACTGGCACTGTTGCCACCGTCACGATCCAGAAGCTCTCCAGCGTCAGGTTTCTGCATCGCTCGAATCTTTTCCGGGCTAAGATTGTAGAAGGCCATTCGCGATAACGCGTCGTAGGCGGGACGAAATTCCGGAAGCCCTGACGCAGCCACCAGGAACAGCCGATCGGTCACTACGGGCGGAGCGACTGATGCGGTGGTCTTGATGAGCTGGCCACCCGTAACAAGATAGCTGGCTTCACCGAGAAGGCCGTTGGCGCCTATCAGCCGGCATTCCTCACTCTGCACTTCAAACCCACCATTCTGTTTGGCTCCTATGCGAAACGAAAAGTGCCCTCTTCCACCCGTGGGGATTTGGAATTCCAGCCGGATGGCAAAATGATTGGGATGCCCTCCGGATCTTCGACGAACTTCCTTGATTGTGCCGCGATCACGGAGTGCATGATCAAGTGAAGTGTTCAGGGAATCCGAAACGAAGCGGATGGCATCCAGGAAATTGCTCTTCCCCGAGCCATTGGGGCCGACGAGAAACGTAAGATCACCCAACTCCACCTGGCAGGCGGCGATGCTTTTGTAGTTTCGCAGCGAAACTTTAGTGAGGAGTGTCATTTCCGTAACGAAACCACTTTGCTCCCTTGGGTTGGCGAATGGAAGCAGTGGCTACGCCCTCAACCTCACCAGCAAATCCTTGCTCTCGACGGTTTCGCCGAGGGCGCAGAGGAGTTCGGCGACGATGCCGTCCGCAGGGGCGGTGACGGTGGTCTGCATCTTCATGGCCTCCATCATCAGGAGCTTGTCGCCCTTGGTGACCTTCTGGCCGACGCTGACGGCGATGCTGGCGACCAGGCCCGGGATCGGCGCGCCGATCTGCATCGGGTCGGCGAGGTCCGCCTTGGGCCGCGTCTTGGTCAGCGGCGTCACCTTCTTGTCGGTGATGTGGGTCTCGCGCGTCATGCCGTTCAGCTCGAACGTCACGGTGCGGCGGCCGTCCTTGTCGGGCTCGCCCACGGTGATCAAGCGGATCACCAGCGTCTTGCCGGCCTCGATCTCGACGCTGATCTCCTCGCCGCGGCGCAGCCCGTAGAAAAAGGCGGGCGTGGGCAGCACGCTCACGTCGCTGAACTCGCGCAACTGCTTCGAGTAGTCGGCGAAGACCTGCGGATACATCAGGTGGCTGAAGACGTCGTCCTCGGTGGCCTCGCGCTTGAGCTTGTCGGTCAGCTCGCGGCGGAGCTTGTCGAGGTTCACCGGTTCGGCGCGGGTGCCAACCTTGCCGGCCTTGAACGCGGCCTGGGCTTCCTTGGCCTTTTTCTCGCCGAGCACAACGCGTTGCACGGTCTCGGGAAAACCGCCGTCGGGCCAGCCGAGTCCGCCGCTGAGCATGTCGATAACGCTCTCGGGAAACGGCGTGGAGCCGGGCTCCAAGTTGACGATGTCCTCGGTCTTGATGCCCTTGCTGAAGAGGAAGAGCGCCATGTCGCCGACGACCTTGCTGGAGGGCGTGACCTTCACGATGTCGCCGAAGAGCTGGTTCACCTCGGCGTAGGTGCGGGCGATCTCGGGCCAACGGTGCGAGACGCCCATGCTGGCGGCCTGTTCCTTGAGGTTGGTGTATTGGCCGCCCGGCATCTCGTGCAGGTAGACTTCGGCGGAACCGGTCTTCGGCGCCGTGTCGAACGGCGCGTAGAACTCGCGGACCTTCTCCCAGTAGTCGGAGAACTCGTTCAGCGCCTCAAGGTCCAGCTTGGTGTCGCGCGGCGTGTGCTGGAGCGCGGCGACGACGGAGTTGAGGTTCGGCTGCGAGGTGCTGCCGCTCATGCTCGCGAGCGCGAGGTCCACGACGTCCACGCCGGCGTCGCTGGCGCGGAGCACGCTGGCGGAATTGATGCCGCTGGTGTCGTGCGTGTGGAAGTGGACCGGGACGCCGACCTCGTCCTTGAGCGCCTTCACCAGCGTCTGCGCCGCGTAGGGCCGGCAGAGGCCGGCCATGTCCTTGATCGCGAGGAAGTGCGCGCCCATGCGTTCCAGCTCCTTCGCGAGCTTCACGTAATACTTCAGCGAGAACTTGTCGCGCCGTCCGTCGAGAATGTTGCCGGTGTAGCAGAGCGTGCCCTCGCAGATCGCGTGGGTGTCCTGCACGGCCTCCATGGCGGCGCGCAGGTTGGGCAGGTAGTTCAGCGAGTCGAAGATGCGGAAGATGTCCATGCCCGACGCGGCGGCGTGCTTCACGAACCCGGCGACGACGTTGTCGGGATAGTTCGAGTAGCCGACGGCGTTCGAGCCGCGGAAGAGCATCTGGAAGCAGATGTTCGGAATCTTGGCGCGGAGCTGGCCGAGCCGTTCCCACGGGTCTTCGCTGAGGAAACGCATCGCGGTGTCGAAGGTGGCTCCGCCCCACATCTCCAGCGAAAAGAGGCCGGTCTTGGCATCGCCGACGCGGTGGGCCAGGGCATCGGCACAGGCCAGCAAGTCGTAGCTGCGGACGCGGGTGGCCATGAGCGACTGGTGGGCGTCGCGAAAGGTGGTGTCGGTGATCAGCAGGCGCTTCTGCTTGAGCGTCCACTCGGCAAATCTCTTCGGACCGAGCTCGAGCAGCAGGTTGCGGGTGCCGGCGGGAAAATTTGTGGGACAGGCGCCCTCGCCGGTCACCTGTCCGGCAGGCGCCCCCGCCTGCCGTGCTTTGCTAGACTTGGATTCAACAGGCGAGGGCGCCTGTTGGACGGAGACAGGCGGGGCGCCTGTCCCACTTGGCTGGGTCTTCGGCACCACCGGCGCGTCGAACGCCTTCACCGGCTTGTAGCCCTTCGCATGCGGGTTGCCGTTCACGATGACGTTGCCGAGGAAATTGAGCAGCTTGGTCGCGCGGTCCTTGCGGGTCTTGAAGGTGAACAGCTCGGGGGACGTGTCGATCAGCGTCGTCGTGGCCTGGCCCGTCCGGAACTGCTCGTGGCGGATGACGTTCTCGAGGAACGGGATGTTTGTCTTCACGCCGCGGATGCGGAACTCGCGCAGCGCGCGGTCCATGCGGTCCATGGCGATCTCGTAGGTCTGGCCCGAGGCGATGACCTTCACGAGCATTGAGTCGTAGAACGGCGTGATGACCGCCCCGGAGTAGCCCATGGCACCGTCGAGCCGAACGCCGAACCCGCCCGGCGAGCGGTAGGCGAGGATCTTGCCGTAGTCGGGCGTGAACTTGTTCTCCGGATCCTCCGTCGTGACGCGGCACTGGATGGCGTAGCCGTTGCGGGGAACCTGATTCTGCACCGGCATCCCGACCTCCTTGGAATGCAGGGCGTGGCCCTGTGCGATGAGGATCTGGGCGCGGACCAGGTCGAGGCCGGTGATCACCTCGGTGACCGTGTGCTCGACCTGGATGCGCGGGTTCATCTCGATGAAGAACCACTCGTGAGCGTCGAGATCGTAGAGGAACTCCACCGTGCCGGCGTTGTCGTAGCGGATCTCGCGTCCGAGCCGGGCGGCGGCGTCGCAGAGTTCCTTGATGACGTGTTCCGGCAGGGCAAACGACGGCGCGACCTCGACGACCTTCTGGTGCCGTCGCTGCACCGAGCAGTCGCGTTCGTAGAGATGGATCACGTTGCCGTGCTGGTCGCCGAGGATCTGCACCTCGATGTGTTTGGCGCGCGGGATGTATTTTTCGAGGAACACCGCCGGATTGCCGAAGGCGCGTCCCGCCTCCCCCTGCGCCTCGTCGAGCAGGCCGCTGAGTTCGCCTTCCTTTTTCACCACCCGCATGCCGCGACCGCCGCCGCCGAAGGCCGCCTTGATGATGAGCGGGAATCCGATGGCCTTCGCGGCCTTCAACGCCAAGTCCCGGTCGGCGATGGGCTCATCCGTTCCCGGCAGGGTGGGCACGCCGATCCGCTGGGCGACGGCCCGGGCGGCCGTCTTGTCGCCCATCATGTCGAGGATTTCGGGGCGGGGGCCGACGAAGGCGACGCCGGCGCGGGCACAGGCCCGGGCGAACTCGGGGTTTTCGCTCAGGAAACCGTAGCCAGGATGGATCGCGTCCACGCCCTTTTCCTTGGCGGCGGCCACGATGCTCTCGATGTCGAGGTAGGCGGCGACCGGTCCCTTGCCCTGGCCGATCAGATAGGATTCGTCGGCCTTGAAGCGGTGGATGCAGAAGCGGTCTTCCTGCGCGAAGATGGCGACGGTGCGGAGGCCGAGTTCGGTGCCCGCGCGAAAGATGCGGACGGCGATCTCGGAACGATTCGCGGCCATGAGCTTCTTGAACTCACGGCGGGCGGGTGATTCGGCGGCAACCGGGGGGGCGGACTTGCGGTTCGGCATAAGCGACGGGCGGAGTGTGACGAAGCCGGGGGCGCTTGGGGAAGGGAAAGTAGGGCGGGATTGACGGTCATCGCCGCGGACGCCCCGGTGAGGCGAGTGCGCGGAGCATTGAAGGGAAGGAAGGAGTCCTCCGGGCTCAGTTTGATTTTCCGGCCGGAGATCCGCCGGTGGCCGGTTGTGAGGTCAACTTCGAGCGCCTGTGGAACTCTGTTTCGGTCCTGTCGGCTCGGTCAGCCTGTGCTCCGGCGCGCTGAAGAACCGTTCGCCGGGCAGGAAGTGGATGTAGGCGGAATTGGCCTTTCGAAAGGTCCGGATGGCCGGCCAGCGGCGGACGAGTTCACGCAACACGGCAAAGTCGCCGGCCACAAACCGCCAGCGTCCCTTGAGCAGGTTGTTCAGCAGCACCGCGGGCCAGACGAGCAGAGCCGAGGGAATGGCCCGCCACGAAAAACACTTCAGGGCGATTGCGGTGAGATTGGCCCGCTGGGAGACGTAACGGCGCCGGCTGACCGACATGTTCAGGCGGGTCAGCGTCTGGGCGTTGGAGGCGTTGACGGCGTGATACACCTTGGCCGTCGGAACCTGGGTCGCCTTCCAGCCGCGCTGCCAGGCCCGCAGGAACAGGTCAACATCCTCGGAGTCCAGAAAGAAGTCGGTGTCCCAGCCGCCCACGTCGCGGTAGACGTCCCGGTGGATCATGACCGCCCCCGCGCAGGGAAACGGCACCAGGGCGCCGGCCGGCAGGTCGACCGTGAAGTTGGCGGCGTAGTGCGGGTAGGGGGAATTGATCGCCCACCGCGTCGGAAAGAACCGGGTGCCGCCATGGATCCACTCCGCGCCGTCGTAGGTCCATTGCCACGGATCCGCCGCCCCGATCCGGCGTTCCAAATTGATCTCTGCGGCCAGCAGACGGAGGCAGTCCGGAGCGAACCACATGTCCTCGTTGCAGAAGAAGAGCAGCTCACCGTTTGCCACTTGGCTGCCTGCGTGATAGCCGGCCACCAGACCGGATTCCGGCGGTTCGGAGATGACTCTAACGCTGGGGAAGCGGGCTAGGATCTGGGCCGAAGCATCGGAGCTTTGGCGGTCGACGACGATGAGTTCTGTCGTCACGCCAGCTTGCGCCAGCAGTGTTTCGAGCAGCCGCGGCAGGAACCGGGCTCCATTGAAATTCGACACGATGACGGAAATCAGCGGCATGGCGCAGAGAACGGGGCGAGCGTGCCCCGGATTTGGCGCGCCGTCACGGCCAACCCCGTGGCCGGGTCAGTCGGCGGGCAGTTCACGGACGATCATCTCGACGCTCTTCTCGAGGCTGCCGAGGTTTTCGCGCACGACGGCCTGGCCGCGTTCGCCCAGGGCGCTGCGGCCGGCGGGATCGGCGAGCAGTTCCCCGATGGCCAGTTCCAATTCCGCGGCATCGCGAACCTGGCGGGCGCCGTTCCGCGCCAGAAACTGGGGCACGACCTGCGGGAAGTTCTGCATGTTCGGCCCGAAAACGACCGGCTTGCCGAGCGCGGCGGGTTCGATGGGATTCTGGCCGCCGTCCGCGGTGAGCGACTTGCCGACGAAGACCAGGTCGGCGCGTTCGTAGAAGAAGCGGAGTTCACCGGTGGTGTTGACGACGAGGCACTCCAGTTCACCCGGTTCCCGTTGCACGCTCTTGGTCAATTCGCTGCGGAACATGAATCTCACCCCGTTCGCGGCGAGTTCGCGGCCGACTTCGCCCCCCCGTTCCTGATGGCGAGGGACGATGACGGTGAACAGGTTGGGAAAGCGGACGCGCAGCCGCCGCGTCAGTTGGGCAAGGATCAGCTCCTCGCCGGCATGGGTGCTGCCGCCGACGAGCACCAAGGCGTCCGGCCCAACCCCGAGCTGGCCGAGCATTGCCTCGACATCGAGGCGGGCCGGGCCGTGCGCCTTGGCGGTGTCGAATTTCAGGCTGCCGACGATCTGGATCGCCTCCGGGCGGACGCCGAGCTGCCGCAGGCGGCGGGCGTCTTCGTCGTTTTGCACCCCCACACCGGCGAACCCGGCGAACAGTTGGCGGAAGATGAAACCCGCGCGCCGGTAGCCGCGGAACGATCGGTCCGAAATCCGGGCGTTGACCAGGAAGTAGGGGATGCCCCGCTTCTGGAGGGTCCACAGCATGTTGGGCCAGAGTTCAGCCTCCACGAAGATCATCGCGCGGGGATGGATCGAGCCCATGGACCGCTGGACGCATTTCCGGCGGTCGACCGGGTAATAGATTCTGCTGACGTGGGCCGGCAGCCGTTTTTCAAGCTCGGCGCGGCCGGTCGTGGTGGTCGTGGAGACGACCAGCTTGTGGTCGGGCAGCCGGAGTTCCAAGGCCCGGACCAGCTCCGTCGCCAGACCCACTTCGCCAACACTGACGGCGTGGATCCAGATCACCTTCCGGTTGGTCAACGACATCTTCAGGCGACCGTCGTATTGGCCGAACCGTTCGCCGAAGCCGGCGCGCCAGTTGCCGCGCCGCTTCAGCTTGAGGAAGTAGAACGGCGCGCTCAGCACGAAACCGACCGTAAAAAGGATGTTGTAGAGGAACCGCATGTCCGGGTCGAAGAAACGCCGCGACCGCAGGTTACCGAACCGTTCACGGTCGAAAAGGATTCTTCGCCGCGGCGACCCAAAAGTGCGGCCGGCTCCCGGGCTCGCCTCCGCCCTTGGGCTTCGGCAGGCTGCCCGGAATTTCATGGCCGGCCCCGTCACCCTAACCCTGCTGGATCACGCCCAACCGTCGGCTCGCCGCCGGTTTTTGCGCGTGGCGACGGTGGTTTACCGCCACGACGCAAACTGGGTGGCCCCCTTGGAGTCGGAGTTGCACCGGGTGCTGGCGCCGGCGAATCCGTTTTTCCAGCACGCCCGGGCTCAATTGTGGGTCGCCTCCCGCGCCGGCCGGGATGTCGGGCGCATCGCGGCCCTGGTGGACGCAACGCACAACGCGGTTCATGGCGAACGGACCGCCCATTTTGGGTTCCTCGAAAGCGTGGACGATCCGGCGGTGACTGCGGCGCTCTTCGACGCGGCTCTTGCGTGGGCGCAGGCGGCCGGGATGAACCGGGTGGTCGGCCCGATGAATCCGTCGATCAACGACGAATGCGGCCTCCTGATCGACGGTTTCGAGCGCCCCCCGGCCCTGATGATGCCGTATAACGCGCCGTATCTGCCGGGTTTGGTCGAGGCGGCGGGATTCGCGCAGGCCAAGGATCTCATCGCGTTCCACATTGACCTCGCGTCGGCCCCACAGGACCGGTTGGACCGGCTCGCGGCGGGTTTCCGCCGACGGCATCCGCGGCTGACCGTGAGGCCCATCACGAAGGCTTCGCTCCCGTCGGACTTGCCCAAGATCAAACGCATTTACAACGAGGCCTGGGAGAAGAACTGGGGTGCCGTTCCGCTGACCGATGGAGAAATCAACCTGCTCGCCGAACGGCTGGCCCCGTTGCTGGTCGACGGGTTGGTCTGGCTGGCGGAACAGGACGGAGAAGTGGCCGGCTTCCTTCTCGCGTTGCCGGATGCGAACGAAATCATCCAGCCCCTGCGCGGGCGGCTGTTCTCGCCGGGCATCCTCCGGGCCCTGCCGTATCTGGTGGGCTGGCGGCAGCCGCGTCTGTTCCGGCTGGTGGCCTTGGGGACCAGGGGCGAATTCCGCCAGCGCGGCCTGGAGGCAATGATGTTCGCCGAGACCCTTCGCACCGCGCGCCGGCTGGGTTTCGTCGGGTGCGAGGCGTCCTGGATTCTCGAGGACAACGAACCGGTGATCCGTCTGCTCGGGGCGTTTTCCGCCCGCCCCTACAAGACCTATCGCGTTTACGCCCGGGAGCTGGGTTGAGCGCGTTCCGCCCAACCCCAGCGTCGATACGCCATTTCTGCGGCGGGAAAGAGCAGGCCGGCCGCCAGCAAGCCCCCCAAGACATCCACTCCGTAATGGGCGCGGGTGTAGACGGTCGAGACGCAGATCAGGAGCGCCAGCCCCAGGTGCAGCCAGCGGATGCATCGGACGTAGCGCCACGAAAACCAGGCCGTAATCACCGCAATTGCCACGTGGCTGCTGGGAAAGGCGGCACCGGGAATCTCCGCGTGGCGCTCGATCAGGTCGAGTGCGCGGTAACACCAGCCCGCCTCGACGTTGGCGGGCACCGGACGTGGGGCATGGCCATACATCGTGAAGAACTGGGCCCGTTCGGGCGTGTCGGCGTAAAGCACCCGCGGGCCGGCCGCGGGCACGAAAAGATAGGCGGCATAGCAGGTGTAAAAAGCGAGCGAGACCACGGTGACAAAATGGCCGAAGGCCGGCCGGTTCCGCACCACCAGCCACGCGCCCACGCCGCCGACCATGGCGTAGAAGCTCAGATAGGACAGATGCAGCAGTTCGCTCACGAACGGCTGAGGAAAGGCGGGCTGAAAGGCTTCGGCCACCTGCCGGCCGAAGACGGCGTGGTCGGCCCGGAGCAGCCAAGAATCCAGCCGCGGGAAGGCCAACATCCGGTTCACCGCCAGGATTTCGAAATAGAACCCGCCATAGAGCAGGATCGGGTAGAAATCCCGGAGCAGTTGGCGCCAGCGCGGCCCGTTCGCCGCCGGGTTGAGTCGGATCAGGCCGTGGACCGCCAGGAGCCCCACCAGATGCAATCCGAGCAACTCGCGCCAATGATTCCCCCGCAAGGCCAGCACGACCAGCGCCCCAAACAGGAGGTAACCCTGGGTGGCGAAATCAACGAGCCGGTAACGGTTCAGTGACAGCACGGCGCGGGAGAAAGCCGCTCCCCAACCGACATTGCAAGCCGGGAGCGGCGCTGAACTTACCCAATGAAGCGCCCGTTTGGCTGGCAATTTGAGGCTAATCGTCGCCAACACGCGGGTGGCCTTCCCACGCGCGGCTGGGTCTGATCTCACGGTGATGTCTGCCCACCCTGTTACCTTCTCCGCCGATCACGCGCCGGCCTTAGCCTGCCGACCATTGGACCAGGTGAGGACTGGCATGGTGGTGCGCATCCTCCGTCTGGGAACCGAGGCTTCCGTCAGCCAGCGCCTGCGGGAGATGGGGCTGGGAGAGAACCAGTTGGTCCGGCTCGTCTCGAAGTCCGCCAGTGTGATCTGTCAGGTGTGCAGCTCCCGGTTGGCCCTCAGCGCCGCAGTGGCAGCGCAAATATTGGTGGAACCGGTCCTCGCATCGGGGCGGCCCGGGTGAAGGGGTTGCTCTGCATCTCGGCACTGTTCGTCGTGCTCGACTTGTCCGGCGGAAACGTGGTCGCGACCAATGCCGTTCCGCCCCGCGTCGGTCCGAACGAAGCGCTGGTGCCCGAGGGACGTTTTGTGTTCGAGCGCAACTGTCTCGTCTGCCACGGGAAATGGGGCGACGGGAGGGGGGAAATGGCGGCCGCGATGGTTCCGCGACCGCGCAAGCTGACGGCGGGAGTCTTCAAGTTTCGTTCCACCCCGTCCGGCTCCCTGCCCACCGACGCCGATCTGGCGCGCACGATTCGTGGTGGCCTGTTCGGGACGTCGATGCCGACGTTTCAGCACCTCTCCGAGCGGGATGTGAAGGCGGTGATCGAATACGTGAAGACCTTCTCGCGGAAGTGGACCGTGCCGGAGAACTATGCCCATCCGGTGCCCTTGCCGGAACCGCCGGCCTGGCTGATGGAAGCGGCCGAGCGAACGAATCGGGCGAGGCTTGGGCGGACGCTGTTTGTCGCGAACTGCGGGCCCTGCCATGGCCCGGTCGGCAGAGGTGATGGACTCGCCGCGGCTGATCTGGAAGATGACTGGGGGCAGCCGGCGATCCCGACCGATCTGACTCAGCCGTCGATCAAGAGTGGTCCGGAGCCGCGTGACCTCTACCGGGTGCTTGTCACCGGTTTGAACGGAACGCCGATGCCGAGTTTTTTGGACGCGACGACCGAGGCGCAACGCTGGGATCTGGTGGCCTATCTCCTTGAGGTGCGGGCGGGTGTGGACGGGCCGTAACAGGGCATGGGGCGGTGGTTTTCCGCGATTCGCGCTTGTGCTGCGGAGTGGGTCCGCTTCCATCGTCGCCAGTTATGCTGCCGCCAGTGGTCATTTTCTCCGATCTGCTCCCGCCGAAGCGCGGCGGGCTGGCAGATCACACGGCCGCGCTCGCGACGCACCTGCACGAGGCCGGCCACCAGGTCACCGTCATCAGCTCCGTCGGGGTGGGCGGCGCCACGCCTTATACCGTGCGCCCGGTCATGGACGATTGGCGCGATGTCGCCCTGCTGGCGGCGGAGCTCACCGCCATTCCCTCGGATGCGATCCTGCTCTGGCAATACGTGCCGCACATGTATGGGCACGGCGGGGTGAACTCGCAGCTGACCAGCTTCATGGGCTGGCTCAATCGCATGGGCCGCAAGCAGGTGGTCCTGACCCACGAGATTGCGGCGGATTACTCCTGGCACCCGGGGCGCTTCTGGTTTGCGTGGAACCATCGTCGCCAGTGGAAGAAGATTCTCCGCTTCGCGAACGTGATTCCCATCTCCACCAGCCGTTGGGTGGAAGAGTGGTCGGCGCGCCGGCCGGACGTCGCCAAGAAGCTGTTCACGTTGCCGTCGCCCTCCAGCATTCCGCGCGCGACGCTGCCGGCGGCGGACCGATTGCAATGGCGCCGGGAGAACCGGCTGCCGGAGAATGCCAAGATCATCGCCTACTTCGGCACGTTCAGCATGTCGAAGGGCATCCCGTGGGTGATCGACGGCTGGCGGTATTCCCTCCGGCCCAACCAGCCGGTGGCCTTCGTGCTCATCGGCTCAGCTCCCGAGATCCCGCTCGCGTCGGATTTGCGCGCCCTTTACCGGCCGCTGGGCTACGTGAAATCCCGCGAGGTGTCCCGCGCGCTGCATGCGGCGGACGTCGTGGCGCTGCCGTTCATCGACGGCGTGAGTGAACGGCGCACCACCGTCATGGCGGCGCTTGATCATGGCGTGGCGGTCGCGACGACGACCGGTCACAACACCGGCAGCACGCTGGTCAATGCGGACTGGCTGGCCCACGTGAAGGTGGATGACCGCAACGGCTACATCCGCCTGATGCAGGAGCTCGTCCACCTGGATGAGAAGCGAAACACCATCGCCGCCGCCGGCAAGGCGCACCACGACCGGGAGTTTTCCTGGCCCGTGGTGGTGAAACGGCTGGGTGAACGGATGCGCGGCTGAGCCGGTGCCGACTCCGTCAGTCCCGGGCGGGGGTGAAAATCCTGGCCGGAGCGGTGCGCCGCAGCTCCACGTGGCTGTCCATGAACGCGAGATTAGCCCGGAATTTGCCGCGTTTCACCCCGGTCGTGACGCCGTGTTGATCGGCGGCTTCGGAACTCTTCTCGGAACCTCCGCTGTGCCGATAGCAAACATTGGCTGAACCCGCGACCAGCACATTCTCCCTGGTGTCGGGATAGAGGCAGGCGTCCCAGCCGTCGCTGTCACCAAACATCACCGTGCCCACCGGGTCCTCGACGTTGCGGAGCGCCAGGTCGCGCCGACCATTGTTGATCATCCCGTTCTGACCGTAGGCGAGGTAGCCCCAGAAGCCGCCGGCCCGCAGGGCGGCGCCCAGCTTTTCGTCGGGCTTGGCCTTCTGCACGCTGGCCGGACACACAAACACGCCCTGGCCCGCCGTCTTCGCGTTGCGGCCCAAATACGGCTGCAACTGGCGATACCAGATCGGTGCGGGCTCGCCCCGGGCTTGAGCCTGGCTGAGGGAGGCGTCATCGGGCCAGCCAATGGGCAGCGTCTTCTGCTCATCATCATACATGATCGTTGCCGTGATGAGCTGGCGCAGGTTGCTCTGGCAGGCGGCGGCCCGGGCCTTGTCGCGGGCCTTGCCCAACGCCGGCAACAGCATCCCCGCCAGGATCGCGATGATCGCGATGACGACGAGCAGTTCGATCAGCGTGAAGCCCCCCGGCTCCGACCAACGTCGCTGCGAGATACCCATGGGCGGCAATCTGACAGCGCCGCCGGTGTCCGCCAGCGTAACCTTGTTGCCGGGGGCTTGCGTTGCCCGCGGCCGGCTTCGCCTTTAGCCTCGCCCCGGATGAAGCATTTGTTCGACGAACTTCCCGCCGTCCTCGCCGACCTGCGCAAGGGGCGCATGGTGATCGTGGTGGACGACGCCGACCGGGAAAACGAAGGCGACCTCGTGATGGCCGCCGAAAAGATCACGCCCGCGGCGGTGAACTTCATGGCCAAGTTTGGCCGCGGCCTCATCTGCGTTCCGACCAACGAAGAGCGGCTCCGGCAGCTGGGCGTGGAGGAAATGGTCTCGCAGAACCGCGACGCGTTTCAGACCGCCTTCCAGGTCACCGTGGATGCCGCCCACGGCATCACCACCGGCATCAGCGCCGCGGACCGCGCCAAGACCATTCAGGTCATCGCCGATCCACGGGCCGCGGCCGATGACCTGAAGAAGCCCGGCCACATTTTCCCGCTCCGCGCCAAGGCCGGCGGCGTGCTCCAACGGGCCGGCCATACCGAAGCCGCCGTGGACCTCGCCCGGCTCTCGGGTTGCCGGCCCGTGGGGGTGATCTGTGAGATCATGAACGACGACGGTTCGATGGCACGCCTGCCAGAGCTCCGCCGTTTCGCCAAAAAACACCGGCTCAAGCTCTGTTCCATCGAGCAGCTGATCGCCTTCCGGCGCGCCTCGGAGAAGCTGGTGGAACGGATCGAGTCCATCCGCATGCCGACCGATTACGGCGATTTCACCATGCACCTCTACCAGTCCAAGGTGGACGGCAACCATCATCTCGCGCTGGTGAAGGGCGACGTGCGCGGCCACGACGGCGTGCTCGTCCGGGTGCACAGCGAATGCCTGACCGGCGACGTCTTTGGTTCGCGCCGCTGCGACTGTGGGCCCCAGTTGCATACGGCGATGAAACGGGTCGAGCAGGAAGGTGCCGGCGTGATCCTCTACATGCGCCAGGAAGGCCGCGGCATCGGGCTGTCGGCGAAGGTGCAGGCCTACAAGCTTCAGGAACGCGGCCTCGACACGGTGGAGGCGAATCTGAAGCTCGGGTTCCCCATGGACCTGCGCGACTACGGCGTCGGCGCCCAGATGCTTTGCGATCTCGGCCTGAAAAAGATCCGGCTCCTGACCAACAACCCCAAGAAACTCGTGGGCCTTCAGGGCTACGGACTTGAAGTGGTCGAACAGCTTCCGATCCGCGTGAAACCGAATCCCCACAACGCCCGGTATCTGAAAACCAAACGCGAGCGGATGGGGCATCTGCTCTGACGGCTGGCGGGATGATCCGGTTCCTCGTTGTCGGAAGCGGGAGAGCGGTTCCATGCTCGCCCCACGATGAATCTTCCCCGGCGTTCGTTTCTGAAATCTGCGGCGTTGGCGGCGCCATTGTTTTCCTGGGACCTGCGGCTGTTCGCCCAGTCGGCCGGGCGCGCCAGTGAATGGGCGGCGGACGTCGTCATCGTCGGCGGCGGTCTTGGCGGTTGCGCCGCGGCGCTGGCGGCCTGTCGCGCCGGGTTGCGGGTGATTCTCACCGAGGAGACGGACTGGATCGGCGGCCAAATCACGGCGCAGGCCGTGCCGCCGGACGAACATCCGTGGATCGAGAGCTTTGGTTGCACGCGCAGCTACCGCCAGTTTCGTGACGGCGTTCGCGCTTACTACCGCGAACACTATCCGCTGACGGCGGAGGCCCGCGCCAACCCGCGGCTGAACCCCGGCAACGGTTCGGTGTCGCGGCTTTGCCATGAGCCGCGGGTGGCCCTGGCCGTCCTGCAGCAGATGCTGGCGCCGTTCGTCAGCGGCCGTCAGCTCCGCGTCCTGCAGGAGCACGTGCCCGTGGGCGCCGACGTCGAAGGGGCGCGGGTGCGGGCGGTGACCGTGAAGGATTTGCAAAGCGGTCGTCCGGTCACGTTGACGGCGCCCTACTTCATCGATGCCACCGAACTCGGCGATCTCCTGCCGCTGACGAAGACGGAGTTTGTCATCGGTGCCGAAGCGCGGAGAGACACCGGTGAACCTCACGCCGCGGCGGAAGCCCAGCCGCTGAACCAACAGGCCTTCACCTGGTGCTTTGTGGTGGATCATCTCGCCGGCGAAGACCACACAATTTCGCGGCCCGTCGAATACGCTTTTTGGCGCGACTATGTGCCGGCGATGCAGCCGGCGTGGACCGGCAAGCTGCTGAGTTGGGCGATGTCTGATCCCATCAAGCTGACGCCCCGGCAGGTTTCCTTTGATCCGACCGGACCGGGCACCGGCGGTTTGAACCTCTTCACCTACCGGCGCCTGGCTGATCCCGCCAACTTCATTGCGGGGGCCTATCGCGGCGGCATCTCGCTGGTGAACTGGCCGCAGAATGACTATTGGCTCGGGCCATTGCTCGGAGTGAGTCCCGATGCGGCGGCGCGGCATCTCGCGCGGGGCAAGCAGGTGAGCCTTTCGCTGCTTTACTGGATGCAGACCGAGGCGCCGCGACCCGATGGCGGAGCGGGTTGGAAGGGGCTTCGTCTGCGCGACGACATCGTGGGCACCGATGACGGACTGGCGAAGGCGGCCTACATCCGGGAATCGCGGCGAATTCTGGCCGAGTTTACGGTTACGGAAAACCACGTCGGAACCGAGGCGCGGATGAAGGAAACCGGCAAGTCGCGCGAGGAGGTCACCGCGGCGCCGTTTGCCGATTCGGTCGGCGTGGGTGCGTATCGCATCGACCTTCATCCCAGCACCGGCGGCGACAACTATGTCGACATCAGCTCGCTGCCGTTTCAGATCCCGCTGGGCGCCTTGATTCCGCGCCGGGTCGAAAACCTGGTCGCGGCGAACAAGAACCTGGGCACGACCCACCTGTCGAACGGCTGTTACCGGCTGCATCCCGTCGAGTGGAACATCGGTGAAGCGGCCGGGTCTCTGGTGGCGCAGGCACTGGCCGTAAAGGAACCACCGCGGCTGATCCGTAACGACGCGAAGCGGCTGGCGGAATTTCAACAGGGGCTTCGGAGCCGGGGATTGGAATTGGAATGGCCCAAGGTCCGGCCGCTGTGAGCGGTGGCCCCGCGATCGACTATTGGTTCGGGACGCACCGTTCCAAGGTCAGCTTGATGCCGGCGGCGCTGAAGGGTTTCTGAATGACCCTGGCCGCGAGACCGGCGGGCAGGCGGCTGGTCACATCCTCGGCGGCGTCGCCCGAGATGAACACGATCGCCTGGGTGGGGCTCAGCTTGCGGATTTCAATGGCGGCGCTGATGCCGTCGAGATTGGGCATCGAGATGTCGAGCATCACGGCCCGGAAGGGTTCCTTTGACGCTTCAAACACACGGAGGGCCTCTTCGCCATCGGTCGCGACCGTGACCTCAAACTTGAGCATCTGCAGGACCCGGGCGGCGATCAACCGCACCGCTTCGTCGTCGTCCGCGAGCAGCACGCGCCGGCATTCGGGCGCACCGGCGACAGTGGAGTCGGGCCGGGTTGACTCGCTCGGCGTAAAGGTGGGGAAGATCATCCGGACCGCCCTGCTGTTCCCCGGCGTTTGGGCGAGCAGCAGGCCGGCACCCTGCCGTTCCAAGCTGGGGAGCACGTGCGCCAGGTTCGGGACGCGTGTCCCCCCGGCTGGTGGATCCCCGGCTTCCGTTCGGCTGGCCAGATGGACCACGACATAACGCCCTGGAGCAAGTGTTCGCTGGGTGCGATTGCCCGTCAGCGCCCGCGCGTCGAAGTCCCGCACACTCAGGCCGATTCTCAGGACGATCGCCTGGTTGGCGGTGGATTCGGCCAGGGCGTGCGCCGCCTGGGTGAGCAGCTCTCCGACTGCGGCTGCCTCGATGGCGACAGGCGGCAGATCGGGTTCGAATTCGAGTTCGAAGGTCACCTGGCCTCCGAGCGACGCCTTCAACTGCCCGAGCTGGCCGATGATGAGGCCCGTCAGGTCAGTGGGTTGAAGCGGACGGGGCATGGCGTGTGAACCGGGGTGGCGGCTGACCAAGGCCGCTTCCGGCAGGCGTGAGCCGAAGCGCTCACTGGTGGCCGGGGCGGAATTGGCGGGCGTCAAAGCGAAGCTGATTTGGTGCGACATGGCAGTAAGAGTTCAATGTTTGATTGTGGGCGGTCCCGTGCGTGGCTTGGACTGAACTTGGGGGAGCGGCGGCGGGTTGAGCGCCTTCGCTCCCAGCCGGGCTTAGTTAAGGCGGGTGCCCCGTGCCTTTGAAACCAGCTGGATGTCGGCGTTGTTGAGCTTTCCATCGCCATTCAGGTCATACATCCGGACAGCCCCGGTCGGGTTTCCCTTGCAGGCCACCAGCCTTTGGTTTTCGAACATGACGTCCTTGCTGTCCACGATGCCGTCCTGGTTAACGTCGCCCCGAAGCAGCCGGATCGGAAACGTGACTGGCTGGGCCAAGGCCGACGTGGCCGAGGTGACGGAGCTGAGCCCGAGTTGCAGGGTCTGGGCGTTGGCCACGTTGGAGAGGGCGACGGTGAGCTCTGCCCCGGAGATCGTCTGGGAAACCTTCGTTGCGGAACCGGTGATTGTGACCGAGGCGGCCGAGATGTTCTGGCTGAAGCGGATCACCACGGTCGCGATCCCGTCGAAGCACCGGGGTTCGGTTTTGTTCCCTTCGAGCGTGACGTCCACGTTGCCCGTCGGGGAAGTGCGCCGGCTGACCAGCGAAGCTACGGTGATGGGCGGAGCGGGCTGCGTTGCCTGGACAAAGCTGCCGAGGCCGAGGTCGTAGTAGGTGCCGCCCGGAGTAGCCTCTTTAAACACCGGCTTGACGGTGAAAGTTTGGAGGGTGCCTGTCGCGATGCCGCCGTTGACAAATCGAGTCACCGTGGTCGGGCGGCCATCTGGGGCGGTGGAACTCACGGGTTCGCCGGTGACGCGGAGAGTGGTGCCGGCGGCCAGGTCCGTGCGGTAAACATGGTAGCCGATCTCACCGAGGTTCAGGGGGTCCCATTCGAGGAGCAATCCATCAGCCGACGCCGAAGTCCGCAGGTTGCTGATGGCGGGCCGGTGCTGCACCCGCAGGGTGGGATCACCTAGAATTGCGCGGTGAACACTGCGGTCGGAACTGGTGC